>NZ_CBCRXM010000001.1:0-406279 GCF_965137005.1 Sphingomonas antarctica | reverse complement strand
GCAATGGCCTGCTTCGCTACGCCCTACGGGCTCCGCTGCGCAGGCCATTGCTCAACCCGCGCTCATGCGCAACAACAACGCCGAGACTCTAATCGTAACCGGATGAAGGTTGGGGGTCAGGTCAGCGGCCACGCCCGAACTGGCGAAACGCCACGGCGTCCACGCCAGAGCGGCGTAATTGACGATAAGCTAGAGGCCGCGCTTCGCGAGTTCCGGCGCATCGGCAATCGTGAGTTGGCGGCAAAGTCGGTCAACGTCGCACCTGAGCGGTTTCGGCGCTTCTTACGCGAGACGGTTGAAGTCGTGGGCCGGGGCGCGTCGCTCAAAATCACTGATAACCGCCACCGCGAAATGACCGTCTATACGCGCGGCGAAGCTCGCGAGCTGCGACTGCCTGACTTCGATCAGGCATCGCTCAATGGGCGGCACTTAGCCGCCGTCGGCGAATTCATCCGCACAAACGAAATCGAATTGCTCGCGCCTTTCGCGGGCCGCGAAGTGACCGATGCGAAGGGCAAACGCCATCCGCTCGAAACCGATCCGAACGCGCTGCACCGCATCGCCGCCTCAGGCGAGGGCGTCTTTCACGAAATTTACCGGCTCATTTCATAGGAGGCTAAATTGACAGACAGTGATTTTGCACGCGAGCGCCGCAAGCAGCGGCGGCTTGAACAACTCGGCACGAACGAACCTAAATGCGCGACGTGCGGCGAAGGCGATTGGCGGTGCCTGGAGCTGCACCATGTCGCCGACTTTGGCTGCGATGAAACAACCGTGATCGTTTGCCGCAACTGCCATCGTCGCCGGAGCGACGAACAAAAGGATCATCCGGCGTTCGATCCGAACGCCGATGCGTCGCTTCACGCCATCGGGCGATTTTTGCTCGGCCTTGCTGACATGCTCCGCGCGATCATCGACCGGCTCTATGAGTTCGGACGGGCCTTGATCGAACGTGCCGCGCCAACGGGAGACGCAATATGAACGCGCCCCCGATCACCGATCACTTGGCAGTCGCATTGCGCTGTTTTGCCGGTCCACAATTCAGCGACATTCCCGATCCGAATGCCGCGCCGAAAGGTGGCAAACGTCGCGAACCGCTTGGTGCGTCGTCATGGACACTCATATTCGATTGCGAGACGACAACGCATCCGGGGCAGGCGCTCAGGTTCGGAGCGTATCAGCTTCGCAATTCCGGCTCGTTGATCGAGGCCGGATTGTTTTACGATCCCGAAGGGGTGACGCCGGACGAATTGGCGACGCTCAGCAATCATGCCAGCGCCAACGGCCTTAAATTGCGGACGCGCGAAGGCTTTGTGGACGACGTGTTTTTCGCTCGCGCCTATGCGGTGCGCGCCACCATTGTCGGCTTCAACCTACCCTTCGACATATCGCGGCTGGCGATCAAGCATGGCACGGCGCGGATGCGCGGGCGACCCGGCTTCACGTTCACGCTTTCCGATCAGAAAATTTACCCGCACGTCCGCGTCCAACATATGTCGCGGCGGGCCGCTTCGATTGGCTTCGCCGCCACCATGCGCCAGCGATCGGCAAGCGGGCATCGGCGGCGTGGATTGGAGACGCCGGTTCGGCGCGGCCATTTCATCGACGTAAAAACGCTGGCTGGGGCGCTATTCGCGCGAGGGTTTTCACTGGCGAGCCTCTCTAAGTTTTTGAAGGTCGAAAATCCCAAACTCGATTTCGATGATTTCGACGGGCCGATCACCGACGACATGGCGCGCTACGCGGTGCGCGACGTGCAAGCGACATGGGAGTGCTATGCCGAATTGCTGACGCGCTTCGACCGGCTTGGGCTGAGCCAAACCATCGCCGAAAAAGTCTATAGCGAAGCGAGCATCGGCAAAGGCTATTTGCGCGAGATGGGCGTCATGCCTTGGCGCAAAGCTCAACCCGACGTGCCGCGCCAGCTACTCGCCAACATTATGGGCAGCTATTTCGGTGGTCGTTCCGAAGTGCGGATACGGCGCGAAATTCGGCAAGTGATTTTGACCGATTTCTTGTCGATGTATCCAACCGTCTGCACCCTTATGGGCCTTTGGCAGTTTGTCATCGCCAAAGACATGACTTGGCGGGACGCGACCGCTGAGACGCAAACTTTTCTCAAAACGGTCGATCTAGCCGCACTGCAATCGCAAGCAACGTGGCGGCAACTCACAACCTTGGTTCGTGTCATTCCCGATGGCGACATTTTTCCGGTTCGCGCCGCGTATAACGGGGACGTGCAAGCTACGATTGGCGCAAACTATCTGAGCGCCGATACGCCGATGTGGTTTACGCTCGCGGATTGCATCGCGGCCAAATTGCTGAGTGGCAAGGTTCCGCAAATTGTCGAAGCTGTCCGCTTCGACGCCGGGGAACGGCAAGTTGGACTTTTGCCGATCCTGATTGGCGGCAATCCCGATTATTGTGTCGATCCGAACGAAGACGACTTTTTCAAGCGCGTGATCGAGCTGCGCCAGTCGATCAAGGGCGAGCGCGATAGCGCGACCGGCGATGCAAAGGCCGCACTCGATACCGAACAGAATGCCCTCAAAATTGCCGCCAACGCGACGAGCTATGGCATCTATATCGAGCAAAATGTGGACGAGCATCACCAGCCCGTCAAAACCACGGTGCATAGCACGACCGCCGCACCATTCAGCTTCGCGACTTTGAAGGCTGAAAATCCGGGGACGTATTTTCACCCGCTGTTGGGAACGCTGATAACCGGCGCGGCGCGCTTGATGCTGGCGATTGCCGAAACGCTGGCGACTGACAGCGGACTAGAATGGACGTTTTGCGATACCGATAGCATGGCGTTGGCGAAGCCCGCAGAGATGGCGGGTGCCGACTTTGCAAAGCGCGTTGCGGGCGTGGTCGATTGG
The DNA here is from genome assembly GCF_965137005.1 of Sphingomonas antarctica. Classification (NCBI taxonomy): domain Bacteria; kingdom Pseudomonadati; phylum Pseudomonadota; class Alphaproteobacteria; order Sphingomonadales; family Sphingomonadaceae; genus Sphingomonas; species Sphingomonas antarctica. The sequence goes on along the minus strand of NZ_CBCRXM010000001.1, from coordinate 403,397 downwards.
TTCGCTCCGCTCAATCCTTACGACTTTGCCGGTTCGATCCTGCAAATCGAGAAAGTGAACGCATCGCTGGAAACCGGCGAAGCGCACCCGCTTTACTGCCTTGCCATATCGTCCAAACGCTACGCGCTATTCAATCTCGCAAGCGACGGAACGCCGATCATGCGAAAAGTATCGGCGCACGGGCTCGGCCATTTGCTCGCGCCCTACGGCTACGATGATGCACCCGCCCATTTCCTGACGCCCGACAAATCAGTTTTGGGCAGCGGTATCGAGCGTTGGCACTGCGACTTGTGGCATGTGATCGTCTCAGCCGCGCTTTCTGGACGTCCCGATCAAGTGCGACGCGACTATCACCCGGCGCTCAGCAAACCCGCGATCAGCCGCTACGGTGCGACTACGCCCGAATTGCTGCGATGGTTTAAGACATACAATCTTGACCGGCCCTATCGCGATCAGGTCAAGCCGTTCGGTTTCCTGCTATCGATGATGCAAGGTTCTTACCCTTGGGCTGAGCGCATTATTGGCAGCGCGGAACGGGGCGGGCGCAAGCGCGCCAGCGCCACGAAACCGATTGCGCCGTTCGATAAGGATTTTGACAAGGCGCTGGCTCTAGCCTTCGACCGCGAGACTGGCGATGCGATCAATCCGGCGTCGCTCAAATTCTATGCCGATGCGCTCGCGCAATATCATATCCAGCCTGAGGGCAAATTTTTGAACGGCGATTGGACAGACATGGGAACGACAAGGCGACGGCATGTCGCGGTCGCTAGCGTCAAACATATCGGTAAAGAATCGCACGATTGGGAGCAGCAAGCTGCGATTGGGCTACGCATCGATAGCGAAATTACCTACGGCGTCGCCGCTTGCGAGCGTGCCGACGTTGCTGAAAAACTGACAGCTTTGATTACCGTTTGTGGCGAGCGGGAAGCTGCAACAATGCTCGGCCTGTCTGTTGGTCAGTTGAAGGCGCTTGCGAGCGGGGGCGATTGCCGGGGCGGCGACACGTTGGCGCGCACGGTTGCGGCGAAGCTGCCCGCTGCGCTCGCGCTACGGCTGAAGGTCGGCAATGATCGCCAAGCGAAATTGCATCGCCTAGCGGACGAGGTGAGCCGTGAGGGGTTGCGGCCCGTCGCTCGACGGCATGGTATCGACGCGTCGAATTTGCGCCGGAAGCTCGAACGTTGTCGCGCTACTAAAGAGTCCCCACCCGCGTTACCATAAATAGACAATTTAGCGACTGATTTGCCTACGGCACCAGCGTAAGCAGAACAGGGGCAGCACCGGCAAAGAAATGTTGTTGCCTCGGATCAAAGGCTTTTAGTCGATGAAAATATGAAGCTGACGACGCAACGCCGCAGCCAGCCGCCCTTCAAAACCGCCCGGTCGGTAAGACATGTAGCGAACGACACGCCCGACTTGTGCATCGGTTAACACCATTGTGCCCGTTGCCGGATTTAGCTGCGCTTGCAACGTCCGGATCAGGCTTTGGAACCCGCCCTGCCCGTTGGCTGGGATATTGATAGCAGCGATCTCTTGAGCGGTGAACGTGAATGTGAGCGCAGCCATGGCGGCCCCTCCCTTGATTGATTGATCCAACCCTTTGGCGTTTGCCTGATGCTGTCGAATGCTTACGATGCAGCAATGGCCATGCGACAAGCAAATTTGTTTTACGAACACCCGGCTGGATCAATCGTCGATCAGCTTTCGGCGTTTACCTACGAAGGCAAAAGAACCGAACGGATTGATAACGGGGACGTCCCATATTTTTACAACGAATTTTGGACCGCCCGTCAAAGGGACGCGCACCCCCTGCAAGAGGTAAGTTATCGCGCCTGTTTCAAGGCACAACTGCCCGAGTTTTTCATCAAACGCTTAACCGAGGTAGGCGATAGGGTTTACGATCCATTCATGGGCCGGGGCACAACCCTGATTCAAGCAGCATTGATGGGCCGCGATCCAGTCGGAAATGATGTTAATCCGATAAGTAAGTTTCTTTGTCGCCCACGAATCTGCCCACCGACCATTGGAGCGATAGCCGACCGACTTCGCTTGCTCGATTGGCAACCGACTCACGAGCACGACGACGAACTGCTAGTATTTTATCACCCAGAAACCTTGCGCGAAATTATGGCGCTGCGGCAGTATCTACTGCGCCGCGAAGCCGAAGGTTCAATCGATCCGGTCGATGATTGGATACGAATGGTAGCCTTGAATCGATTGACCGGTCATTCGCCCGGCTTCTTTTCGGTATACTCACTTCCTCCGAACCAAGCTGTCACGCTCAAGGCGCAGATAAGGATAAACGAGAAGCGGGGGCAGATTCCGCCGCGCCGGCATGTTGCCGAAATCATACTAAAGAAGTCGCGCAGCCTCTTGAAGGATGGCGTGCCGCCAAAAGTAACAGCGCAGTTTTCCACCGGACCTGCTGAATCTACTCCGGACGTTGCGTCCGCATCCGTCAATCTTGTCGTTACTTCGCCGCCGTTTCTAGACATCGTTCAATACGCTGCGGACAATTGGTTGAGATGTTGGTTCGCCGGGATCGACGTCGGGGGCGTTGAAATCGCCATGCATCGCAAGGCCGAAAGCTGGCAAAGTTTCGTTCGTAGCACTTTTGAAGAGCTAGAGCGGGTTGTCCGTCCTGGTGGACACGTTGCGTTTGAAGTGGGTGAAGTTCGAAACGGTAAAGTAGAATTGGACAAAATCGTTTTGGAAGCAATACGCGGTCTCGCCTTTGAACCTTTGCTAGTTTTAATTAATGTCCAAGAGTTTACGAAGACAGCGAATGTTTGGGGGGTAAATAATAATGCCAAGGGCACGAATACGAATCGTATCATTCTTGCAAGGAGACTTTAATGGATGATCGGGAGCGGGCCGAAATTCTCGAAGCTGCATTGGCGCAACTTCTACAGCCGCTCAAGAACATTCCGTTTTCAACGGTCGTTCGGTCGCTGGCGAAGCACTCGATTATCCCCATTAATAAAGATGATCCGCACGACGCCGATTTAATTGCGAGGCTATCGAGTGCCGCAGCATCATGCGGCGAAGCCGTTCGCAACAAGCCTATTCTGAGGCCACGCCCGAATGAAGTGGGAAACGACATTGAACCCTATGTCATGCGCGGGGTTATCGACGCGGGTCTTCATTGTGTGCGACCGGCGACTGCGGGCGGCGGTCTGAAGGCCACCGGTTATCCAGACATTATTGTTTGGGATGCTGCGGAACGACCGACATATCTCGAATGCAAAATCTTCAGTGCGGACACAGCGAATACGTCGATGCGATCCTTCTATTTATCTCCATCGGATGACTTCAAAGTCGTCCATGATGCTCGCCACCTGCTTATGGCATTTCAGATGGAAGCAACCGCCACGCCCAATTCGCGTAACTCCGAATACCGCGCGGTGTCGTTCAAGCTAGTCGATCTACATGACCTTCTTTGCGACGTAAAATACGAGTTCAATTCGGATAATCGGCGCCTGTATGGGAAGCAGATGGTGCTAGCACAGGGTCCCGTATAGACGCCGGACGCATCGCCCGAAGCCAACGTGAGTGACAAGGTCTTACGAAGTTTACGAGTTGATCGGTGCACGCCAATTATCACTGAGGTGTGGTCAAACGTGCCTCATCATCCGATCATCGCTATACCCCCCGGACTTGATCGGGGGTCCATTCGTCCTCTGACTGATCGTAGTGGTATTGGATCCTGACTTCCGTCCGGGTGACGACCTCACGCTTTGACCAACGTTACCTGCAATACATCGATGCCGCCGCCGCGAAAGCCGCCTTCGCAATACATCAGATAATAGCGCCACAAGTTCATGAAGTGATTGTCGAACTCCGGTGGCAGTAGCTTCGCCGCAGCCGCCGCGTCGAAGCGTTCGCGCCAGAGTTTGAGGGTTTCGGCATAATCGAGGCCGAAGCGGTGTTCATCCTGCCAATCCAATCCGCGTGCGTCCGCCAAGGCGCGGAAACGGCTCTCGGAAATCAGCAGGCCGCCAGGGAAGATGTAGGTCTGAATGAAGTCGGCGTTGGCGGCGTAGCGGTCGAAGATATCGTCGGCGATGGAGATGAATTGGAGCGCGGCGCGGCCACCGGGTTTGAGGCAGCGCGCCACGGTGTCCATCCATGCGGGCCAATAGTCCTGGCCCACCGCCTCGACCATTTCGACCGAGGTGACGGCGTCGAATTGAGTGGTGACGTCACGGTAATCGGTGATCGAGACGTGCGCCGATGGCACGCGATCAGCGGCGTAAGCGCGCTGTTCCCTCGACAAGGTGATGCCCGTGACGGCAAACCCGCGCGTCGTTGCCACTTCGGCGACGGCACCCCAGCCACAGCCGATATCGAGCAAGGTCTTGCCCTCCACACGGTCGAGCAGAGCCGCGATCTTGCGATGCTGCGCGGCTTCGAGCGTGTCGCCCGGCCCGAAGAGCGCGCTCGAATAGCTCATCCCCGCATCGAGCCACGGCCGATAGAAGTCGTTGCCGAGGTCGTAATGCGCCTCGATGTTGCGGCGGCTGTTTTTGGGTGTGTTGCGCTGGAGCCAGTGCAGCATGCGGTTGGTAGCGCGGCTCAGCCCCCCTGCGCGCGCCGTCTGGCCGAGCGGCACGCGGTTGCGCATGAACAGGTCGAACAACGGCACGGGATCGGGCGAGGCCCATTCACCGCGCTCCCACGCCACGTACCAGCCGACCGATCCCGCGCGCCACAAGCGGACGAGGGCGCGGTAACTGCGCAGATCGACGATCGCCACGGGTCCGGGCGCGCGGTTGCCGAGGATGCGCTGCGTGCCGTTTGGCAGGGTCGCCTCGATCCGCCCTTCCACGAGACCTGCATCGACATGATCGAGCACACGCGCGAACAGCGGTGCCACCAACGCAGCCAAGCCGCCGCCACTGCGGAAGCGCCGCCCGCCGCGTAGCAATGCCGCGCCCTTCATCGGCTTGCGCGGTATGCCGCCAACGCCCGCTCACGCGCCTCGCGATGGCCGATCAAGGGTTCGGGATAGTCCGCCGGTGCGGCGTCCAAACCGTGAGGGTCGTGGATGACGTCATCGTGCAGCGCGGCGAGTTCGGGAACCCATTGGCGAATATAGTCGCCCGCATCGAATTTGCCGGACTGACCGAGCGGGGCCATGATCCGCGTGAACAGGCTGGCATCGACGCCCGTCCCCGCGACCCATTGCCAGTTGACGCTGTTGTTGCCGTAATCGGCATCAACCAGCGTGTCCCAGAACCACCGCTCGCCGCGCCGCCAGTCGATCAGCAGATGTTTGATGAGGAACGAGGCGGCGATCATCCGCACGCGGTTGTGCATCCAGCCGGTCGTCCACAGCTGACGCATCCCGGCATCGACGATGGGGTAGCCGGTGCGACCGCGCGTCCAGGCGTGGAAATCGTCGTCCGCGGCCTTTCCGCCGCGCCATCGCAGCCCGAGCGAGCGGCCCTGTTCGCGCGCGATCTTCGGGAACACGTCCATCGAATTGGCGGCGAAATCGCGCCAGCCGAGTTCGCGCAGGAACGGCATGCGGCCCGATTGCCCGTCGAGCGCGTGCCATATTGTCGCGGGGCTGATCTCGCCGAAATGTAGGTGCGGCGACAGTTCAGAACTGCCGCGTTCGGACGGGAAGTTGCGGCGTTCGTCGTAATTGCCGACATGACCAAGGAAGCGTTTCAGACGGGCTTTCGCACCGTCTTCACCGGGGCTCCAGAGATCGAACCCTAGCGACCAATCGGGTCGGGTCGGGAGCAATTGCCAGTCGTCCAGCTTGTCGCTTTTGGCATCGCCCCAATCGATCGCGCGCGGAACAGGCAACGGATCGCGCGGCGGCAGCGTGTCGAGCAGCGCGCGCCAGAACGGCGTGAAGATGCGGTAGCGCCCGCCGCTGCCGGTCAGGATATCGCGCGGCGGGGCGAGATGATTGCCGTCGTGGAGTTGCAGATCGACATGGTCGGCGAGGTCGGCGTCGGCATCCTGCCACCACGGTTCGTAGAGGCGCGTCGCGTGGATGCGCGATGCTCCCACTTCGTCGGCAACGGCGCGGATGACCTGCGCGGACTTGCCCTTGCGCAACACCAGCTTGCCGCCCTTGGCTGCGATCGCTTTGCCCATGGCGGTCAAGCTGTGGTGCAGCCACCAGCGTTGTGCGCCGCCTATGCGGTCATCGCCGGGCGTTTCGTCGTCGAGGATGTAGAGCGCGAGGACCGGTCCTTCGCCCGCTGCTGCGGTGAGCGCGTGGTTGTCCGCGAGGCGCAGATCCTGCCGGAACCAGAGGATCGTGAGAGCAGCCACTGCCTAAATGACGTGGGGCTGTTTCTCGACCTGCCAGGTCTGGCCCTTGGCGATCAGCGCCTGCAGATCGGCGGCGCGGCCGGTCGAGACCTTGGCATTCTGTGCCACGACCGCGCTTTCGAAGGTCGAGCGCGGATCGTCATAGAGCACGCCCAGCGCCACCGGCATGCCATCACCGACCATTTCGATCAGCATGTGCGCGACCGAGCGGTTCTTGACGTCGTGGATCAGCACCTGGCTCAGATCGTCGGTGACGACGAGTTCGAGCTTCTGACGATCGACCGCGATGCCTTTGGTGCCCCCCGCGAACAGCATCGGCTGACCGTGTTCGAGCCATAATTGCATCGCGCTGGCATTTTCGCGCGCGGTGAACGGCGCGAACACGTCATCATTGTAAACGATGCAGTTCTGGAAGATTTCGACGAACGCCGTGCCCTTGTGCGCGTGTGCGGCCTTGAGCACTTCGGGCAATTTCTTGCTGACGTCGATCCCGCGCGCGACGAACCGCGCGCCGGTGCCCAAGGCCACGGCGCAGGGACGGATCGGGCGATCGACCGAACCGAACGGCGTCGATGGCGAGCGCGTGCCGACGCGGCTGGTCGGCGAATATTGCCCCTTGGTCAGCCCGTAAATCTCGTTGTTGAACAGCAGGAACTGGCAGTCGAGATTGCGCCGAATGAGGTGCATCGTGTGATTGCCGCCGATCGACAGCGCGTCGCCATCGCCGGTGATGATCCACACGTCGAGGTCCGGATTGGCGAGCTTGACCCCCGTCGCCACCGCCGGTGCGCGACCGTGGATGGTGTGGAAGCCGTAGGTCTCCATGTAATAAGGAAAGCGCGACGAGCAGCCGATGCCCGAGATGAACACGGTGTTTTCCGGCGTCACGCCCAATTCGGGCATGGTCCGCTGCATCGCCTTGAGGATCGCATAATCGCCGCAGCCGGGGCACCAGCGGACCTCCTGATCGGTCTCCCAATCCTTGGGCGTGGTGGTGCGAATGGGGGTCATGTCGTTCATGACAAATAACTTTCGATGGCAGCTTCGATTTCGGCAATGCGGAACGGCTGGCCGCTGACTTTGGCGATCGAGCGAGCGTCGACCAGATACTGGTCGCGCAGTACGGTCTTGAGCTGGCCCGAGTTCATCTCCGGCACCACGACGCGGTCGTAGTTCTTGAGCAGTGCGCCGAGGTTGCGCGGCAGCGGCCAGATGTGCCGGATGTGAATGTGGTGAACGTCGCGGCCCTTGGCGCGCTGACGTCGCACCGCCTGGTGGATCGGGCCAAAGGTCGAGCCCCAACCGACGATCACGAGCTTGCCGCGATCCTCGCCCAGCGTGACGTCTTGCGGCGGGATGTCGTCGGCGATGCCGTCGATCTTCATGCGGCGGAATTTGGTCATCGCCTGATGGTTGGCGGGCGAATAATCGATGTGCCCGGTCTCGACCGCCTTTTCGATGCCGCCAATACGGTGGATCAGACCCGGCGTGCCCGGCTTGACCCACGGCCGCGCCAGTTTCTCGTCGCGACCATAAGGCAGGAAGTGCTCACCCTCGCGCGCCTCGGCGAAAGTCACCGGGAACGGCTCGAACGCGTCGGTATCGGGCACCTTCCACGGCTCGGCGGCATTGGCGATGTAGCCGTCGGTCAGCAGCATCACCGGCGTCATGTAACGCACTGCCAGCCGCACCGCCTCGATCGCCACGTCGAACGCATCGGAGGGCGAACGCGCGGCGATGACGGGCATCGGCGCGTCGCCGTTGCGGCCATAGACCGCCTGATACAGGTCGGATTGCTCGGTCTTGGTCGGCAGGCCGGTGGATGGCCCGCCGCGCTGTGAGTTGATGATCACGAGCGGCAATTCGGTCATGATCGCGAGGCCCATCGCCTCACCCTTCAAGGCAATGCCCGGGCCGGACGACGACGTGACGCCGAGGCTGCCGGCATAGGACGCGCCGATCGCGCTCGAAATCGCGGCGATCTCGTCCTCCGCCTGAAACGTCGTGACGCCGAATTCCTTCAGCCGCGACAGATAGTGCAGGATCGCCGACGCCGGGGTGATCGGATAGCCGCCAAAGAACATCTTCAGCCCGGCCAGCTGAGTTCCGGCGACGAGCCCCATGGCGATCGCTTCCGCTCCGGTGACGGTACGATACAGCCCCGGCTCGGCAGGTGCGGCAGGCATCGAATGCTGCTTCACGCTCGGCCCAAGCTCCGCGGTCTCGCCATAGGCATGGCCCGCGTTGAGCGCGGCGATATTGGCATCGGCCAGCACCGGCGCGCTGGCGAATTTGGTCTTGAGCCAATCGACCAACGGGCCGCGCTCGCGATCGAACATCCAGCACGCCAGCCCCAGCGTCCACATGTTCTTGCAGCGCAACGCTTCCTTGTTGCCCAGCCCGAACGGCTTCACGGCATCGAGCGTCATCTGGCTGATGTTGAAGGCGATGACCTGCCATTTGGCGAGGCTGTTGTCGGTCAGCGGTGAGACTTCGTAGCCCGCCTTCGCGAGGTTGCGCGCCGTGAACTCGCCCTCGTCGGCGATGATCAGCCCGCCGGTCTTGAGCTGCTGGACGTTCACCTTCAGCGCGGCGGGGTTCATCGCGATGAGCACGTCGGGCTGGTCGCCCGCGGTTTCGATCGCGGTCGACCCGAAATTGATCTGGAATGCGGAAACGCCGAACAATGTGCCCTGCGGCGCGCGGATTTCCGCCGGGAAATCGGGGAAAGTCGCCAGATCGTTGCCCGCCAGCGCCGTCGCCAGCGTGAATTGCCCGCCGGTCAGTTGCATCCCGTCGCCGGAATCGCCGGCAAAGCGGACCACCAGATTTTCGGGCGCGGGGTTTGCGTTCGCTTCTTCGAGAGTCAGTTCATGCGTGGCTGAAGCCATCGATCTTTCCGTTGTTCGACATCCGTCCCCTAACGGCGCATCTCCGCGCTGCAACCAAGGAAATCAAGGGTGGCCATGCTCAGATCTTTAGCCGCGATCCTCCTCATCTTCGCCACGCCCGCATTGGCGGCGGTAGATCCGGCAATCTTTACCGACCCACCTCGCGACGCACAGCACCCGGCGCGGATGGAGGTGCTCCATATTCCAAGCGGCGGGGTCAACATCAACGGCCTTGCCTATATCGCCGCGGGTGCGGGACCGCATCCGGTCATGGTCCTGTGCCACGGTCTGCCGGGGAACGAGAAAAACCTCGATCTGGCACAGGCGGTGCGCCGGGCGGGGTGGACCGTCATCACCTTCAACTATCGCGGCTCCTGGGGCAGTCCCGGCATTTATCGGTTTGCGCACGATCTGGAAGATGCCGATGCCGTGCTCGCCTATATTCGCGCTCCCGCGAATACAAAGGCACTGAACATCGATCCGCAGCGCGTGGCGCTGGCGGGGCACAGTCTGGGGGGTTGGGTGACCGCGATGGTCGCCGCGCGACATCCCGAACTTCGCGGTGCGGCGCTGATCTCGGCCAGCTCGTTGAATATGATCGGTCGCCTGCACCGCGACTCTGCGACCCAGGTGTTCGCCGAGAACGGAGTGGAGGCGCTCGCTGGCACCTCGCCCCGGGCCATGGCCGTGGAAGTCATCGCGGCAGGCGACCAATTCGATTTCGTGGCCGGAGCCGAGGCGTTGAGCGCGATGCCTGTCCTGATTGTCACGTCGGACGACGGGCTGGCAACGATGTCCGCACCGCTGGCAACCGCCATCGGCAAGTTCGGCAAAGGGCGGCTGCACACGGTTCATCTTGCCACCGACCACAGCTATTCCGACGCGCGCATCGCGCTCGCCGACCTGCTCATCGGCTGGCTCAAGGCGTTGCCGCGCTAGCCGAGCACAGCCGCCAGCGTGCGGATGACGGCGGCATGTCGCGCGGCAACGGTCACGACATCATCGCCATACCCGCCGCCCATGACACTCGCGAGCGGGATGCCGCGTCGTTTCGCTGCTTCGGCAACCATCGTGTCGCGTGCGGCTATACCGTTGTCGCTCAGCGCAAGGCGGCCAAGCTTATCGTCACGGTGGACGTCCACGCCCGCCTGATAGAGGATCAATTGCGGTCGGTTGCGCGCGATCATCGCGTCGAGTGCGGGCCGCAGTGCGTCGAGATAGCCCGCATCGTCCAGCCCATCCGGCAGGCCGACATCCATCGTCGAACGCGCCTTTCTTGCCGGAAAATTCTTCTCCGCATGGAGCGACAACGTCATGATGTCATCGCGGCCCGCGAGGATCGTCGCGGTCCCGTCGCCCTGATGCACATCCAGATCGACGATCAGGATTCGCGCGACGGTCCCTTCGCCGAGCAATCGCAGCGCCGCCACCGCAAGGTCGTTGAAGACGCAGAATCCTGCGCCAGTGTCGGGCAAAGCGTGATGACTGCCACCCGCTGCGTTGGCCGCATAGCCGTGCTCGAGCGCCAACCGCGCGGCCAGCCAGGTTCCGCCGGGACTGAGCTGCGCCCGCCGCGATACGTCGGACGTTACGGCAAAACCGATGCGGCGCTCGATGTCGCGCGGCACGGCGCAGGTCAGCACCTGATCGACATAAGCCGAGTCATGCGCCGCTTCGAGCCAGTCGCGCGGGCATGGCTCGGGCCGATGCTCGATCAATGCAGGGTCGGCGCGCAACAGTTCCATCACCGCGCCATATTTGCTGAAGCTATGCTGCCCCGGCTGGGGATGCGCGACATAATCGGGGTGATGGACGACGTGCATCGTGCGGGTTAGCTAGGTTGCAAAGCAAAACCCCGCCAGAGGAGAGGCCCGTGGCTGAAGATTATATGCGTCCCGACGTGCAGGCATTTCTCGCCTATCTGAACAATGTGCCCGGACCCAAGATGCACGAAATGGGCGCGCCTGCGGCCCGCGCGATGTATGTCGCGATGCGCCCGCTGGCCGATGCCGATGTCGGCGAACTGGCGGTACTCAAGAATATCAGTATTCCCGGCCCCGCGGGCAACATTCCGGCGCGGCTGTACGACGCGCGCGACAAGCGTGAGCCGGGGCCGGTGATGGTGTTCTTCCACGGCGGCGGCTTCGTGATTGGCGATCTCGAAAGCCACGAACCCTATTGTGCGGAGGCTGCGCGGCAACTCGACATACCGGTGGTCGCGATCGATTACCGCCTCGCGCCCGAACACCCCTTCCCCGCCGCGCCCGACGATTGCGAAGCGGCGACGCGCTGGATCGCATCGTCGCCGGCCGAATTGGGTCGCGCGGTGACGTCGCTCGTGCTGTCGGGCGACAGCGCGGGCGGCAACCTGACCATCGTGACGACGCAGGCGCTGCGCGACAAATCCGCAGCGGTGCCAGTGATCGCGCAATTTCCGATCTACCCGGCGGTCGACGACCATGAGATGTTCGCGTCTTACGACCAGCACAAGATCGGCAAGCTGTTGACCGAAGAAAGCATGACGTGGTTCTTCGACAGCTATGCCGCGCCCGCCAGCGACATTCGCGGGGCGCCGCTGCGACACACGCATACCGGAACACCGCCGACGCTGATCATGACGGCGGGGCTCGATCCGATCCGCGATCATGGCCGGGCTTATGCGGCGGCGCTGGCGCAAGCGGGTGTCACGGTCAGTTATCGCGAGGCGGAGGGCAATATTCACGGCTTCATCTGCTTGCGCCGCGCGGTGCCGTCTTCGACCGGCGACATTCTGGGCGCATTCGCGGTGCTGAAGCCGATGATTGCCGAGGCCGAAGCCGACCGCGTGATGCGTCAGGCGGCTCAGGCGGCGTGACATATCGCCCCGCGGCGGCGGTGATGCTGCTCAATGACGAAAACAAGGTGTTTGTCGCACAGCGGATCGATAGCTCGCTCGATGCCTGGCAAATGCCGCAAGGCGGGCTCGATCCAGGTGAGCGCGCGCGCGATGGCGCGTTGCGGGAGTTGGAGGAGGAGACCGGCATCGGCCCGGACAAGGTCGAGATCGTCGCCGAGGCTTCGCGACCACTGCTCTACGAGCTGCCGCCGGAACTTGGCACAAAGTTATGGGGCGGGAAATATAAGGGCCAAAGCCAGAGCTGGTTCCTGATGCGCTTTCGCGGGACCGAGGCGGACATCGACCTCGACACCGCCCATCCCGAATTCCGCGCCTATCAATGGGTCGATCCGTGGCGTCTGCCCGACCTGATCGTCGCGTTCAAAAAGCGCCTGTACGAGGAAGTCCTTGAAGAATTCGCGTCCCATCTGCCGCCGAGGTCCGCCGCATGACGTTGCAGCAATCGCTTCCGTGGATCCTGCCGATCATCATCGTCGGCGTCCTCTATCTCCGCGTCCGGCCGGGGCAGGAACGACCGCTCAATCCCGCGCAATTGTGGATCATGCCGGTGGTGGCGGGCGGGATGATCGCGCTGGGCCTGTGGTTTTCGCCGCACCCGTCGCCGACGCCGCTGCATATCGCCATCCTGGTCGTGGCGTTCGCGGCGGGCATCGGCATGGGTTACGGGCGGGCGCACACCATCGCGTTGCGGCGCGACGGCGATCAGATTTTGGCGAAGGCGTCGTCATTCGCCTTCATGTTGCTCATCGTGCTGATGCTGCTGCGGCAGGGCGCGCGCGAATGGTTTGCGAGTTCGGCGGGCGCGGTGGCGATCGATGCGTCGATGCTGTTCGCACTGGGTATGATTATCACCCAGCGGCTCACGATGTGGCAGCGGGTAAAGAGGCTCGCTTAGTCCTCGTCGTCGAAAGCGTGATCGTCACCGCGCGGCGTGCGCATCGCAAAACCGGCGAGCAGTGACAGGATCAGCCCGATCGGCGCGATTTCCAGAAACGTCATCGGCAGGCGGAACAACGGATTGGCATATTGTAATTTGAAGTGCGCCATGTCGGCTTCGAGCTTGACCAGTTCGGCCGCGGTCGCACCCTCGGCAACCTTTGCCGCCACGGTTTGCGACGCGAATTCCTCTGCAAAGGTGTAATGCGTCGCGGCGAGATAGGCTTCCCAGCCGACCACGTAGATCAGCCCGGCAAAAACGAAGATGCCGAACGCCGGCAAAAACGCCTGGACGAACGTCAGCGGACCGTGTGCTTCGGCATAGCGCCGGACACCGACGAACATCACGCTGAGGCCGACGACCATCGAAACATAGCCCCAGACCATGCCCTCTACGCCATGATCGAAACCGAGGATGCCCGCGCCCACGCCGACCAGCGTCAGCGTCAGAACGCCCGCAACAAGACCATAGATGAAGATGGTCCGTGCCATCGCGCCCTCCCCGTTTGGTGCATCATGGCGGCTGAGACGCAGGAGTCCAGCCTCGCTCAGTTATGGCGCGCCTTGGCCAGTTGCCGGAAGCGGTGGAGCAAGGGCTCGGTATAACCATTGGGTTGTGCCACACCTTCGAACACCAGCGCGCGCGCAGCTTGCCAGGCGAGGCCGTCCGGCGTCAGTTTGCGATACAGCGGGTCGCCCGCGTTCTGCCCGTCGACCTTCGCCGCCATGCGCGCGAACGCGGCATCGACCTGTTCCGCGGTGCAAACGCCGTGGAGCAGCCAGTTGGCCAGCGCCTGCGACGAAATGCGCAACGTTGCGCGATCTTCCATCAGGCCGACGTCATCGATGTCCGGCACTTTCGAACAGCCGACGCCCTGATCGATCCAGCGCACCACATAGCCGAGGATACCCTGCGCATTATTGTCGAGTTCGCGCGTAATTTCCGCTTCGGACCAATTGCGCCCCTGTGCCAGCGGGATTGTCAGCAGTTCTTCGAGTGGCGCAATCGCCGTCTTGCCCGTCTGTTCGGCGAACACATCGACCTGATGGTAATGCATCGCGTGCAGCGTCGCGGCGGTCGGCGACGGGACCCAGGCGGTGTTGGCGCCCGATTGCGGGTGGCCGATCTTCTGCGCCAGCATGTCTGCCATGCGATCGGGCGCGGCCCACATACCCTTGCCGATCTGGGCCTTGCCGCTGAGTCCGCAGGCCAGGCCGATGGCGACGTTGCGCGCCTCATACGCCTTGATCCACGGTTGCAGCTTCATCTCGGCCTTGGGCAGCATCGCCCCGGCCTGCATCGAGGTGTGGATTTCATCGCCGGTGCGATCGAGGAAGCCGGTGTTGATGAAGGCGACGCGCCCACGCACGGCGTGGATGCAGGCGGCAAGATTGGCGGATGTCCGCCGTTCCTCGTCCATCACGCCGACCTTGATGGTGTGGCGCGAGAGAGCGAGCAGGTCTTCAACCGCGTCGAACAGGTCGTTGGTGAGTTTGGCCTCGTCGGGCCCGTGCATCTTGGGTTTGACGATATAAATGCTGCCCGCACGGCTGTTCTTGAACTTGCCGCTGCCGATCAGGTCATGTTTGGCGACGGTCGATGTCATGATTGCGTCGAGAATGCCTTCGGGCGCTTCGCTCCCGTCGGCCAGCAGCACGGCGGGCGTGGTCATCAGATGGCCGACATTGCGGACGAACAGCAGGCTACGGCCGGGAAGCGTGATGTCCCCCCATTCGTGGTCGCCTTCGAGTGTGCGGGTCATCGTTCGTCCGCCCTTGTCGAAACTGGCGGAGAGGTCGCCCTTCATCAGCCCGAGCCAGTTGCGATAGCCCGCAACCTTGTCCTCGCCGTCTACCGCCGCAACCGAATCCTCGAGATCGACGATCGCGGTCAGCGCGGATTCGAGGATGACGTCGGCGATCCCGTCCGGATCGTCGCGACCGATCGGATGGTCGCGGTCGATCACCAGTTCGATGTGCAGGCCGTTATGCTTGAACAGTTTTCCGCCCGCGCGCTCGGCGATCAAATGCGCGCCTTCGCGCCAGCCAGGGATGGCCTCGTCGAGAAACGCTTTCGCCCGCGCGACCACTGCCGCGCCACGCACCTTGTCGTAACCGCCGGGCGTCGCCGCCGGGGCATCGAGTGCGTCGGTGCCGTAAAGCGCATCGTACAGGCTACCCCAGCGCGCATTGGCGGCGTTGAGTAGAAAGCGGCTGTTCAGCGCGGGCACCACCAACTGCGGCCCCGCCATCGTCGCGACTTCCGAATCGACGTTCGCCGTCTCGACGCTGAACGAAGCAGGCTCAGGGACGAGATAGCCGATCTCGGTCAGGAACGCGCGATACGCTGCGGCGTCGATCGCCTGCCCGGTGTGTGCCGCGTGCCAGGCGTCAATCTGCGCTTGCAGACTGTCTCGCTTGGCAAGCAAGGCGCGATTGACCGGCACGAAGCGCGCGAAAATATCCGCAGCACCCTGCCAGAATTGATCTGTCGGCAGATTGAGGCCGGGCAGCACCTCGCGCTCGACAAAATCCGCCAGTTCGGGCGCAATCTGCAGCCCGGCGCGATCGAAATACATGGGAACTCCTTCCACGAGCAAAAACCAATGCCTGGGGAGGAGGCCCACACCCCATGCCGGTGATTCGGCCCTTCGACAAGCGCCGAGCCGGTCGTTATGGGGGCGGCATGACGGGGATGACGGCGCGCGAAACGCTGCTCTGCGACCGGGCCGCCGCGGCACCGATGGAAACTCAGCTGCGCGCCTGGGCGACGATCAATAGCGGCACAGGCAATCTGGCGGGCTTGGCGGACGTCGCCGGGCAGCTCGCCGATGCCTTTGCCGTCTTGCCGGGTGAAGTGGCATTAGTCGAACCCGCGATGGTAACGGCTATCGATCGCGAGGGGCGCGAGAACGAAGTGGTGCATGGGCGGCATCTCGTCGTCCGGGTGCGCCCCGGGGCGGAGAGGCGCGTCCTTTTGACCGGGCATATGGATACGGTGTTTGCCGTAGATCATCCGTTTCAGACGCTGACCGACTTGCCCGACGGCGTGATTAACGGCCCCGGCACCGCCGACATGAAGGGCGGCATCGCGGTGATGCTGGCGGCATTGCAAGCGCTGGAGAACGACGGGTCGGCGCTCGGCTATGACGTCATGATCAACAGCGACGAGGAGACCGGTTCGGCATCCTCCGCCGCGCTGATCGCCGAACTGGCGCGCGGCAAGGCGTCGGCGCTCACGTACGAGCCTGCCGCCCTGCCTGACGGCACGCTGGCGGGAGCACGACCGGGCAGCGGTAATTTCAGTTTCTCGATCGCCGGTCGCGCGGCCCATGCCGGGCGCAACCCGCAAGACGGCCGCAACGCCATCGTCGCGGCGGCCGACCTGGTGCTGCGCCTGAGCGCGCTGCGCCGCGACGGGCTGAGCGTGAATCCTGCGCGGATCGACGGCGGCGGACCGAATAATGTGGTGCCCGACCGGGCGATTGTCCGGGCAAATCTGCGGCCGCTCACTCCGGAGCTGGAAGCGGAGGCCAGACTGGCGATTCAAAGCATCGCTGCGGCCATCTCGCTAGAGCATGATGTCACTATTCACATGCATGGCGGTTTCGGCCGTCCGCCCAAACCGTTGACGCCCGCCGCAGAGACGCTGTTCGGGCTGGTCCGCGACGCCGGTCTCGATTTGGGCCAGACCATTGCCTGGAAGGCCACGGGCGGAGTGTGCGACGGTAACAACATCGCGGCCTGCGGGATCCCGGTGGTCGACACTATGGGCGTGCGCGGCGGGGCGATCCATTCGGATCAGGAGTATCTGATCTTGGCGAGTTTGGCCGAACGCGCGGCACTGTCGGCGCTGACATTGTCGCGACTGGCGGAGAGGAACCTATGACATTTCGCATGCGCGCGGCGCGGGAGAGCGATCTCGGCGCGCTCTATGAAATGGCCAAGCTGACCGGCGGCGGGTTCACCAATTTGCCACCCGATCGCAAGTCGCTGCGCGCCAAGCTCGAACGCTCGGCAGCGGCATTTGCGCGCGATGACGACACGCTGGCCGACGATCTGTTTGTGCTGGTGCTCGAAAATGTCGCGACGGGGGAAGTTCGCGGGACGTGCCAATTGTTCGGTCGTGTCGGGCAAGTCGCGCCGTTCTATTCCTATCGCATCGGGGCGCTGACCCAGCACAGCAAGGAACTCAACCGGACGTTTCGCGCCGATATGTTGACGCTCTCGACCGACCTCGAAGGGTCGAGCGAAGTGGGCGGGCTGTTCCTCCATCCAAACGAGCGTGCCAGCGGACTCGGCCTGCTCATCGCGCGCAGCCGGTATTTGTTCATCCGGCAGCATCGCGCGCGGTTTGCCGACCGCATCCTCGCCGAACTGCGCGGGGTGATCGACGAGGCGGGCGGCTCGCCGTTCTGGGATGGTGTCGCCGGGCGGTTTTTCGGGATGAATTTCCAGGAAGCCGATCAGTTCAATGCGATCAACGGGGGCCAGTTTATCGCCGATTTGATGCCCAAACATCCGGTCTACACCGCGATGCTGCCCGAGACAGCGCGCGCGGCGATCGGCCTGCCGCATCCGAGCGGGCGCGCGGCCATGCGAATGCTGGAAAACGAGGGGTTTAACTGGGAATCCTATATCGACATCTTCGATGGTGGTCCGACCATGACGGCGCGTACCGATGGGGTTCGCAGTGTGCGCGATGCACGCGACATGGCGTTGGACGCGGTGACCGGCGAAGGGACCATCGTCGCCACCGGCCGCCTCGCCGATTTCGTCGCCTGCTATGCCGGCCCGGACGCGGCGGCGGCGCTGGGTGTCGCGAATGACGCGGCGGTGCTGGCGATCGGGCGCGAATAATGCCGCTGGTCGAGGTCAACTTCGACGGGATCGTCGGGCCGAGCCACAATTATGCGGGGCTGAGTTTCGGCAACCTGGCGGCGACGGGCAATGCGGGCAAGACGGCGCACCCGCGCGCCGCCGCGTTGCAGGGCGTCGCCAAGATGCGGCACAATCTGGCGCTGGGCCTGCCGCAGGGGATATTGTTGCCCCACCCGCGTCCCGATGCGCGCTGGCTAGCGAGCCTTGCGACCGATGCGGCTCACGCCGAGCCGCATCTGCTCGCGCAATCGCTCAGCGCGTCGGCGATGTGGGCGGCGAACGCGGCGACAGTCTCCCCCGCGCCCGATACGCTGGACGGCAAATGCCATTTGAGCGCGGCTAACTTGGTCACCATGCTGCATCGCAGCCACGAATGGCCGGAGACGCTGCGGCAGTTGCGGCTGGCATTCGGCGGGAGTGATTTCGTCGTTCATGCGCCCGTCCCTGCCCCGTTCAGTGACGAGGGCGCCGCCAATCATATGCGCCTGTGCGAACGGCACGATGCGCCCGGCGTTGGGGTGTTCGTCTATGGCGAGCGCGGCGGGCCGTTTCCCGCGCGGCAACATATCGAAGCGTCGAAGGCCGTCGCCCGCGCGCACGGCGTCCGCGACACGGTCTTCGCCCAACAGTCCGAGGAAGCGATTGCCGCCGGGGCCTTTCACAACGACGTGGTCGCGGTGGCCAACGAGACCGTGCTGTTCGCGCATGAGCAGGCGTTTGCCGACAAACAGCGCCTGTTCGATACGCTCGCCGCCAAGGTGTCCGGCTTTCAACTCGTCGAAGTTCCCGCCGCGGAAATCAGCCTGGCCGACGCCATCAAAAGTTATTTGTTCAATGCGCAGCTCGTAACCCTGCCGACGGGCGGCATGGCGCTGATCCTGCCGACCGATGCGCAAGACGTACCCGCCGTATGGAACTGGCTGCAGACGATGATCGCGGGCAACGGGCCGATCCGCCAACTGCTGCCGGTCGATGTCCGCGAGTCGATGGCCAATGGCGGCGGACCGGCGTGCCTGCGCTTGCGCGTGGTGTGCGATCCCGGGACGATCGACCCACGATTCATGGTTGATGCGGCAAAACTCGACGCGATCGCCGCGGTGATTTCGGCGGAGTGGCCGGAGGCGATCGAAGCAGCGCAACTCAACGACTTGGCGCTGCATGCGCAACTGACGAAAGCGCGCGAATCCCTGTTTGAAACACTCAACCTGACCGTTTGATTGTATTAACCCTCTTTGTGCATCGACACGCGCAACCAGGCCGTTAGCTTCTCGTTTACCGGGTTCGTTCGGAGGTTGTTAAGATGTTCAGCAAGATCGGTCGCCTGTTCGTGATCAAGACGCGCACCGAAGCGTTTCTGATCATCTATGCGCTCGCGGTCGGCGCGATCGAGCGTGGCGAGCATTATATGGCCACCTATCACGGCTTCGGCGGCTGGATGCTGGCGGCGGCATGCACCGGGTCGGTGTTTCTGGCAGGTGCGGCAATTCTCGACGGGATCAAGGCCAAGGCGGCGCTTGCTCAGGCGATGGCCCCCGACGCGCGCAGGCGTTCGATCCGCGCTTCGTCGTAACCGAGTTCCGCCAGCACCGCATCGCTATCCTGTCCGAGTAATGGCGGCGTCTGTGGCGCGCGGACCGGTGTGCCGGAAAGCTTGAGCGGCGAGGCCATCAGCCGGATGGTCTCAGCCGTCGGATGCGGCACTTCGACGACCATTCCGCGCGCGTGCGACACTTCGCTATCGACGGCGCGGCTGACGGGGGTGACTTCGCCGCCGGGAATGCCGGTCTTGGGCAGGTTTTCCAGCCACCAGCCGGTGGTGTGTTCGGCAACCAATGGTTTTAGCTCGACCAGCAAGGCTTCGCGGTTGACGATACGTCCGGCGTTTTTGGTGAAACGATCGTCCGCCGCCAGGTCGGCCCGGCCGAGCAGGGTCGCCAGCGCCGCGAACTGGCGGTCGTTACCCACGGCGATGACGACGCGGCCGTCGGCGGTCGGTAAGTTTTCGTAAGGCACCACGGTCGGGTGGCCGTTGCCGTGGCGCTTCGCTTCGTTGCCGGAGATGAGATAGTCGCTGGCGACGTTGCCGAGCATCGCGAGTTGGCAATCGTACAGCGCCATGTCGATATGCTGGCCGAGGCCATCCCGATCGGCGGCGATCAGCGCGGCGAGGCACGCCTGCGCCGCCGCCATGCCGGTGAACAGATCTGCCACCGCCACCCCGGCGCGCACCGGCGGACCGTCGGTTTCGCCGGTAATCGCCATCAAGCCGCCTTCGGCCTGGATCACGTAATCATAGCCGAGGCGTGCGGCGGCCGGGCCGGTGCGGCCATAGCCCGAGATCGAGCAATAGATCAGACGCGGGTTGACCTTGGCGACGCTGGCATAATCCAGCCCGAAACGATCGAGCCCGCCCAGCTTGTAGTTCTCGATGAGGATGTCGGCCCTGGCGGCGAGTTCGAGGACGATCGCCTGCCCCTCCGCGCTCGCCAAATCGACCGCGATGGAGCGTTTGCCGCGATTGGCGCTGAGGTAATAAGCGCTTTCCCCGCCCGCGAACGGTGGCCCCCAGGCGCGGGTATCGTCGCCGCCCTTGGGGTTTTCGACCTTGATGACCTCCGCGCCCAGATCGGCGAGGATCTGCCCGCACCATGGCCCCGCAAGCACGCGCGACAAATCGAGCACGCGGCGGCCGGTGAGTGGTGGGGGACGGGTCATGGAGGCGTCGGTCATTTTAGATCGCTAGCTCAACATCCCAACCATGTCGCCCCTGCGCAGGCAGGAGCCCAGATGAGCTCACAAATTGAAACGAAGGCATGTGTGGAGGGTCCATCTAGGCCCCTGCCTGCGCAGGGGCGACATGCTGGTATGAGAACCGGCACCGAACGGCTTACGTTGTCTTACGTTGACGCAAAGTGCTGCTAGCCTGCCGGTCGATTCATGCCGATTCATGTCTGTGAAGCGTTTCGACTGCACCGTTGATTCATGCTGATTCAGGTCTTCTCGCCCGTCGGACGAGGTTGTCAGCCCCCGCCCCCATCTGGATCCGCATCCACGCCTCTGCAGTGTGGCCGCGAGTCGGGCAGTGTGTTCTGCTTTGATTCCCTATTTTGGAAGGGAGAAGTGAGGGGCTGAGAGTCCGCTATTTGGTGGGAAGTGGAACGGCTGCTATGATTGACAACCCCTCGTTAGCTGCCGCTTGGGCCGACAAACACGACGACGGCATCCCTTGCAGCTTCTGAAATGGAAGGATGACGCAATTCGCTTCTGCACCGCTGACCGACGCGGATTATCGCGCTGGATAGCCCATCGGCAATTAGCTCAGCGCGCACAGCCTTCTGGTTCTGCCTACCAACTGACAGCGACGTGGATGTCGAGCACAGATATACTGTGCCGTCGGTTAGTTTTTGAGCATCCACGACTATTGCCATGATATTCTCTCGGTCCGACGTCGTTACATTGGTAGGCAAATAAAATGGACCAGTCGCAATAAAATCAGCATGCGCGAGCATTGGATATGCCGCCAGCAGTGCCACAGGAATCAACGCCTTCATCGTCCCACCATCGACGATGATGCGAACGTCCGCAATCGAGAGGCGGGTTGCATAGAGTGATTGTCCGCTATTGGGTCGTTAGCAGACGTTGGTCTAGCCCGACTGCTCAGCCCTTCCCAACCACACTCTCCGGCAAGTCCTTGCCGAACACGCGCTGGTAATATTCGGCGACTAGCGCCCGCTCCGCTTCGTCGCATTTGTTGAGGAAGGTCAGGCGGAAGGCGAAACCGATATCCTTGAAGATCATCGCGTTCTGCGCCCAGGTGATCACGGTGCGCGGGGACATGACGGTCGAGATGTCGCCGTTGATGAAGCCTTGGCGGGTCAGTTCCGCCACCTTGACCATCTGATCGACTTCTTTCTTGCCGCCTTCGTGATCGTACTCGCCGGACTTGGCGAGGACGATCTGCGCCTCGACCGCGGCGGGGAGATAGTTGAGCGTGACGACGATGTTCCAGCGGTCCATCTGGCCCTGATTGATCTGCTGCGTGCCGTGATACAGGCCGCTGGTATCGCCCAGGCCGACGGTGTTGGCGGTGGCGAACAGGCGGAACCACGGCGACGGGCGGATCACGCGGTTCTGGTCGAGCAGGGTCAGCTTGCCCTCGGTTTCCAGCACGCGCTGGATGACGAACATGACGTCGGGGCGACCGGCATCATATTCGTCGAACACCAAAGCGGTCGGGGTCTGCAGCGCCCAGGGGAGCAGGCCTTCGCGGAATTCGGTGACCTGCTGGCCGTCGCGCAGCACGATCGCGTCGCGCCCGATCAGGTCGATGCGGCTGATATGCGCGTCGAGGTTGATGCGGATGCACGGCCAATTGAGGCGCGCCGCGACCTGTTCGATGTGCGTCGACTTGCCGGTGCCGTGATAGCCTTGGACCATCACGCGGCGGTTGTATGCGAAGCCGGCGAGGATCGCGAGGGTAGTGTCCGCGTCGAACACATAGCTCGCGTCCATGTCCGGGACGCGTTCGTCCGCCTCGCTGAACGCCGGGACCATCATGTCGGTGTCGATGCCGAACAGGTCACGGACGCTGACCTTTTTGTCGGGCGCGTCGAGGATGGTGCTGCCGCGAGCGTCGGGCTGGGTGTTGGGGAGTTCGGCCATGTCGCTTGTGGCGATGCTATGGGTGGACAAGAAAGACAAGCACGTGCTGGACAATTTGACACCATACCGACCGGTCGGTATGTCTTGTGAATGTCGAGTCGCCCTCCCCTCGTTACGACCCGTGAGCGCCTGCTCGAGGCGGCGACGGACAGCATCCGCAATCGCGGGTTTGCCGCGACGTCGGTCGACGATCTGTGTGCCGCCGTGGGCGTGACCAAGGGCGCGTTCTTCCATCATTTCAAATCGAAGGAAGCGTTGGGCATCGCCGTCGCGGCGCGATGGGGTGAGATCGGCAAGCAATTAATTGACTTGGTCCACGGCACCACGCCGCGCGACCGCGTGCTCGCCTATCTCGATCTGCGGTCGCAGTTGATCGAGGGCGGCACGGACGAATTCTCCTGCCTCGCCGGAACGCTGGCGCAGGAGGTCCACATCTCGCACCCCGCGATCCGCGATGCCGCCGCGCAGGCCATCGAAACGACCGCGGCGACGGTCGAGCCCGATCTCGCCGCCGCACTGACAGACGCGGGCCGCAAGGGTGTGTCGCCGACCGGTCTGGCGCTGCACATTCAGGCGGTGCTGCAAGGCGCCTATGTCGTCGCCAAGGCGAAGAACGACGCGGGGGCCGCCCGCGACAGTGTCGCGCACCTGAAACGCTACGTTGCCATGTTGCTAGAAGGAGAGAAGAAATGACGAGCTTGACTGTCGATGCAGTGCCTCGCGCGCCACGCCTGACCGGCCGCCGCTTCGGGATCGGCCTGAGCGGGCTGGCCGTCCTGTTGCTTGGGATGGACGCGGCGGGAAAGCTGTTCGCGCCAGCGATGATGATCGCCAATAGTCCGCCGCTTGGTATAGTGGCGGATACGAGCTTCTACCAGTTACTCGGTGGTGTCCTGGCGATCTGCACCGCGTTCTACGCCTGGCCGCGGACGTCGCCGCTCGGCGCAATATTGCTGACCGGGTATCTGGGTGGCGCGGTGTTCGCCCATCTGCGCGTCGGCAGCCCACTCTTCGGGTTCACGCTGTTCGGCGTGTATCTGGGCGTGCTCGTCTGGGCCGGCCTGTACTTGCGCGACGCCCGCGTCCGCGCGCTGTTGGGAGCGTGATAATGAACGAGCTGAGCATCGAACGCGTCATCAAGGCGTCGCCGGACAAAGTCTGGGACGCGATGACCAACCGCTTCGCCGAATGGTGGTGTCCACAGCCGTGGCGCACCGACGTGGAGACTATCGAATGGCGCGCAGGCGGCGCGAGCAAGATGACGCTGCGTGGCCCGGCTGGTGAGGAACACAAAATCGACGGCGTGATCCTCGAATTCGTGTCCGGGAGTCATTGGGTGTCGACCGACGCGCTGACCAAAGGTTGGGTGCCGCACGAGGCATTCATGGTCGGCCGCTGGTCGGTCGAGCCGCACCCGGAGGGCACGCTGTATCGCGCCAGTTCGCGCCATTGGAGCGCCGAAGCGATGGAGCAACATCGCGCAATGGGTTTTGAAGATGGATGGAATGCGTGCGCGGAACAACTCGCGGCGCTGGTCGAAGGAGAGAAGTGATGAGTGAAGCACCGACACCCCGCGGCGGGTTGACCCCGCACCTCACGATCGGCGACCGGCGCGCGGTCGAGGCGATCGAATTCTACACCAAGGCGTTCGGCGCGACCGAGCAATTCCGTCTGCCCGAGGAAAACGGCACCCGGTTGATGCACGCCAGCATGACGCTGAACGGTGCCGATCTGATGCTCAACGACGAGTTCCCCGAATATCAGGGCCCGGCGGACACCGGCAAGACGCCGGGGAGCGGCTTCACGCTGCACCTCGAAGTCGATGACGCCGACGCATGGTTCGCGCGCGCGGTTGCCGCCGGTGCCGAGGGCGTGATGCCGCCCGTCGACATGTTCTGGGGCGCGCGTTACGGACAGGTCCGCGATCCGTTCGGCTATCGCTGGGCGATGGCGCATAATCTGCCGGCGGCGAGCTGATGCCGGTCGATCCATCGTCGCCCTTGGTGATCACGTCATTGGCATGGGTCCCCGAATTCGCGCGGGGCCATGTCCGCGATTACCGCGCGCGCTGGGCATGCGAGGAGTTGGGGCTCGATTATGCCGAACGGCTGGTCGGTACGCCGCGCCCCGACAGCTATTATCACGATCAGCCCTGGGGCCAGGTGCCGGCGCTGCATGACGGCGATATCGAGCTGTTCGAAAGCGGCGCGATCATGCTCCATCTGGCGGAAAAGGGCGAAACACTGTTGCCCGCCGGCGCGCAGGCCCGGGCGCGCGCGATCAGCTGGCTGTTCGCGGCGATGAACACGATCGAGCCGCTGATGTTCGAGCTGACCAACGTCAATGTGTTCGCGCGCGGCGAGGAGTGGGCCAAGCTGCGCAAGCCGAGCCTGTACGAGTTTCTGGGGCAGCGGCTCGACCGGCTGGCGGATTCGCTGGGCGACAAGGATTGGCTGGAGGGCGATTTCACTATCGGCGATCTGGCGATGACCAGCGTCCTGCGCGTCGGCGAAGGCAGCGCGTCGATGAAGCAGCGCCCCACGCTTACCGCCTATCTCGAACGCGCCAAGGCTCGACCGGCGTTCCGGCGCGCGATCGCCGACCAACTCAAATCGTTCGAGGGCCATGAGCCCGCCCCCGTGGCTAAGGATGGAGAACAGCAATGACCTATATCAGCGGTTTTGTCGCGGCGGTCCCGACTGCGCGCAGGGACGAGTATTTCGAATTCGCCAAGCGGGTCGATGCAGTGATGGTCGAACATGGCGCGACCCGCGTGGTCGATGGCTGGGCCGCCGATGTCCCGCGTGGGACGACGACCGACTTTTATCGCGCGGTTGCTGCCGAAGATGGTGAGGAGGTCGTGTTCGGCTGGATGGAATGGCCCGACAAAGCGGCGCTCGACGCGGGGATGGGTGCTGCGATGAAGGACGAACGGATGTCGGGAGCGCCGCCATTCGACGGCAAGCGCATGATTTATGGCAGCTTCCTGCCCGTGGTCGAACGGCGGTTCAAGGATGGCGAGCCCGGCTATATCGACGCCTTTATCGCGCCGGTCTCTGCGGCAAAAAAAGACGCCTTCATCACGATGTCCGAGGACGGCGCGACGGCGTTCGGCGCGCAGGGCGCGTTGTTCGATCTGGAATGCTGGGGCGAGGATGTGCCGCACGGCTCGACAACCGATTTTTATCGCGCGACCAAAGCGGAGGGCGATGAAATGCCCGGACTGTCCTTCGTCGGCTGGCCCGACAAGGCGACGCGCGACGCGGGTTGGGCGGAGATGATGAAGGAACCGGGTCCCGCCGAAATGCCGTTCGACGGCAAACGGATGTTCTTCGGCGGTTTTTCGGTGGTGAGCGACATCAAGAAATAACGGAGGTCGAGATGACCAACAAACATGGCGACTGGATCTGGTACGAGTTGATGACGCCCGATGCGGAGGGCGCGGCGGCGTTTTACGCCGCGATCCTGCCTTGGACCGTCGGCGATCAGCCCGAATATCGCGAGATCGAGACGAGCGCAGGACATGTCGGCGGAATGATGACGCTGACGGCAGAAATGCAGGCCGGCGGCGCAACGCCGGGCTGGGTCGGTTACGTCAAGGTCGAGAACGTCGACCAGACCGTGACCAGTGTTGAGCATGGTGGCGGTCGGGTATTGATGCCCGCGCGCGACCTGCCCGAGGCGGGCCGCTTTGCGATGGTGGCCGATCCGGCCGGTTCGCGATTCTACATCATGACGCCCCGACCGACGGCGGGAAATCCCGACGCGTCGAGCAACGCCTTTGCCTATGACGCGCCGATCGCGGGACATGTCGCATGGAACGAGCTGTGGACGGCGGACGCGGAGCACGCCCTCAAATTCTATACTCAGCGGTTCGGCTGGGTGACGGAAGGCGAGATGGATATGGGTCCGGCGGGCAAATATCACATGATCCGCCACGGCAGTCTGATCGGCGGGGTCGCGGGCGTTTCTCCCGGGCAGCCGGCGGGGTGGACGTTCTACTTCCGCGTCGCCTCGATCCCCGCAGCGGTTGAGACGGTCAAGCAACACGGCGGCACCATCGTCATGGGTCCGCACCAAATCCCCGGCGGCGACCACATCATCATCGGCGCCGATCCGCAGGGCGCACAGTTCGCCCTGGTCGGCGGCAAGGAGTAACCGCGATGACGGCCAAGAACACGATCTGCCTGTGGTATAACAACGACGCCGAGGAGGCCGCCAACTTCTATGCGGCCACCTTTCCCGACAGTGCGGTGACCGCGGTGCATCGCGCGCCGGGTGCTTATCCCAGCGGCAAGCAGGGCGATGTCCTGACCGTCGATTTCACGGTTTGCGGTGTGCCATGCATGGGCCTCAACGGCGGCGACATGTTCAGGCATAGCGAAGCGTTTTCGTTCCAGATCGCGACTGACGATCAGGCGGAGACGGATCGATACTGGAACGCGATCGTGGGTAATGGCGGTCAGCCCAGCGACTGCGGCTGGTGCAAGGACAAATGGGGCTTGTCGTGGCAGATCACGCCGCGCGCGCTGACCGAAGCCATGGCACAGGGCGGTGACGTCGCACAGCGTGCATTTGGCGCGATGATGACGATGCAGAAGATCGACGTCGCGGCCATCGAGGCGGCGGTGCGCGGATGACGCTTGCGCTCTATGCCCACCCCTTCTCGTCTTACTCGTGGAAGGCGCAGATCGCGCTCGACGAAAAGGATTTGGCCTATGAATACCGCATGGTCGAAGAGCCCGAACATGGCGGCAAGCTTGCGGAATTGTCGCCCAACGGGCTGTTCCCGATCCTGACCGATGGCGACACGACGATCTTCGAAGCGACCGCGATCATCGAATATCTCGACGTCATTCATCCCGAACCCCGGCTGATCCCCGACGGCAAGGCTGGCGTCGAAGCGCGGATGCTCGACCGGGTATTCGACAATTATGTGATGAACGCGGCGCAGCGCACGGTGAACCTGCGGCTGGGGCGCGATAGCGAAGATGGCGCGGCGCGCGGGATCGAAGTGCTCGACAAGGCCTATGCCTGGCTCGATTCGTGCTTGGGCGAAGGCTGGGCGGTGGGCGACCGCTTCACCATTGCCGACATTTCGGCGGCACCGTCATTGTTCTACGCGGACTGGGTGCACCCAATTCCTGACCGGCTGAGCAATCTCAGGGCTTATCGCGCGCGGCTACTGGCATATCCTTCGGTAGCCAGGCAGGTCGAAGGCGCGCGGCCCTATCGCCACTATTTCCCCGGCGGCGCGCCCGATCGGGATTAGGACGAGGTCGCTGTTCCAGCGATCCGGTCTCGACGACGAACAGCCGCGCCAACTGAGGCCATGCCCATGATCATCATGAGCCAAGCGCCAGGCTCGGGCGTGGCCGCCATCGCCCCCGGACTCAACTGCCAAATGGTCAGATCGTAATTGCCCTGGTTATCGCTATATTGCCCTTCAGTTACGCCGAATTGAAGCGCGATTGGCGCGACAACACCGACTTTCGCGAGATCAATGACAAACCGATATTCGTAATTGCCAGCCGCAGCGGGCCGGTACGGTGAGGCCACGGGACCGACTCCGTTGGCAAATACGATCGCGCGCGTAACCGTCTGGTCAGGACGGTAAGCCTGGAGCGGCGTAGCCGTAGTGCCGAGCGATAGATCGTAATAGTCGCCGCCATTGTCATAGCCGTAGGTGTAAAACGCATCCGACAGCCAATCGTAATTCGGCGGGATTCCGATCGACCCCCGGCCACGCGCATAAATCTCCACGAAGACCGAATATTGCCTGACGGAAGTTGCACCGATCGGGTTCGTGAATACAGGGGCCAGATTCTCCCCCGACGAAACGCGGGTGTAGAAATCGGAAATGTTGTTTGCGGCAACCGCCGGCACGGCGAAGAACAGCGCCAAAGCGCCAATCAAAACTCGCATAATCCCCCCAAAGATCCGACTGACGGTAGCGCAGTCTATGCGATGGCTAACAAAAGCAATCGGACAGTGTCAAACGTCGTATTAGGCGAAGGCTGGCGACCCCTTGAGGCTCTGATACGCCTCAACGACTTTTTGCAGGTCGCCCTCCTTGCTTCGGTCGCCGCCATTGCGGTCGGGGTGGTAGCGGCGGACTAGGTCTGAATAACGCTGGCGGAGCGCGCGGCGGTCGGCATCGGCGTTAAGGCCGAGCACCTTGAGGGCGCGGCGGTCGTCCCCCGACAATGGCTTGCCGTCGCCGCGCGGGCGCTCGCCGGTGCGGAAGCGCGCGTTGATCGCGTCGAGCGGGTCGCGGAAATCGGTCCAGCGCGGCGGGGTATCGGCACCGGAATGCGCGAAGGCGCGCGTTTCGCGTTCCCACCCGGCATAGGGCCGTTGCGACGCCTCGATCTCCTCGGTCGTCATGCCCGTGAACCAGTTATAGCCCGAATTGAATTCGCGGACGTGATCGAGGCACAGCCAGCGATACTGGCCCGGCCCGTCGAAATCGCCCGCGCTCAGGGGCGCGCGGAACTCGCCGGGTTCGGCGCAGCCGGGCTGATCGCATCGATCCTGGCGTGGCACGCGGCCGTGAAAGCGGGTTTGGCGTTCGGGCATGGGTCGCCTAAACTTGGCGAATGAACACCAAAGGACAAGTGCAAACCGAAATCGAAACGCTGTTGCGGCAATCATTTGCGCCGAACAGCCTGTTGGTCAGCAATGACAGCGCCAAACACAGCGGCCATTCGGGCGACGACGGCACAGGCGAAAGCCATTTTTCGGTCGAGATCGAAAGCACCGCGTTTGCCGGGGTGTCGCGGTTGGAGCGACAGCGTATGGTCAATCGCGCGCTGGGTGACTTGCCAGGGCAACGCGTCCATGCTCTCGCGATCAAGGCGATAGCCCCGGGAGAGTAGGATGACAGAGAGGATGCAGCGCGCGAAACTGTCGACGGGCGTCGAACTCGATTATGTCGATGTCGGCCCGCGCGACGCGCCGGTGCTGATCTTCCTCCACGGCTTTCCCGAAAGCCACCGCACCTGGCGCCATCAGCTGGCGCATTTTTCGGACAGGTTCCGCTGCATCGCGCCCGATCAGCGTGGCTATCGCGGATCGTCCAAGCCGCAGGAGGTTTCGGCTTACACGCCGGACAAGCTAACCGCCGACATTTTTGCGCTGGCCGATGCGTGCGGCGTCGATAAATTCACCATCGTCGGGCATGACTGGGGCGGTGCGATCGCCTGGGGTGTCGCGCTGATGGGACAGGCCAATGGCCGGGTGACCCGCGCGGTCATCGCCAACGCGCCGCACCCGGCTATCTTTCAGAAATTGCTGGTCGAGAATGAAGAGCAGCGCGCGTCGAGCCAGTATATGCGCGCCTTTCGCGATCCGGCGAATGACGCGCTGGTCCGCGAACACGGGCTGGCCGGCATCCTGATGAAGGCGGTGAAGTGGGACCGGCCTTCGGCGATGGAGCCGGAGGAACGCGACGCCTTGTTGAAGGACTGGCAGGACCGCGACGCGGCATTCGGCATGCTCAACTGGTATCGCGCGACGCCACTGAACGTCCCGGCGATCGGCGAGGATGTGCCCCCTGCCCAGCCGCTGTCGGGCTTTCCGAAGCTGACCATTCCAACGCTGGTCATCTGGGCGATGGACGATCTCGCGCTGCCGCCTTGCAATCTTCAGGGACTGGACGAAGTCGTGACCGACCTGACCATCGAGCAGGTCCCCGATTGCGGCCATTTCGTGCCGTGGGAAGCGCCGGAAGCCGTCAATGCGGCGATGGACGCGTTTTTGGATAGGGCAACTTAGGGCCAAAGCCGCTTATGGAACGTCGCCCGGTACGGCTTCGGCGAGGCGTTCCACCCAAAAACCGTGCGCGTGGGAAAAGCCGATGAGCATGGACCGGGCATGGCACGGCCAGCTGCGGATTGTCACTTCGTGGCGATGGACGGTCCGGTTGGCTTCGACGCGCAGCCAGGCGAGCGGGCGCCGCGCATCGGCATTCGCGCCCGCCGCCTCGATCGCGGTCGTGATCCGCGCCTGCCCTGCCGCGCCGATATATTGCCAGACGATCGAGTGCATCACGACGCGCGTGACGCCTTCAGGTTGCGGCTCCGCAAGCCGTTCTTCGATCCAGTCGGCGGCGTCGCCCTTGTCGAGCACGACCGCCTTGTCGCGTTGCATCTGGATTGCGGCGGCCACGCGCTCGGCGCGCTGCGGCTGATCGAACCAGACATAGGACAATAAGCGGTCGGCCTGTCGCGGATCGGTCGCATCGATCGGCGCGACATCGACGCCACGCAGCGAAACGATGTCGAGAGGGACATCGGGAGGCGGTGCGCCGCGCCAGTCGGGCTTGAGCCGCACCGTCGAGTCCTCCGGACCGACCGTTACCCCGCCCAGATCGATGTGGAAGCGATCGATGAGCAAGTTCAGCCCTGCCGAAGAACCGATTTCGAGAATTTCGAGCTTCGGGCCATGCCGCGCGGCGATTTCGAGCAAGCCCGTCATCAACTGCGCCGAGCGCCCCGGCTCGTTGGTCTGCGGCGGACCATCCAGCCACGGCAACAGAGCGTCGCTCGCACGCGCGAGGAATGCCTGCATCGCCGTCACGTCGATATCGCCCCGTTCGAACAGCGCGGCAAGTTCGGGCGCATTGCCGCCCCGCCACGCATTGTGGATTCCGCCGACCAGCCGCAACGGAACGGCGTCCTTGGTCGCATTGCCCGGCCAGCCCAGCACGCGCCGTCCGACCAAGGTGGTGTCGTCCAGCGCCGCGATCAGCGTGCTGCAGATCGCACTCGTCACAGGCGTGTCGTTGGCGTCGCAATATTGGACCTGGCCGGCGAAGGCTTCGAGCGGGGTGACCGTCATCGTTGCTCCCTTTCGCCGGTCGCTCTACGCTTCCCGCCATGGCGGACAAGCGGGGACTGTTTCGGGCGCGCGAGGCGGAGGATAGCCACCGCGTCACCAATATCGAACTGTTCTTCGACCTGGTGTTCGTGTTCGCGGTAACCCAGTTGTCGCACCGCCTGTTGACGCATCTCGACTGGTTCGGAGCGGTCGAGACGCTGGTCCTCTTCCTCGCGCTCTGGTGGCTGTGGATGTACACCAGCTGGACGACCAACTGGATGGACCCCGAACGCGGGCCGGTGCGCGCGATGCTGATCGCGATGATGCTTGGTGCGCTGTTGCTCGCCGTTTGGTTGCCCGGCGCATTCGTCGAACATGGCTGGCAGTTCGCGCTGGTCTATGTCGCGATGCAGATCGGGCGGACGGCGATGATGATCGTGTCGTCGGTCCATGCGCGCAACCGCGACCGTGCGCGGAATTTCCTGCGCATCGTCTTTTATTTCGTGCTCAGCGCCCCGTTGTGGATTGCCGGTGGATTTGCCGATGCCGCGTGGCGATTGCCGTTATGGGCGGGCGCGCTGGCGGTCGAATATGCCGGGCCGTTCGTGTTCTTTGCGACCCCCGTGCTTGGACGCAGCAAGATCAGCGACTGGGACATTTCGGGCGCGCACATGGCGGAACGGGTGTCGCTGTTCGTGATCATCGCATTGGGCGAAGCGATCGTCGTCACCGGCAACACTTTTGCGACGCTCGACCATCCCGACATGGTGTCACTGGCGGCGTTCGTGATCAGTTTCCTATCCTCGGCGGCGATGTGGTGGGTTTATTTCGACAGCGGCGCACGGCGCGCGGGCGAAGTCATGGAACGCGCCGATGTGGACGCCGGACGGCTGGGCCGCGACGCCTATACCTATTGGCATATGCCGATCGTCGCCGGGATCGTCGTGACGGCGGTCGGCGACGAACTGATCCTGGCGCACCCGCATGCGATGACCAGCACCGCGCTGATCTGGACCGCGGGTGGCGGCACGTTGCTGTTCCTGCTGGGCAATCTGGTGTTCAAATGGATCACGGTCGCCAACAAATATCCGCCGCTGTCGCATGGTGTCGGGCTGTTCCTTCTGGCGATCGCGCTGGCGGTCGCGCCGCGGATCGAGGCGCTGACGTTCGGCGTGGCAATGCTCGGCGTGCTGGTGGCGACGGCGATGTGGGAGTGGGGTTCCCTCAACGGCGGCTGGGAACGCTGGGCGCCGGGCCTCGGCCACCGCCTCGGCTGGCCCGACGCCGCGGAGATCAAGGGACGCAATCCCCGGCTCTAGTTGCTATGCCCTTGGTTGCCCCCGGGCGGACGCGCGGTTAGGGGCACCGCGCATGCCGCAGCCGCTAATCCTGGCCGTCCCCAAGGGGCGCATCCTCGCCGATGCGCTGCCGTTGATGGCGCGCGCGGGGATTGTGCCCGAAGCGGGCTTTGGCGACGAGAACGATCGCCGTCTGCGTTTCAGGACCGACCGCGACGGGCTGGAATTGATCCGCGTGCGGGCATTCGACGTGGCGACCTTCGTAGCGCACGGCGCGGCGCATCTCGGTATCGTCGGGTCCGACGTCATCGCCGAATTTGCCTATGCCGAGCTTTACGCCCCGGTCGATCTGGACATCGGCCATTGCCGCGTCAGCATCGCCGAACCCGCCGGGCTCGCGCGCGACGACGACCCCACGCAGTGGAGCCATGTCCGCATCGCGACGAAATATCCCAATCTGACCCGCCGCCATTTCGAGGCGCGCGGGGTGAGCGCCGAATGCGTCAAGCTGAACGGGGCGATGGAGTTGGCGCCGACGCTGGGGCTGGCGGACCGGATCGTCGATCTGGTGTCGACCGGGCGGACGCTAAAGGACAATGGCCTGATCGAGGTCGAGGTCATCGCCGAGGTGTCGGCACGCCTGATTGTGAACCGGCCCGCGTTCAAGACGCGACCTGAGGTTGCGGCGCTGGTCGAAGCATTTCGGGGCGCCGTCGCATGATCCGCCTTGATGCCACCGCAGACACCTTTGCCGCCGAATTTACGCGATTGGTCGAGGCGCGTCGTGACACCGATGAGGATGTGTCGCGCGATGTGGCTGGGATCTTGGCACGGGTGCGCGATGAGGGCGATGTCGCGGTAGCGGAGCTGACCGAAAAATTTGACGGACACGCGCTCGATTGGCGCATTGCCGCCAGCGATTGTCAGGCTGCGCTGGACGGACTCGATCCCGAATTGCGTGGAGCGCTCGAACTCGCGGCTCAGCGCATCACTTCGTTTCACGAGGGCCAGCGACCCGTCGATAAGGACGTCACCGACACGCTCGGCGTTCGCCTTGGCGCACGCTGGGGCGCGGTCGAGGCGGCAGGCATTTACGTGCCCGGCGGGCGGGCGGCCTACCCGTCCTCCGTCCTGATGAACGCCATCCCTGCCAAGGTTGCGGGCGTCGATCGGCTGGTGATGGTCACGCCGACGCCGGGTGGCGAAGCGAATCCGCTGGTACTCGCCGCCGCCGCTCTCGCTGGCGTCGACGAAGTGTGGCGCATCGGCGGCGCGCAGGCTGTGGCGGCGCTGGCTTACGGCACCGCCACCATTGCGCCGGTCGATGTGATCACCGGCCCCGGCAATGCCTGGGTCGCCGAGGCCAAGCGCCAACTCTACGGCCGCGTCGGCATCGACATGGTCGCGGGCCCGAGCGAAATCCTCGTCGTCGCCGATGCCGCCAACGATCCCGCCTGGATCGCCGCCGATCTGCTCAGCCAGGCCGAGCATGACCCGACCAGCCAGTCGATTCTGATGACCAACGATGCCGGTTTTGCCGACCGGGTGGCTGCGGCGGTCGAAGCCCAACTCGCCGATCTGGGCGATGCCGCACGGCAAAGCTGGGACGCGCATGGTGCGATCATCCTGCTCGAACGCCTCGGTGATGCCCCTGCCCTGATCGATCGCCTCGCGCCCGAACACCTTGAACTGGCGGTCGCCGATCCCGATTCATTTTTCGCCCGGGTGCGGCATGCCGGCTCGGTGTTCCTGGGGCGTCATACCCCCGAAGCGATGGGCGATTATCTCGCCGGCCCCAATCATGTGCTGCCCACCGGGCGGCGCGCCCGTTTCTCATCAGGATTGTCCGTGACCGATTTCATGAAGCGTACGAGTTTTATTTCCTGCCCCGCCAGCGCCCTGCCCGCGCTTGGCCCCGCCGCGATCGCGCTGGCGAACGCGGAAGGCTTGCCCGCCCACGCGCGTTCGGTCGCGATCCGCCTGTGAGCCGGACCCAATCTCGCGCCCGCGCCCACAAGGCGACCGCCCGCCGTGCAGCCGCGCGTCTCGCCGCGGTGCAGGCACTGTATCAACGCGACATGGAGGCCACGCCCGAAGCAAAGCTGCTTCACGAATTCCATCAGCATCGCCTCGGCGCGACCATCGGCGACGCCAAATATAACGAGGCCGAGGTCGAGTTTTTCGACGATGTCGTCAAAGGCGTGATTGCGCGCGAGGCCGAAGTCGATGCGGCGATCACGGCGCAATTGCCGCCCGAATGGGCCTTCGACCGTCTGGACAGGGCGATCAAGGCGATCCTGCGCGCAGGCACTTACGAGTTGATCGCGCGTCCCGATATCGAGGTCGGCCAGGTCATCGGCGGTTACCTCGATGTCGCCGACGCCTTCTACAACATGGGTGAGAAGGCCTTCGTCAACGGTGTGCTGGACGCGGTGGCCAAGGTGGCGCGAGCGGACGCGACGTCCTCCGGTTGAGCGCCGCGCCGCTCTGTCCTACATCGGCATCATGACCTCGACCAACGACATCCGCCGCTCCTTCCTCGATTATTTCGAGAGCGCCGGACATGCGCGTGTCCCGTCCGCGCCGCTGATCCCGCACAACGACCCGACGCTGATGTTCGTCAATGCCGGCATGGTGCCGTTCAAGAACGTGTTCACCGGCCTCGAAACGCGGCCCTATTCGACCGCGACGAGCAGCCAGAAATGCGTCCGCGCGGGCGGCAAGCACAACGATCTCGACAATGTCGGCTATACCGCACGGCACCATACGTTCTTCGAAATGCTCGGGAATTTCTCGTTCGGCGATTATTTCAAGGATCAGGCGATCACGCACGCCTGGACGCTGCTGACCAAGGAATGGGGGCTCGATTGGAAGCGTCTCACCGCCACCGTTTATCATACCGATGACGAGGCGTTCGAGCTGTGGAAAAAGATCGCTGGTCTGCCCGAAGAGCGCATTATCCGCATCGCCACCAAGGATAATTTCTGGGCGATGGGACCCGATGGTCCGTGCGGGCCGTGTTCGGAAATCTTCTACGATCACGGCGACCATATCCCCGGTGGTCCTCCGGGATCGCCCAACGAAGATGGCGATCGGTTCGTCGAGATCTGGAACCTCGTGTTCATGCAATATCTGCAGGAAAACGACGTCCGCGTCGGCGATTTGCCTAAGCCGTCGATCGACACCGGCATGGGACTGGAGCGCATCGCCGCGGTGATGCAGGGCGTCACCGACAATTACGACACCGACACCTTCAAGGCGCTGATCGCCGAAAGTGGCGCGCTGACCGGCACGGCGACGACCGGCGGCAGTCAGGCGAGCCATCGGGTCATCGCCGACCATCTGCGGACGTCGGGCTTCCTCGTCGCCGATGGCGTGCTGCCGGCCAATGAGGGGCGCGGTTATGTCCTGCGCCGGATCATGCGTCGCGCGATGCGCCACGCGCAGTTGCTGGGCAGCAAGGACCCGCTGATGCACCGGCTGGTGCCGTCGTTGGTCGCCGAAATGGGCGGCGCTTTCCCCGAACTGGTCCGCGCGCGGCCGTTGATCGAAGCAACGCTGCTCCAAGAAGAAACGCGTTTTCGCAAGACGTTGGTCAACGGTCTTAAGTTGCTGGATGAAGCCAGCGCGCCGCTGAGCGAAGGCGGCACGCTCGAAGGCGAGACCGCGTTCAAGCTCTACGATACGTTCGGCTTCCCCTACGACCTGACCG
Organism: Sphingomonas antarctica; assembly: GCF_965137005.1. NCBI lineage: Bacteria > Pseudomonadati > Pseudomonadota > Alphaproteobacteria > Sphingomonadales > Sphingomonadaceae > Sphingomonas > Sphingomonas antarctica. The sequence continues at coordinate 367,007 of NZ_CBCRXM010000001.1, read as the reverse complement.
AGGATGCGCTGCGCCCGCGCGGTATTGCGGTCGACCGCGCCGGGTTCGATGCGGCGATGGCCCAGCAAAAGGCCGCCGCCCGCGCGGCGTGGAAAGGCTCGGGCGCCAAGGCTTCTGACGACGTGTGGTACGACATTGCCGAGCGCGTCGGATCGACCGAGTTCACCGGTTATTCGTCCGACAAGGGTGAAGGCGAAGTCGTCGCGGTGCTGGTCGATGGCGTCGAGCAGATCGGTCGTGTCGGCAGTGGTAATGTGCAGATCGTCGTTAACCAGACCCCGTTTTACGGCGAAAGTGGCGGACAGATGGGCGATGCGGGGACAATCACCTCGCTCGGCGGCCTGCGCGCGGCGGTGTCGGACACCGCCAAGCCGCTCGGGCGGCTGCACGCGCATCAAGCGACGATCGAGGCGGGAAGCGTCGGTGTCGGCGATGTCGTCCAATTGGCAATCGACGTCGATCGTCGCACACGCCTGCGCGCCAATCATTCGGCGACCCACTTGCTGCATGCCGCGCTCCGCCATCGGTTGGGCGGGCACGTCACGCAAAAGGGCAGCCTGGTTGCACCCGACCGGCTGCGTTTCGACTATTCGCATCCGTCGGCCCTGTCGGCCGAGGATATCGCGGCGGTCGAGGCCGAAGTGAATGCGCGCATCCGCGAAAATGCCGCCGTCGGCACGCGACTGATGACGCCCGACGATGCCGTCGCGGCGGGTGCATTGGCGCTGTTCGGCGAGAAATATGGCGACGAGGTGCGCGTGCTCAACATGGGCCGGATGGACGACGCCGACTATTCGGTCGAGCTGTGCGGTGGGACGCACGTCAGCGCGTTGGGCGATATCGCCTTGTTCAAGATCATCGGCGAAAGCGCGGTGTCTTCGGGTGTGCGGCGCATCGAGGCCTTGACGGGCGAAGCCGCGCGGCAATGGCTCAATACGCGGGATATGGCGCTGCGCAGCGCGGCGGCGACGCTCAAGGCGACGCCCGACGACGTACCGGCGCGCGTCATGGCGCTGGTCGAGGCCAATCGTGCGCTCGAACGACAACTGGCCGAGGCGAAAAAGGCTTTGGCGCTTGGCGGCGGCGGACCCGCGGCGGCGGCGCAAGCCGAACAGGTCGGAGCCTATAAATTCGAGGGACAGGCGCTCGACGGGTTCGACAGCAAGGGGCTGCGCGGTTTGGTCGATGAAGCCAAGACGCGGCTCGGCTCGGGCGTCGCAGCGATCGTCACCAGTGTCGATGGGCGCGCCACGCTCGCGGTCGGCGTGACCGAGGATCTAGCGGGCCAAATCAGCGCGGTCGATCTCGTCCGCGCAGGCGTCGCGGTGCTCGGCGGGCAAGGCGGCGGCGGGCGACCCGACATGGCGCAGGGCGGTGGCCCCGATGGGGACAAGGCCAAGGGCGCGCTCGACGCCATTCGTGCGGCGTTGGCGCGGGAGCCCGTCGCGGCTTGAGGCTGGCGGCGCTCTTCGCGCTGTTTCTCTCCACCGGCGCGGTCGCGCAGGTCGGTCCGGCCTATGTGTCCGAATGGAAGCTGCGGCCCGATCCGCCCAAGCCGACATTCTGGGACGCCCAGCCCGCGCGCGTCGCCGCGGCACTGGCGCGATTGAAGCCGCAGGATCCGGCACGACGCGACGTCTATGTCATCACCGTGGCGGCCGGCGGCGCACAGCCGCTGTTCGACCATGAGGCCAAAGTCGCGCGCGACGTGTTGTCGACCTATTTCGGCGAGAGCGACCATGCGTTGGTCCTGTCCAACCGCGTCCCCGACGCCGATGTGCCGCTCGCCACGCCGGTGAATGTCGCCGCCGCAATCCGTGGCGTCGCGCAGATCCTCGATCCCACGCAGGATTTGCTGGTGATTTATCTGGCGGCGCATGGGTCGCCCGACGCTGCGCTCCAGACCGATTTGCCCGGGCCGTTGCCGCTCCCTGCGGTCGATGCGGCAGGATTGGCGGAGATGCTCGACCGCGCCGGCATCAAGCGCCGCGTCGTCATCATTTCCGCGTGTTTCGCGGGAAGCTGGATCCCTGCCCTTGCCAGCAACACGACGATCGTCATGGCGGCGGCGCGCGCCAACCGGACGTCGTTCGGTTGCGATCTGGAGAGCAAGATCACCTTCTTCGGCCATGCTCTGCTCGAAGACGCCATCCGCCCCGGTGTGCCGCTTGCCGCCGCATTTGCCATCACCAAGCGATCGATCGCAGCGCGAGAGGTAGCCGAACACATGACTCCGCCGTCCGATCCGCAAGCCTCGATCGGTCGCGACATGGCCGCGTTATGGGGTCCTACGCCCCCCGCAGCTAAGTCCGCAGTTTCAGGCGCGGGGCCACGGCCATCTCGCCCTCGGCCTTGATGAACGCGCGATATTCGTCGCGCTTTTCATGGATCGACGCAATCACCGGCCCCATTGCGACGCCGAGATCGACCAACACCGCTTCAGACAATTGCAGCGAGCTTTCGAGCGTTTCGGGAACCGCATCGGTCGCGCCGGCCTTGTACAGCACGGCCGCATGACGCGGATCGCGCGCGCGCGCGACGATCGTCAGATCGGGGTGCGACGCCCGGATTCGGCGGGTCAGCTTCGCCGCCTGCGCCGGATCGTCCATCGTCAGCACCAAAGCTTCCGCCCGGTCGAGTGCAAACCGATCGAGTATGCCAGCCCGCGCCACGTCGCCAAAGCGGACGTTCTTGCCGGCGCCGAAGACAATCTCGGGGTCTGCTTCGATGGCCAGCCATTGCTTGTCATGCGCGTCGAGCATTTCGCCGATCAACCGCCCGACGCGGCCATAGCCGACGATGATGGTGCGGTGCGCCGGATCCTCGCCGGTGTCGTCGGTCGCGCCCTTGTCGATCTGGTGGGACAGGCGGTTGCCGAGTGTCGCGAGAAGCGGCGTGATCGTCAGCCCGATGGCGGTCACCACCTGCCAGAATGCCGCCGCGTCAGGCCGGATCAGTGCCGCCTGTGTCGCGGTGGCGAGCACGATCAGCGTGGTCTCCGATGGGCTCGCCATCAGCAGCCCCGTTTCCGCCGCGGTGCCAGTGCGAACGCCGCCCAGCCGCAACAGGCCGAAGGTTACGCCCGCCTTGATCGCGACGACCGCAGCGATCGCGCCGAGCGTGATCCTCCAGTCGTCGAGCAACGCGCGAAGATCGACACTCATGCCGACCGTGATCAGGAACACGCCGAGCGCCAGTCCCTTAAAAGGTGCGACCACCGTTTCGACTTCGCCCGCATAATCGGTTTCGGCGATCAGCAGTCCGGCGACCAGTGCGCCGACGATCGGCGACAGGCCCACCGACAGCGTTGCGACGCTGGCCAGAATCACCACGAGCAAGCTGGCGGCAAGGAACAGTTCGGGACTTTTGGTACGCGCGGCCTGACCGAACAGTTTCGGCAGCACGAACCGTCCGGCGAGGAACATCGCGGCGATAACGGCAATACCGCCGACAATCGTGCGGATCAGCACCGCCGAGTCGCTGCCCCCGGGGCCAAGCACGCCAAGCACAAAGATGATCGGCACCAGCGCAAGGTCCTCGAACAACAGCATCGCCAACGCGAGCCGGCCAACCGCGCTGGCGGTCCCGGCGATCGGCAACACCAGGGCGGTCGACGATAGAGCCAGCGCAAGACCGAGGCCCAGCGAGGCATTGATCGTGTTGCCCAGCGCCAGAAACGCGAGGGCGATCAACAACGCCGATCCAAACAGTTCGGATGCTCCAAAGCCGAACAGCGCGCGGCGCATCCCCCATAGTCGCGCGAACGACAGTTCGAGCCCGATGCTGAACAGCAACAGGATGATGCCGAGCTCGGCAAATGGCTCGAGCGAATGCGGATCGGTGATCGAGACATGGAACAGCCACGGCCAGCGATCGACGAAGCTGCCCAGACCATGCGGCCCGACGAGAATGCCGACGAGAATGAAACCGATCACCGGCGTGACGCGCAGCCGCGAGAAGGCCGGAATGACCAGCCCAGCGGCGCCGAGCACCACCAAAGTATCGGAAAATGCGGTTGCGGTAGGATCGAGCGCCATCGCCGCCCTTGTCGCTTGTGCGCGCGCGAAACGCCAGCGTTAGGACAGTGCCGGACCTTAACCTAAAGCCAATGTGATGGCGCGCACCGCGGTTGCGGTGTCGGCGGGATCGCGCACCTTGATCGACGCGACGCCTGCTTGCTGCGCCGGATAATCGTTGCCGCCGGGATAGATGGCGTCGCCGAGGAAGATCATTTCGTCGAGCGTGAACCCGCTTTCGCTGGCGAGGCGGTTGAGCCCCCAGCCCTTGTCGACGCCCTCTCGCGTAATGTCGATCGACGTCGATCCGCCGACATTGACCGACAGGCCCGGCAGCAGCGGCTTCAACGCCGCCTGCAGTTTCTTGCGCTTGGCGAAATCGGGGTCCCATGCCGTCTTGGCGTCGAGCGGCGCTTCCTGACCGAGACCCGAGAAGGTGATTTGAGTGCCGCGATCCTCGATCTGATCACCCCAAGTCTTGGCTTCCTTCAGGCCGGTGGTTTCGACTGCGCTGTCAAGCGCGTCGAGGATCTGCTTGCGCTCCGTATCGCTGAAATCGTCGGCGTAGACCGGCTGCCACGCGCCCTGCGCATCGGGGCGATAGAGCTTGGCACCCGTCGTCGGCATGATCCACAGCCGCGAAAAATCGGCGTCCTTGGGCATTTGGCCGACGACCTGTTTCTCGAATTGCGGCCAGTCACCGCCCGAAATCACGGTCACATCGACAACCCTGAGCAAACCGGCGAGCAATGCGGCCATGTCCGCATCGATCGGCTGCTTGCTCGCCGCCAAGGTTCCGTCGAGGTCGAATGCCACAAGTTTTTTCATAAGGTTAGACCTCGTTGTTGACGCGCGGCAGGATGAAGCGTTCGATCGCCTCCGCGACCGCCGCATCGTCCATGATCGCATCGGTCGCGAAGGTCGCCGCCGATTTCACACGATCGTGCGACTGCCCCATGGCGACCGACAGGCCCGCGCTTGCGAACATCCGCAAGTCGTTGTCCGCATCGCCCATCACCGCGACCTCCGTGAGGGGCACGTCTGCAATGCGCGCGAGTTCGGCAAGCCCGTCGCCCTTATTCGCGGCCCTGGCGGTAATATCGAGATAATAGGGTTGCGACCGCGCGATCGTCGCGTCGCCGCCGGCTAGTTCGCGCGCCGCGCCCTCGACCCTGGTCAGCAGCGCGTCGTCATCGCTGACCGCCACCATTTTGTCGGCGCGCTCGAGCGCATCGCCCCAGCGCTCGGTCACGATCGGGTCGATGCCCGCGGCGATGACTTCGCGCAGCGTATGGACCTCGTCCAGCGCATTCGTCAGCCATTGGCCGTCAGCATAAAGCCAGCGGATCACATCGTGCCGCGCGAACAGCACCGCCATGTCGCCTGCAATGCGCGGCGACAGGCGGTGTGCCGCGCGAATGCCGCCATCCACATCGAACACAGTGCCGCCGTTGAATGCCGCGAACGGTCCCGGCAGCCCCAGTGCCTGGGCGATGGGCAGGATCCCCGATGGCGGCCGCGCGCTGATCAGGCTGACCGCGCAGCCCGCCGCAACGATCTGGCGGATCGCCGCTATATTCGCGTCGGGCAAGGACTTGTCCTTGCGCACCAGCGTGCCGTCAATGTCCGAAACCAGCAGGCGGACAGTCACTTACTGCGGCATCTCGACATGGCCGCCAAAGCCGAAGCGCATCGCGGACAGCAGCTTGTCGCCGAAAGTGCCGTCGGTGCGGCTGCGATACCGCGCGAACAGCGATGCGGCGAGGACATTGACCGGCGTGCCCTGTTCCATCGCGGCGTTGATCGTCCAGTGACCCTCGCCCGAATCGGCGACCTTGCCGGAGAACTTTTCCAGCATCTGATCGCCGGCAAGCGCACTTGCCTGCAAGTCGAGCAGCCATGACGAGATCACCGATCCACGCCGCCACACTTCGGCAATGTCGGTCAGATTGAGGTCGAACCGCTCATCCTCTGGCACGTATTTGTTGCCGCTGCGCGACTTCATGACGTCGAAGCCCTCGGCATAGGCCTGCATCAAGCCGTATTCGATGCCGTTGTGGACCATCTTGACGAAGTGGCCCGAGCCCGGAGGCCCCGCGTGCAAGTAACCGCGTTCGGGCGCGGTATCGTTGGGGTTGCGGCCCTTGGTCCGCGTCACGGTGCCATAGCCGGGGGCCAGGCAATCGAACACCGGATCGAGCGTGGTGAACGCGTCGTCGCTGGCACCGATCATCATGCAGAACCCGCGCTCGAGCCCCCAGACGCCGCCCGATGTCCCGACATCAACATAATGAATGCCCTTGGCCGCGCAGTCCTTCGACCGGCGGATGTCGTCGCGGTAAAAGCTGTTGCCGCCATCGATGATGATATCGCCGTCGGACAGCAAACCGATCAGCGCCTGGATGGTCTGTTCGGTCGGATCGCCGGCGGGCAGCATGACCCACACGATCTTCGGCGACGCCAGATTTGCGACGACGTCTTCGAGCGAAGACGCGCCGGTTGCTCCCTCCCCCGCCAGCTCGTCGACATTAGGCTGGTTGCGGTCGAATCCGACGATCTGGTGGCCGCCGCGCATCAGGCGGCGCCCGATATTGGCGCCCATCCGGCCGAGGCCGATTACTGCGAGTTGCACGAAATTTCTCCTGTTCAGGCGGCGGTGACGAGATCGACGAGTTGGCTGAGCGCATCCTCACGCTTCAAATGGACGATCAGGACGCGTTGCCCGCGATCGGTCAGTACCTTGGCGTCGCCCAGCGCTTGTGCCCGTTCGACCGTGCCAAAGCTGGCGCGGCGATCGGGGATCGTCAGGTCGTGCGACGGTTCGCGGGTGATGACCAGAAACGCCGCACCCTTGGGGCCGCCTTTATAGGCCTGCCCTGTCGAATGGAGGAAGCGCGGACCGAACCCAGCAACCGTGGCGCGTTTTGTCCGGTTGCGGACGGCCACGCGCATCTTCTCGATCGCGGCCTCATGCGCGGCGTCACGCTCGATGTACGCTAGGACGCCGGCATATTCGGCACCGTCGAACAGCTTGCCGAGAGCAGCGGCGTCGCCATCGTAGACGACGAGATCGCCCTGCTCACCGCCGACCGCGGGCAAATCGAGCTGGCCCGATTTCTCATAGGCATCGACCAGCTCGCGTGTTTCGATCTTGGCGGCTTCGACATCGGGCTGATCGAACGGATCGATCCCGATCACGGCGCCGGCGATCGCGATGGCGACTTCCCAGCGGACGAATTCCTGCGCGATCTGCGGGAGATCCGTGAGCGTGACGCGGATCACCGGGTGGCCCGCAGCTTGCAGTGCCGCAAGCTTGGCGTGGTCGGCATCGCCCGCGACACCGAATTGTACGAATATGCGGTCGGCGCTGTAATCGGCCGGATCACCAAGCGGCTCGAGGTCGATCGGGACGATGCCCTTGCCCAGCTTGCCGGTCGATTCCGCGGTCAATTGTTCGAGCCACGATCCGAATGGCTTCAGCGCATCGGACGTCACGATGGTCAGCTTGTTGCGTCCGGCATTGTGCGCCTCGCCTAGGATCGCGCCGAGCTGGATGCCGGGGTTCGCGGCGGGCGGCGCGTCTGGTCCGCACGACGTCGCCATCGTTCGCGCGTTGGCGATCAGGGCGGCAACGTCGACGCCGCTCGCCGCCGCCGGAACCATGCCGAACACCGACATTACCGAATAGCGCCCACCGATGCTCGGATCGCCGTGGAAGATATGCGCGTAACTATCGGACTTTGCGGTTTTTTCGAGGTTGGAACCGGGGTCGGTCACCGCGACGAAATGGGTGCCGTCCTGCCCGGCCTTGTCAAACCAATATGCCCGCAACAATTCGGGTTCGAGCGTCGAGCCGGACTTTGACGAGACGATGAACAGCGTATTCTTCGCATCGATCTCGCCCTCAACCGTGGCGATCTGCCCCGGATCGGTGGTATCGAGCACATGGAGGCGGGGCGCGCCCCTACCGCTGCCGAGGATCAAGCCGATCACTTCGGGACCGAGGCTCGAACCACCCATGCCGAGCAACACGACATCGGGATATTTGCGCGCTTCGTCGGCCAGCGTCTCGAGCGCGGCGAGATCGACCTGCTCGCCCCTGGCGGCGGCAAGCCAGCCGAGCCATTTGCCCTCGTCCTTGCCGGTCCACAGCGTGGCGTCGCCCGCCCATAAGCGGCGGCTCCATGCATCGGCCGTGGATTGCTTCAACCGCGCATCGACCGCGGTCTGGAGGTCCGCCGGCAAATGGGCCTCGAGCGTGGCGAGCTTGTTGCCGAGAAATGCCGCGCGCTTGGCCGCAACCGCGCCGTAAAGCGTGTCGGCGGCGTCGGCGAACGACTTGACGCCATCGACCACCAGTTGCGCGGTCACGCCGGCCAGGTCGAGGCCAAGGCGTTCGGCGTCGGCAATCACCTGGCGCGCTGCGTCGACCTCAGCCGTCAAGGTCTGACCGACCGTGCCGTGGTCGCGAAACGCGTCCATCGTCGCGGGCGGAATCGTATCGACGGTGTCGGGACCGATCAGCGCATCGGCGTAAAGCGTATCCGGATACGCTTTGTCCTTGACCCCGGTCGATGCCCATAACAGCCGCTGCGGCATCACGCCCTTGGCGGCTAGGTTCTGCCAGCGATCCGAAGCGATCAAGTCCTGATACCAGGCATAGGCGAGCTTTGCATTGGCGATGGCAACTTGGCCACGCAACGCTTTGAGATCGGATGCATCCTTGTCCCCCGCTGCGATACGTTCGTCGATCTTTTTGTCGATCACGCTGTCGATACGGCTGACGAAGAAACTGGCGACGCTGGCGATGCCGGTGACGGCTTCACCCCTGGCCGCGCGCGCTTCGAGCCCTTCGAGATAGGCATGCGCGACGGCTTTGTAGGCGTGGAGCGAGAAGAGCAAAGTTACATTGACGTTGATCCCGGCGGCGATCGCATCGCGGATCGCCGGCGTGCCCGGTGCAGTGCCGGGAATCTTGATCATCAAATTCGGACGATCGACCGCCGCCCACAGCTTCTTCGCTTCGAACAACGACGCTTCGGTTTCGAGCGCGAGGTACGGCGAAACTTCGAGACTGACATAGCCGTCCTTGCCTTCCAGCCGGTCATAGACCGGCCGCAAATCATCGCAGGCCGCGCGGATATCCGCGATGGCCAGGCTTTCAAACGTGTCGGCGACGCTGGCATCCGCCTTGGTCAGGAACTCACCCAATCCGGCGTCGTAGGCGTCGCCGCTGCCGATCGCTTTCTCGAAAATCGCCGGGTTCGACGTGACCCCCGTCAGACCGTCCTCGGCGATCAATTTGCGCAGCCCGCCCGCCTTGAGGAAATTGCGATCGACATTGTCGAGCCACACGGCCTGTCCGGCGGCCGCGAGATCGGCGAGTTTGCTCACTTCGAATTCTCCATCACGCGTTTCGCGACCGCGCAGACATTGTCCACGGTGAAGCCGAATTTTTCCTGCAATTTGGCGATCGGAGCAGAAGCACCGAAGGTCGACATCATCACTGTGGCGCCGTCGAGGCCGACATAACGGTCCCAGCCGAGTTCGCCCGCCTGTTCCACCGCGACGCGCGCGCGCACGGCGCGGGGGAACACGCTGTCGCGATAAGCGCGGTCCTGTTTCTCGAACAAATACCAGCTGGGCATTGAGACGATGCGGACCTTCGTGCCCTCTTCGGCGAGTTTCTCACCGGCCGCCACGACCAGCGACAATTCGCTGCCGGTGCCGATCAGGATGACATCGGGTTCACCGTCGCAATCGGACAAGATGTAGGCACCCTGTTCCAACCCTTTGGCAGAACTGTATTTCGTGCGGTCCAGCGTCGGCATTGCCTGTCGCGACAGGATCAACGCGGTCGGTTCATGCGTGTGCGTCAGCGCGACGCGCCACGCCTCGACGACCTCGTTGGCATCGCCCGGGCGAATCGTGTCGAGCCCCGGCACCGCGCGTAAGGTAGCGAGGTGCTCGATAGGCTGGTGGGTAGGGCCGTCCTCCCCCACGCCGATCGAATCGTGCGTAAAGACGAACACCACCGGCAATTCCATGATCGCGGCGAGCCGCACCGGCGGACGCATGTAATCGAGAAACACGAGGAAGGTCGCAGTGTACGAACGCAGATAGCTGAGCGCCATGCCGTTCGCGACCGAGCCCATAGCGTGTTCGCGCACGCCGAAATGCATGTTGCGGCCGGCATAATTGTCGGCTTCGAACGATCCGGCTTTATCGCCCTTCACGTCGGTCTTGGTGGAGGGTGACAAGTCCGCCGCGCCGCCGATCAGCATCGGCAATTTCGCGGCGATGGCGTTGATAACCTTGCCCGACGAATCGCGTGTCGCCAGCCCCTTGGGATCGGCGTCGAAGCTCGGCAAATCGGCTTCCCAACCCGCGGGCAATTTGCCCTGACGCATCCCGTCGAAGGCTTCGGCAAGCGACGCGTCCTTTGCGCGCAGGTCGGCGAACTTGGCTTCCCATGCCTCGCGCAGCGGTTTGCCGCGCGCAGACACAGCATCGTGAAATCCCGCCATCACACCGTCGGGGACGAGGAACGACTGATCCTCAGGCCAGCCATAAGCCTGTTTGGTCAGGCGGATATTCTCCTCGCCGAGCGGTTCGCCATGCGCTTTCTCGCTGCCGGCGCGGGGGGAACCGTAGCCGATGACCGAATGAACGACGATGAAGGTCGGCTTGTCATTGCATGCCTTGAATTTGACGATCGCCGCGTCGATCGCGTCGGTGTCGTTGGCGTCGTCGACGTGGATGACTTGCCAACCATAGGCTTCGAAACGCTTGCCGACATCTTCGTCGAATGCGAGGTCGGTCGAGCCTTCGATCGATATGTGATTGCTGTCGTAAAGCCAGCACAGGTTCGACAATTTGAGATGCCCGGCGAGCGATGCCGCTTCGGCCGAAATCCCCTCCATCATATCGCCGTCGCCGCACAGCACGTAGATGTCGTAATCGAAAAGATCTTGCCCGAACCGCGCCGCGAGCGAGCGCTCCGCAATCGCCATGCCGACCGAATTGCCGCAGCCCTGGCCCAGCGGACCCGTCGTCGTCTCGACGCCCGTGGTCATACGATATTCGGGATGCCCCGGCGTTTTCGAATCCAGCTGACGAAACGCCTTGATGTCGTCGATCGAGATAGCGGGCTTGCCGGTCTCTTTCCCGTCCGCATCGACCTCCACCACGCCGGCAAGGTGCAGCACCGAATAGAGCAGCATCGACGCATGGCCGACCGACAGTACGAAACGGTCGCGATTGGGCCAGTCGGGTTTGGCCGGATCATACCGCAAATGCTTGGTCCAGATCGTCCACGCGACCGGCGCGAGCGCCATCGGTGTTCCGGGATGCCCGGAATTCGCCGCCTGCACCGCATCCATCGACAGTGTGCGGATGGTGTCGATCTGGAGTCGTTCAGGCGACCCGTCTTCGTGGATGTTCGTATCGGTCATGCTGGAGCTTTCATCCGGAGTCGTTTCGGCCATAGCCCCCATCGCGCCGACAGTGACGCACGTCCAGCCGCTCAACGCCCGATCTTTGCTTAGGATGCGACGGAAAGTGTGGATGATGCGTTCGGGGCGAACATCCATCGATCGGGGGATACATGTCGAACGACAATTTGCTGAAGCACAGCGATGTGATGTTGAAGCCCGATCCATCGCGGACGGTGGTGCGGCCGTTCGATCCGGAATATCCGCAAGCCTATTCGACCGGCGAAAATTCGCGCCGGCGAGTCATCATCGACCGCATCCTGTCGCTCGACGATGCCGGTGTCGAACGCGAACTGGGTGGGACGCTCGAGGCGATTGATGCGCGGCACCGTGGTGTCGATGCATTATTGTTGCGCCGATTTGCCGATGTGTCTGGCGACATAGGTACGGTGGCAATCGACGAGAACCGAAAGCGCTTGATCGGCGCCTATTTCTCAGCGGAGTTTTCATTCGAGTCCGCGGCACTGTTCAATCCCAGCGCCGTCATCCACCCTCATCAGGCGGGTATTGGCGAAGGTGACACGCGGTTCATCATGTCGCTGCGCGGGATCGGTGAAGGCCATGTTTCGTCGGTCGCGCTGCGTTCCGGTGTTTGGCATGCGGATGGCACGATCGAGATTTATGAGGCCAGCCAGACGGCCGTCCCGCCGATCATCAAGCAGACCGATGGCAATCCGGTGGTCGAGCTCGATTGCAGCCAGAGCGAGCATCTGTCCGAGACCGTGTTGTTTCCGACCCTGCCCAGCCAGCGTCAGGGCATCGAGGACATGCGGCTGTGCCGTTTCGTGGAGGATGACGGGGCGGTCACGTATTACGGCACGTATACGGCCTATGACGGGCGCACCGCGCGGTCCGAATTGCTCACGACTAAAGATTTCTGGAATTTGACGATGCGCCCGCTGACCGGGGCCATGGCGGAGGCCAAGGGCATGGCGCTGTTCCCGCGGCGGATCGGAGGCAAATTTGCAATGCTGGGGCGGCAGGACAGCGAAAATCTGTGGTTTCAAACCTCCGACGATCTGTTTCACTGGGACGATGGGCAAAAGATACTAGTGCCGCATTACTCGTGGGAATTCGTCCAGATCGGCAATTGCGGCCCGCCAATCGAAATCGACGAGGGCTGGCTAGTCATCACCCACGGCGTCGGCACGGTGCGTAACTATTGTCTCGGCGCAGCCTTGCTCGACAAAGACGACCCGTCAAAGGTCATTGCGCGCACGCCACTGCCGATCCTGGAGCCAAGTCCCAAAGAGCGCGACGGCTATGTGCCGAACGTCGTTTATAGCTGCGGATCGATTGCGCGTGGGCGCGAGCTGTTGCTGCCGTTCGGCGTCGCGGACAGTTTTACCGGTATCGCGACCTGCTCGATCGACGAACTGCTGGCCGCGATGGAGCGGGTCTAACCCAGTCGTTCGGCGTGCCAACGGACGTGGTCGGCCATGAAGGTGGAGACGAAATAATAGCTGTGGTCGTAACCCGGCTGCATCCGCAGCGTCAGGTCGATCCCCGCATCGGCGCAGGCTTCTGCAAGAAGTTCGGGACGTAGTTGCCCGGCGAGGAATTGATCGTCCGCACCTTGATCGACGAGAATTGCCGACAGGCGCGCACCATCCTCGATCAGCGCGACGGCGTCATGGAGTCGCCAGGCCGCTTCGTCGTTGCCGAGATATCCGCCCAACGCTTTTAGTCCCCACGGCACCTGTGACGGTGCGACGATGGGCGCGAATGCGCTGACCGAGCGATAGCGGCTGGAATGCGTCAGCCCGATGGTCAACGCACCATGCCCGCCCATCGAATGACCGGTGATCCCTTGCCGCGCCGCATCGACCGCGAAATTGGCCGCAATCAGCGCGGGCAGTTCTTCAGTGACATAGGACCACATGCGGTAATTCGCCGCGAACGGTTCTTCGGTCGCATCGACATAAAAGCCCGCCCCCAGCCCGAAATCATACGCCCCATCCGGATCGTCGGGCACGCCCTCCCCGCGCGGACTCGTGTCCGGCGCGACGAAGGTAATCCCAGTTTCAGCGCACACGGCGCGAAACTCGCCCTTGTCAGTGACATTCGCGTGCGTGCAGGTCAGCCCCGACAGATACCAGAGAATTGCCCCGCTCGGTTTGGGCGGAACGTAAACCGAGAAGGTCATGTCCGTGCCCGTGGCGGCGGAGGCATGGCGATAGACGCCCTGCACGCCACCGTGGGCGCAATTCTCCGATACTGTTTCCATCAGACTCGCTGAAGCGCGCAGAGCTTGTTGCCGTCGGGATCGCGGAGATAGGCAAGATACAGCTTCATGCCGCCGCCCTCGCGCACGCCCGGCGGATCCTCGATCGCGGTGCCGCCGGCCTTGACGCCTGCGTCGTGCCAGGCGTCGGCCTGTTCCTTGGTCATGGCGAAGCCAATGGTCGAGCCATTGCCATGCGTAGCGGGCTCACCGTTGATCGGCGGAGTGACCAGAAACATGGCGTTATTGTGCATGTACATCAGGCGACCCTTGTCGTCCTTCATACCGGCTTTGCCGCCCATGGCTTCGAATGTGGCGTCGTAGAATTTCTTCGACCTATCGATGTCGTTCGAACCGACCATCATGTGACTATACATTTTCTCTCTCCTTTTGCCTCAGTAAACCACGACGCTGCGGATGCTTTCGCCCGCGTGCATCAGGTCGAACCCCTTGTTGATCTCGTCGAGTGACAGGACGTGGGTGATCATCGGGTCGATTTCGATCTTGCCGTTCATATACCAGTCGACGATCTTGGGCACGTCGGTGCGCCCCTTGGCGCCGCCGAACGCGGTGCCGCGCCAGTTGCGACCGGTGACCAGCTGGAACGGCCGTGTGCTGATCTCCCTGCCCGCTTCGGCCACACCGATGATGATCGAGGTGCCCCAGCCACGATGGCTCGCCTCGAGTGCGGTGCGCATCACGTCGGTATTGCCGGTCGCATCGAAGGTATAATCCGCACCGCCATCGGTCAGCGCGACGACTTTGGCGACCGTCTCCTCGCGACTCAGCCCTTTGGAATTGAGGAAGTGCGTCATGCCGAAGCGACGACCCCAGTCCTCGCGGTCGGGATTGATGTCGACACCGACGATGACGCTGGCACCGGCCAGCCTGGCGCCCTGAATGACGTTGAGCCCGATGCCGCCAAGGCCGAAGACGACGACGTTCTCACCCACTTGCACCTTGGCCGTGTTGACCACTGCGCCGACGCCCGTGGTCACGCCGCAGCCGACATAACAGGCGCTGTTGAACGGTGCGTCCTCGCGGATTTTTGCAACCGCGATCTCAGGCAGCACGGTGAAGTTCGAAAACGTCGAGCAACCCATGTAGTGGAAGATGCTCTGGCCCTTGTAGCTGAACCGCGTCGTGCCGTCGGGCATCAGCCCCTTCCCCTGCGTCGCGCGGATCGCGGTGCAGAGGTTGGTCTTGCCGCTGAGACACGACTTACACTGACGGCATTCCGGTGTGTAAAGCGGAATGACGTGATCGCCCGGCTTCACGCTGGTCACGCCCGCGCCGACTTCGCGGACGATCCCGGCACCTTCATGGCCAAGCACGCTGGGGAACAGCCCCTCGCTGTCCAGCCCGTCGAGCGTGTAGGCATCGGTGTGACAAATGCCTGTCGCCATGATCTCGACCAGCACCTCGCCCGCCTTCGGGCCTTCCAGATCGAGTTCGACGATCTCTAGCGGCTTCTTCGGCTCGAACGCGACGGCGGCACGGGTCTTCACGAAAGCTGTCTCCTTTGCAGCGTGGAGTCGTTCCGCTAACGAACGTGCAAAGGCAAGGGGGCTGATGCGACCACATGACCAAGACGGTTCACATCCTCAATGGCCCGAACCTCAATCTGCTGGGCGAGCGAGAGCCCGAAATTTATGGCCGCACTACGCTCGCGGATATCGAAACCTTGTGCCGGGCCGAAGCCGACGCGCACGGGTTGGAGGTCGTGTTCCGCCAGACCAATGCCGAACATGAAATGGTCGAATTGATCCAGGCCGCGCGAAAAGGCGCTGCCGGCATCGTCATCAATCCAGCCGCGTTCAGTTACGCCGCTTTTCCCGTGCTTGACGCGCTGAAGGCGGTGGATTGCCCGGTGATCGAGGTGCATTTGTCGAACATCCATCGCCGCGATGAGGCATGGCGCGCCAAATCGATCATGACGGCCGTGTCCACCGGAATCATCTCGGGTCTCGGGGCGCAGGGCTATGCGCTCGCGGTGCGGCACATCGGGACACTGGCCCGCGGCTAAGTCCTTCGCGGCATTGCCAAGCGCGCCCACGCTGGCTAGGCGGCGCGACGATCCACGCATCGCGGGCCCGATGGCGGAGTGGTTACGCAGAGGACTGCAAATCCTTGCACGCCGGTTCGATTCCGGCTCGGGCCTCCATACTGGCAACGGGCGCGCCAGCCGTTAGACTGCCGATGATTCGGCTTGGGGAGGCCATATGCGCGCTGCACTTATTATCGCGACAAGCCTGATCGTAGTGAGCGCGCCCGCGAGCGCGCAATCGGTGCGTCCCAGCCTCGCCGACAGCTTTCGCCTCGGCACCGGCGGCGGCGTGCTGTGCCAGGTTCAATCGCGAGTCCGCGACGCCGCAACGACGGGCATGTTCGATCGCACCTGGTCGATCGTCTGCCGCGATGCCGCACGCGCGGTCGGACAGGTTCGCGCGCTGCGCGTCTCTCCGGGCGATGCAGCCCAGCGGTTGGCCGCGGTGCGCGCGCAGGATGTCGAATGCGGCGGACAAACGATGGACGTCGATGTCGCCGATCTGGGCAAACTGCCCGTCCTGCAATGCCGGTTGAAAGGCGCGAACGTCGCCTATCATGTCTATCAATACCATCGCGGGCGGATCACCTATGTCGCCGAAGGGCTCGGCGGATATGACAGCGCGCTTGAGCTCGCGCTGCGCACCGTGGTCGCCGACCGTCCGGTCGCGGGAAAGGTCACGGTCGCCACGACCAACGTCATCGATCCGGTCGCTTTTGCGCGGGTTCAGGCGGGCACGCTCGATCCCGAACAAGCGCTTGCGGAGGGTTATCGCCGGAACAACAGCGGCAATTATGCCGAGGCGGCGGAGTTTTTCGACACGCTGCAGTCGCGCGTTGCCGATGATGATGCTGGCGGAAAGTCGGCCGAATATCTGATCAATCGCGCGCTGCAGAAATCTAATCTGGGCGATTTCGGCGAGGCCGACGAACTGTTCGCGCAAGCTCGCAAGGTCGCGAGCAACGACCGGGTGCAGAGCCGGTTGCGGCGCAATTTCGAAGCGATTCACCTGCTCAACCAACGGCGTTTCGATGGCGCTTTGTTGCGCCTGAACCAGCCGGTTGCGCCGATCGGCGCCCCGACCGAGTTTACGTCGAGCGCGATCGAGATCGGCGCTCAGGTGGCGGCCGAGATCAATTCCGGCATTCCGGTGGCCCAGCGTCTGGGGGCGAGCGAATCGTCGCAATTGTCGGCCGATGAACGCGCGCGCATCCTCGATGCACAGGCACGGCAGATTCGCGGCACGGCGCTGCGCCTGAAAGGCGACTATGCCGGCGCCCGCACAGAATTGGCGGGAGCCGAGCGCGAAGCCGTGGCGGTCCGTGGCGGTCGCGTCGTCTCGATCACCCGATTGCGCGCGCAGATCGCATCCGACGAAGGGTTGGTCGACGAAGCGACGGGCGACGTCAGTGGTGGCGAAGCCAAGCTGCGCACCGCGCTGGCGTTGCTCGAAACACGCTATCCCGAAACGGCGGCCGTCAATGGCGCCAAGGCGCGGCTCGCGGCCTATCTCGCGCGCCACGGCAAGCGCGAAGAGGCGCTGACGATGTATGCGCAGGTCGTGCAGGCTTCGGCGACGACGCGCAATTCGGTTACCGGCCTCGGTAATCTGCTCAATCCATATCTCGGTCTGTTGATCGACGACATGGCTGCGCGACCGGCGCTGGCGGGTGATTTCTTTATGGCGACGCAAGCGCTGGTGCGCCCAGGCGTCGCCGATACGCAGGCGATCCTCGCGCGCGAGCTCAGCGAAGGCGCGGGCGAAGGATCGCGCCTGTTCCGTCAGGCGCGCACGCTGGAACGCGATATCGAGCGTACCCGCGTCGAACTCGCCACGCTTGTCGCGCTGCCCCAGCGCGATGCTGCGACCGGTGCGGCGATCGCCACGCTGGAACGCGACCTCAAGACCTTCACCGACCAACAGACTGCGACGCAGGCCGAACTCGGCGCGTTTCCGCAATATCGCGCGCTCGATTCGTCCGTGCTGACGCTTCCCGCTCTGCAGACCGCGCTGAAGCCGGGTGAAGCCTATGTCAAAATGCTGATCGCGGGTGGCAACGCCTATGCGCTGGGCGTAACCGTGAATGGTGCGCGCGCGTGGCGCATCGGCATGTCGCCGGACCAACTCGACACCGCCGTCGATGAACTCCGCTCGACCATCGTCGTCGAGGAAAATGGGCAGCTCAACACCTACCCGTTCGACGTCGCGGCCAGCCGCAAGCTGTTTGTAGCGTTGTTCGGACCCTATGCGGACGAACTGGCGACCGCGAAACACATCATCTTCGAACCCGATGGCGCGATGCTGCGCCTCCCGATCAACCTGCTGGTCGCCGACGACGCGAGCGTGGCGGCATATAAGGCGCGGACGGCGCGGCCCAATGCCGACGAGTTCGATTTTACCGGGATCAAATGGCTCGGGCGCTCGGCTTCGGTTAGCACGGCCGTGTCGGCGCGGTCGTTCCGCGATGCGCGCGGTGCACCGGCCTCGACCGCGCAGAAACAATACCTCGGCTTCGGAAATAATGCCCCGCTGACCGCCAATGTCACCCGCGCCTCGACGCGCGGGCTGAGTGGCGTGGGCGCCGTCGATTGCAACTGGCCCAAGGCCGAATGGGACAAGCCGATCAGCGCCGACGAATTGCATCAGGCGGCGATGATCGTCGGCGCGAGCCAGTCCGCAGTCGTCACCGGCGCGGATTTCACCGACCAGGCGGTGATGACGCGGCCCGACCTGGCCAATTATCGGATCCTGCATTTCGCGACGCACGGGCTGGTGACGGCACCGCGTCCCGAATGCCCGGCGCGCCCTGCCCTGCTGACCAGTTTCGGCGCTGCGGGATCGGACGGGCTGCTATCTTTCCGCGAGATTTATGACCTCAAGATCGACGCCGACCTCGTCATCCTTTCCGCGTGCGATACGGCGGGCAAGGCAACCATCGCCGCGACGCGCGAAGCAGGCGTGACGACGGGTGGCGGCAATGCGCTCGACGGGCTGGTCCGCGCGTTCATCGGAGCGGGCGGTCGCGCCGTGATCGCCAGCCACTGGCCCGCCCCGGACGATTTCAACGCGACCAAACGCCTGATCACCGGCCTGTTCGAAGGCAAGGGCGACACCGTCGGCGATGCGTTGCGTCAAGCCGAGGTCAAGCTGATGGACGATCCGCAGACCAGCCATCCCTATTACTGGTCGGGCTTTGCGATCGTCGGCGACGGCAGCCGAACGCTCCTCGCCGGACGTTGAATGCCTTTTCGACACGGCTGAGCCAAACCACGCGGTCGCTCGGCTGGTTGCGGAGCGGTGCGACGGGGATGCTGTTGATCGCGTCACTGTTGTTTGCGCGGTACAGCTGGGAAATCCCCCTCGCCGTAACTGCAGAGCGATCGCTGTACGATCTGCGCGCCGTCGCCACCGCGCCCCGCGTGGCTCAGGACCCGCGTATCGTCCTTGTGACCTACACCGACGAGACGCTCGCTGCGACTGCCAAACGGTCACCACTCGATCGCGCAATCCTTGCCAAGGCTTTGACCGCGCTCGACGGGATGGGCGCGAAGTCGATCGGGATCGATATTCTGATCGACCAGGCACAGCCTGAGGACCAGCAACTGATCGATGCCTTTCGCGCCATGAAGACGCCGACCTACCTCGCGTTCGCCTCTCACAATACCAACAACGCCAATATGCGCGACTGGCAGGAGCAATTTCTGTCGAATTTCCAGCGCTCTATCGCCGGCGGAGCGGTCCATCCGGCGAGCGTCTTCTTTCTTCCCGATCTCGACGGCACGATGCGCAGTTGGCCCGAACAGCCGCGCAGCCTGCCTCCATTGCTTTCTAATGCGATGACGGGCGCCCCGGAAAGCCTGCGCAATTATAACCGGGCAATCGCTTACCGGCTGGCGCAGGACGCATCGCGACCGGTGTTTACCAAGCTGCCGATCGACCTGCTCGCCAATCCGGACGTTGCGATGGCGTTAAAGGATCAGATTGCCGGTCGCTACGTCCTGATCGGCGGCGACATTATCGACACCGACCAATTTGCGACACCGATGACTTGGTACATCGACAAGGCGACCGACTCGAACGGTGTCCCGCTCGAGGATCGCCCGCGCAACGGCCAGACGATCGGGCTCGAGGTCCACGCGCATATGTTGGCGCAGTTGCTCGACGGGCGTTGGAAACAGGCGATGCCCGATACGGCAATCTGGGCCTGCGCCTTGCTGGTTGTGCTTGCAGGCGCACTCACTGCGTTGAGCGGGTTGCCGGTCTGGGGGGTCGCGTTGTTCGTGTTGGCGCAAGGTGCACTCTTCGCTTCCTTGCCTGTGGGTGCCGAAATGATCGGGCTGGACACCCAGACCCTGCCGCAATTCGGTTGGGGCGTCGGTTGGGTGATCGCGTTCCTCGCGGCCGGATCGGCGGCGCGAGCCTTGAGCGGTGAACAACGGCGTTTCGCCCAATCGGCGTTGGGTAAATACCTTCCGCGCGATATTGCCGCCGAGATCCTGCGCAACCCCGACAGTTTGAGCCTGACCGGCGAAAAGCGCCCGATCTACGTGGTCTTCACCGACCTGGAGGGTTTTACCAAGTTGAGCCACGCGATCGAACCAGAGATGGTCGCGACGCTGCTCAACCGCTATCTCGACATGTTGTCGGACGTGGTGCTGGGGCAAGGCGGGACGATCGACAAGTTCGTCGGCGACGCCGTGGTCGCGTTCTGGGGCGCGCCGATTGCGCGCGAAGACGATGGCGCGCGCGCGGTGGCGGCCGCTTTGGCGATGCACGAAGCGGGCGAACGCTTTCGCGCCGAGGCACCCGAGGGCGTGCCGGCGATCGGCAAGACCCGCGTCGGCATTCATTATGGCGAAGCGATCGTCGGCAATTTTGGCGGCGAAGGTCGCATCCAGTATACGGCGCTGGGCGATGCCATGAACACCGCCGCGCGACTCGAATCGGCGAACAAGCAGACCAAGACCAATGTCCTCGCGTCCGGCGAGCTCGTCGCACGGGCGGGGGTACCGATTTTCCGTCCCCTTGGGCGGGTGGTGCTGCGCGGCCGGGCGACGCCGATCTCGATTTGGGAGCCGGTCCCTAACCTGTTGGCGGAAAAGCGGACAGCCTTTGCGCACAAGGTCGATGCTGCGGTTCGGGGTGACGCGACGGCGCGCGCTGACCTAGAACGAGACTCGATTAACCATCCAGATGATGCCCCGCTGCGTAACTTGGTGTATCGTCTCGAACATGAGGCCGAGGGAGGCTATTTTGTCCTTGATTAAATCTGCATCGAAACTTGCCGCGCTTGCCGCGGGTATGATTGCCACCGGCGCGCTCGCCGGCACCATCGTCGTCCGCGCCAGCGGACCGTCCGCCACCATGTATCCGCCGGGAAAAGCGATCACCGCCGCGGCGATCACGCTGAAGCCGGGTGACACCCTGGTTCTGCTCGACGCGAAGGGCACGCACACTCTGTCCGGCGCAGGGGTTCACGCGATTGCCGGGGGCACAGCGTCGGTGGCACCTTCGGCATTGGGTGCATTGATCCGCTCCAGCGGCGCGCGTCAGGTGCGCACCGGAGCCGTACGCGGCGCACTGACCGGTCCAGCCAAATCGCCGAATCTATGGTATGTCGATGCCAGCCGTGGTGGCACCATGTGCGTCACGGATCCCGCTGCGACCAATGTGTGGCGTCCAGACATGACGAGCGCCGCCAGCTATTCGATCTGGAGCGGCGGCAAGAACGTGCCGCTCGATTTTGCCGCCGGACAGAGCGTTCGGCCCTGGCCCGCGCAGTTGCCGCTGACCGCAGGTGCCCGTTATCGCCTGGCAGCACCAAACGGCGCGCCGGTCGAGATCGTGGTGCAGCCGATCGGCAACGCTGGTGATTCGGCGGACGCCGTTGGTGCCGCGCTGATCGCAAAGGGGTGTACGCGCCAGCTGGACCAGTTGGTTGAGGCTGGGCAAGCTACGCCTACCGGGTAACTAAGCGTTTGAGATGAAATGGCTTAGCGGTTAAGCCAGATCGGTCGGCCGCGCCCGCGACTCGCAAGAACGAGCGCGTTAGTGGTGACGTTGGCGTTGGTCGCGCCGTCGGCGTCAGACATGGCTCTGTTGGTAAAGAGCCCATGGGGGAAGCATGCGATCGAGGGTTGGAGCATTAATGGCGTTGGTGCCCGCGATGGCGGGCGGGGCGGCGCTTGCCCAAAGCGCACCGCCCGTGCCGACCCGCGAAGAAATCCAGAGAATTCCCGTTGCGCCGACGGCGCCACCCACGGGCCGGGTAACCGTCGAGGGCGAAATCGAGCGCGCGCCCTGCCCGCTCGCCGACCCGGCTTATGCCGATGTCCGGGTGACGCTGTCGCAGGTCGAATTCAACGGGCTGGGTCCGATCGATCCGGCGATGTTGCGACCGGCTTATGGCGATGCGATCGGCAAGACGCTGGCCATCGCCGAAGTTTGCGAAATCCGCGACCGTGCGGCGACGATCCTGCGGCGCGCCGGCTATCTTGCGGCGGTGCAAGTGCCGGCGCAGCGCATCGAAAACGGCGTCGTCCATTTCGACGTGCTGCTCGCCAAACTGGTCGGTATTCAGGTGCGCGGCGATGCCGGCGCTTCGGAGGGCGTGATCCAGCGCTATTTGGCGGCCATCCAGCGCCAGCCGGTGTTCAACGTCATCGAAGCCGAGCGCTATCTGCTGCTGGCGCGCGACTTGCCGGGGATCGATGTGCGCCTCGCGTTGCGTCCTGCCGGGACCGTGCCGGGCGAAGTCATCGGCGAAGCGCGCGTGGTGCGCGTGCCGATCGAACTCGATGCGAACTTCCAGAATTACGGCAGCCACGAGGTTGGTCGTTGGGGTGGCACGTTGCAATTGCGCCTCAACGGGCTGCTCGGTCTGGGTGATCGCACGACGCTCGGTATTTTCTCGACCGCGCAGACGCGCGAACAGCAAGTGCTGCAGGCGGGTGAGGAAATCCGCATCGGCGGTGATGGGCTGACGTTCGGGCTTGATGGCAATTACGCCTGGACGCGCCCGTCACTGGGGCCGACGTTCGACCTGCGCAGCCGCACATTCACCGCGACGGCCCGATTGCGTTATCCGATCATCCGCCGCCAGAACCACGATTTATATGTCGCGGGCGGGCTCGATTTCATCAATCAGACCAGCCGCTTGAGCACCTTACCATTGACCCGCGACCGCTTGCGCGTTGCATTTGCGCGCCTAGATTACGATGCGGTTGATCCTGATAGCATCGCCAGCACGCGCGGCTATAGCTCTGCCGAGCCGCGGTGGCGTATCCTGGGTGGCGTGGAACTGCGTCAGGGGTTGGGTCTGCTCGGCGCATCCGACGGCTGCGGCGGTGCGCCGTTCGCCGCGTGCGCCGGCATGGTGCTGCCGAGCCGCACCGAGGGCGATCCGACTGCGTTCGTCGGGCGCATTTCTGCGGTAGCGGAATTCCGGCCGATCCCGCGCCTGACCTTCAGTCTGCAACCACGCGCGCAATATGCGCCGCATGCGCTATTCAGCTACGAAGAATTTTCAGCAGGCAATTACACCGTCGGCCGCGGTTTCGATCCGGGCACGATCATCGGCGACAGCGGCGTCGGGTTTCGCAGCGAGATCGCATACGGTTCGCTGATCCCGCGTTCGGCAAAATCGTTCGCCGTGCAAGGCTATGGCTTTTTCGACGCGGCGTGGGTCTGGAACAAGGACAGCGCGTCGAACGGCCTCGATCCCGAAAAGCTGCAATCGGCGGGCGGTGGCGTGCGTGTCGCGTTCGGCGACCGGTTCCAGGTCGATGGCACCGCTGCGGTTCCGTTGCGGCGTGCCGGATTGCAGACGCGGCGCGGCGATACCCGTTTTCTCCTGACGCTCACAACAAGGCTTTTGCCATGGCGATGACTCTTCCCGGCCGGCGTACGCGCCTGCTCACCGGCTGCGCAATGGCGACGGCTTTGGCCGGCCATGCGCATGCCCAAAGCTATCCCGACCGGGCGTTGCAGGGGTCTTCGACGACGGTTTCGGGCAATGTCTCCATCAGCCGCTCGTCGACGATCGATCATATTACCGTCAGTTCGGCGCAGGCGATCATCAATTGGAACCCGGAAACGGGTTATGGCCAATTGCCGCCCGGCCCGATAAATTTTTTGCCGACCGGACGTACCGCATCGTTCGAGTCCGGTTATGGCGGCGCCAGCTTCACTGTTCTCAACCGGGTCCTGCCGTCGGATCACACCCGTCCAATCGTTTTCAACGGATCGGTCACGGCGCCATCGAATAGTGCAGTATGGTTTTATTCGCCGGGCGGCATCATTGCCGGGCCGACGGCGACGTTCAACGTCGGCAACCTCGTGCTGACCGCCAGCGATATCGCGGGCGCCGCGACCGGTGGCAATCTGTTTGGCAACGACAACACACTCCATTTCGTGGCCGAAGCTGCGGGTCGCCAGTCGAAAATAGACATCCAAAGCGGTGCGCGTATCAACACGCTCGGCTCGGGGTCTTACCTTGCCTTGGTCGCGCCGGTGGTGTCGATGGCGGGCACGGTTCAGACGACGGGTTCGGTCGGTTATATCACAGGCGAAAGTGTCGATGTGCGGATCAATTCCGGACTGTTCGACATCAACTTCCTGGCGAACGGCGGCACGTCGGCCAGCGGTAATGTGCTGAGCCACACCGGCACGACGAGCAGCACCAACGGTGAATTTACGAATAACGGCATCTTCCTCGCGGCGATGCCCAAGAACCAGGCGATTTCGATGCTGCTCAGCGGCACGGTCGGTTATCAGCCTGCGGCATCGGCGAGTATGGAAAACGGCGTCGTCGTCCTGTCGGCGGGCATCAATCTGATCAACGGCAATGCGCAGATCAATTATACCGAGCCCAAGCTGGCGAGCATATTAGTTACCGGTGGCAACGTCACATCGTCCTTCCGCGCCGCCGCGACCGACACGATCACGATCAAGCCGGGCACGGCACAGTCTACTAACTTCTCCGACAATGTCCTGCTTCAGGGACCCAATTTGCTGGTCGATGCCAATGCGGCATCGGTGGGTATTGGCGGTTTTCTCACCCTTGATGCCACCCGTCCGTTGCTGGGCGGCACGGCGCGCCTGTCGGCGAGCAACGGCGGATCGATCGACGCCGGCAACGATATCACGCTCGGCGCCGACGGGGTTAGTCAGGTCCAGCCGAGCATCGGTGAAAACACCCAGGGCGGTACCGTGTCGATCACGATCGACAATGGCCGCATCTCCACGCCGAACACCCTGTCGCTGAGCGCATCCGGCTTTGGCGGACGTGGCGACGATCAGGGTGGTGCCGGACTTGGCGGACTGACCACGATCAACGTCAAGAATACCGTTGCTAATGACGGCCTGCATGCCGACAATATCTACGCCAACGCGGAAGGCACGGCGGGTGAAACCGGCTATGGCGAAAATGCGGCCGGCGGTTCGGGCACCGGCGGCACTGTACGGATCGACAACGATGCCGGCACGATCGAAAGCTTTGGCTTGTTCATCAGCGCCAGGGCCAACGGCGCGGATGGACGAGGCCTCGGCAGTGGCGGAGCGGCGACCGGCGGCACTATTCAGCTCAACTTCCTGAACTCGACCACCGCCATCGGCGCGATGACCGCCAGCACAGGCGCGGCTGCAGGCAGCAATTACGATCAGATCGGTGGCGTCGGCGGTAATGGCGGCTTGGCGACGGGCGGCAATGTTAGCCTGCTGCTCGACAATGCCACCCTGACGGTCGACAATAATTTCAATGCCGACGCCGATACATCGGGCGGCTTTTCGTATACCGGCGATGGCGGGATCGCGACCGGCGGCGTCATCGCCTTCACTCTGGGCAATGGCTCTGCATTCAACTCGGACCTGGCTTTGTCGGCGCAGGCGCGCGGTGGTAGCAGCAACCTGAATTACGACGCCGATGGCGATCATATCGCGGAGGCGTTCGGCCATGGCGGCGCGGCGACCAGCGGGTCGATCACGTTGGGCGTCTCAGCCTCTTCGATCATCGCGCCATCGTATGTCGATCTCAACACCAATGCGGTCGGTGGCGGTGGCGCGATCGGCGGCAATGCGCTGGGCGGCTCGATCGTCGTCGATTTCCCGAGCGGCCTGATCGATCCCTCGGTAGCCGGCTATTTTCAGGCGCGGGCGAACGCGGTTGCCGGATCGACCGACCTTGGCAATTTCGGCGCTGTCGTCGATCAGGCACGCAGCGGCGATGCGACCGGTGGTTCTGTCACGCTCGACATGGGAACGGCGGCGACTTCGGCGACGCTGACGTTCAGCTCGGTCACCCTGAGCGCGACCGGGCGGACCGATCCCGAAAAGGGCGGCGATGTCGGGGCGCAGGGCAACATCCGCGGCGGGACGGTCACCGCGACGCTGTTCAATTCGACGATCAACGCGGGCAGCGGCCTGCTGCTCGACACTAGCGCCATTGGTGGCAGCGGAGCGTCGAACTTCAACGATGTGACCAGGGCTGGCGGCAACGCGTTCGGCGGCACAGCGTCGCTCGGCACCAGCAACAGCACGATCAACAGCAGTTCGATCTCCGTCTTGGCCACGGGCAGCGGCGGCAGCGGCCGGGATTATCAACCCGGCGAATCCGGCGGGGACAGCCTCGCCGCGCGTGGCGGATCTGGCACCGGCGGGATGGCCCTGATCAACGCGACCGGGGGCAGCCTCGGCGGCGAAATCCAAATCGACGCCAGCGGCGTTGGCGGGTTCGGCGGGAGCGGCCAAACGGCCGACGGCGCGGCCGGCGGATCGGCGCAGGGCGGCACCGCCCATGCTTCTTTCGACTTTACCCAGCTCAACGGCTCGTTGCTGGTCTATGGCACCGCGACGGGCGGCGGGGGCGGTTCCAGCCTGTATTGCAGCTATAATTGTGGCACTTCTTTAGTGTCGGGCGCGGGCGATGGCGGCAGCGCGACGGCCGGCACGGCGACGCTCGACCTGTTTGCCGACAACTCGACCATCAATACTATCACCCTTGGTTCGACCGCGACTGGCGGCGCGGGCGGCAGTGTCGACGCATCCAGTATCGGCAATGCCGAGACCGACCGTCGTGGCGGCAACGGCGGCAACGCGACCGGCGCGGCTGCCGTGCTCAATATTTCCGGCGCCGAAAGCAGTTTCGGTGACATCGCTGTTGCGTCTTATGCCGTGGGTGGCGGGGGTGGAAGCGGCCAAACGGGCGGGCTTGGCGGCAATGCGACTGCCGGCGCGCTGACCATGCAGGTCGGGGCAAGCACGATCGCGCCATCGACTCTGTCGCTCGATTCGAGCGCGATTGGCGGCAACGCCGCGGACAGCGCGCTGGCCTCGGGTGTCGCGGGCGGCACAGCGCTGGCGGGCGCTATGGACGTGCGGCTGTCAGGGGCCGCCAGCGTCCTCACCCTGCCGTCCGATGGGGCGTCGTTCAACGCGCAGGCTCTCGGTGGTGCAGGCTCAGATAGCTTCGTAGGTCGCGGCAATGGCGGCGCTGGCGGCGCAGCCACCGCCGGCATACTCAACATATCTGTCGGCCAAGGATCATTGGACGGGTCCAATTCGTCGGCGGTGAGCTTCTAC
Organism: Sphingomonas antarctica; assembly: GCF_965137005.1. Classification (NCBI taxonomy): domain Bacteria; kingdom Pseudomonadati; phylum Pseudomonadota; class Alphaproteobacteria; order Sphingomonadales; family Sphingomonadaceae; genus Sphingomonas; species Sphingomonas antarctica. The sequence continues at coordinate 339,649 of NZ_CBCRXM010000001.1, read as the reverse complement.
CTGCGGGCGTTGGGCGGCGACGGAAGGTCAGGCGCCCCTGGCGGCTATACCGGGGCAACGGGCGGGAACGGCGGAAATGGTGGCGGCGCGACCGGCGGACAGTTGGTCTTCACTGCCAGCGACCGCGGGTTCATCACCCTGCCGCAATTCTCGCTCGATTTGAGCACCGCCGGCGGCGTCGGCGGCTCCGGAGGCATGGGCGGGACCGGGGTCACGGGCGTCACCGGCGCGGACGGCGGGACCGGCCAAGACGGACAAATGGGCGGCACCGGAGGTACCGGTGGTACCGGTGGCAGTGGTGCGCGCGGCGGCTCCGCGACCGGCGGACGTTTTGCCGTCAACAGCCTTTCGGGTGCCGTCGTTGCCTTGGGTGATCTCAACGTGGACCTGTTCGCCGCCGCCGGATATTCGGGCAGCGGCGGCGAAGGCGGCTATGGCGGCATGGGTGGACCCGGCGGCATGGGCGGTCTCGGGCTCGACAATGGCAACGGCACATTCGTCAATCCCGGCACGGGCGGGATGGGCGGCAGCGGCGGCAGTGGTGGCGACGGCGGCATCGGTGGCGACGGCGCGAACGCCATCGGCGGTGAATTCGCGCTCGACGCCCATGGCGGGTCGATCACGACCGGGAATCTGTCGGCATTTGCCACCGCCGTGTCGCGGACGGGCGGCCAATTCGGCTATGCCGGTGGTGGCGGCCAAGGCGGCAATGGCGGCGAAGGCGGTTATGGCGCGCAGGAGAATATCGGTCCGTCCGGCAACCAGGGTTTCTACGGGAGCTCCGGCAATTTCGGATCCGATGGGGCCTATGGCCAGACGCAAGGCGGTTTGATTTCGATCACTGCGCGATCGGACGAAACCGGCGGCGGCACTTTGTCGACTGGCTATACGATTCTGTATAGCGCGGGATCGATCAGTGGCGGGGAAATTCTGGTCGAAGACGGACCCGGAGAAATTCGGATCGGCGCAGCTGACGCGAACAGCCATCTGACCTTCGGCGGGCTGGAAGCCCATGCCGGCGACATGCATGATCGTGGCTATGGCGGCCTGATCAGCATTTCCGGTACGAACGCGAGCCTCGATCTCGGCGATACGTTCTTGATATCGTCGGGCAGCATCGACCTCGCCTTGAGCGACAATGCGTCGATCCTCGGCGGTGCGAGCTTCAACGCGCAAGCGAACGAAGACATTACGATCAGCCATGACTTCCTGCCCGATGGCCTCGATACGCTCAACGCCAACACCATCACCCTGAAATCGCGCAGCTATATCGACACCGGCTCAGCGCGCCTCGGTGCGGTCGACCTGATCGACATCGCGGCGACGAACGACGTGACGCTGGGCAGCGCGCACGTCTCCGGTGGTTCGACTTATGCGGACTCCAACGGCCCGCACGGCGCGGAAATTCGCGCAGCCGGTGGCGGCGACCCGTTCAACGAGTTTTTCCCGCCACAATATGGCAATCTGACGGTTCTCGGCACGCTTGATGCGACCGGCAGCATCACGCTGACCGCCAGCAACGACGTGTCGATCTATTCAGGTGGCAATCTCCGCGCGGACAATCGTGTCGGCTTGTTCGCCGATGGCGATGTGACCATCGGGAGCGGCGTGAACGTCTTTGCCGGACGCACGCCGCTCGCCGAAAACGGCTATGGCCAGTTCGATCCGTTCAACCAGAACGGCATGCTGACCATCGAGGCCGGGTCGAACCCGCGCAATTTCGGTCTTTCGCCGGGCGATATCAGCTCGGTGGTGATCGGCGGGAACCTCGATGCGAATAACGGCTCGATCAGCATCGCTGGCGCGGCGATCGACGCCACCGATTCCACGGCATCGGCGCAATATATCCGCGCGGACATTTTCAATGCGACCAATGGCGGCTCCGACGATTTCGGCCGTCTTCGCACCGGCTGCACCGAAGGGCTGATCTGCCTCGGCGGTCTCAATGCAGGCAGCACGGTTCAAATCGGCGTGCGTGGTGCGCCGCTGGCGGCGTCGCTGACGGGGCCGTTGTCGGTCAGCAACCTGACGATCAACGCCCTCGGCGACATTCACTTCGGCGACGGCAGCAATGCCCTCACGATCGAGGGCACCGATTATTTCCACGTGACGTCCACCAACGGGAACATCGTCCTCGACGGCCCGGTCACCTTGCAGGGCGACAACGACTTCTCGCTGATCGCGGGCGGGGCATTGTTCGGACCGCAGGGCAGCGTGCTGGCGACCTACGATCTGGTGCTGGGCGCGCCCGGCGGCGTGACGCTCGCCAACCTGGTCATCGGCGGCCAGTTCATACCCGCTGGTGAGAGCTTCAGCACCTTCAATGTCTCCGACCGGCTCAGGTTGGGCAGCGGCGATTTGATCCTGTCGACGACGAACGCGATCAATTTCGGCCAGATCGAAGTCAATGACGGCGTGTCCATATCGCTCACCTCGACCGGCAGCTCGGTCAGCGTCGGGTCGGTCGGCAATGTGCCATTCGGCACGCCGGGCTCCATCACCGTCAATGCGGCGGGCGCGGTCACGCTGACGCATGCCGAGACCACGGGCAATTTGCTGGTCAACGGCGCAAGCTTCATGACCGGACTCCACTCGATCATCACTGGCGGCGATATCGACATCAACGTCGCGGGGCTTGCCGACCTCGGCAATTCGAGCGCTGGCGGTCATGCCGACGTGACCGGGCAGACGATCCAATTCGTGTCGCTGACCACTGGCGATTTCACTCAGCTGACCGCGACCGGCGGAGGCATTTCCGCCACCTCGATCAATTCGGGTGCCACCACGACACTCAGTGGCGATGCCGGTATCGGTGTCGGCACCCTGGTATCGACCGGGGCAGTGGCCCTCTCCGCGCCCAATGGCGGCGTTCAGGTTTACACCCAGCTGGATGCGCCCAGCGTGACCGCGAGCGGACAATCGATCGCCCTATCCAGCAACAAGGCGATCCTTGCCCCGACGCTCAACGCCACCGCTGGAAACATCGACATCACTGCCGCGAGCTTCTCCGGCACCAGCGCCACGGCGACCGGCGCGGTGGCGATCACCGCACCGGGTGGCGTCACGCTGTCGACGCTCAGCGCCGGTGCGGCCAGCATGCTCAACGCCGCGAATGGCGCAGTGCTTGTCTCAAGCAACATCACCTCGCCCGGCCTCAACGTCATTGGTCGCAGTGTCACGTTGCGATCGACGGGTTCATTGAACGGCCTGAGCGGCCAGGCAACCGCAGGCGTGTTCGACGCGCAAGCGGGCGGCGCCATCTCCGGCAGCGCGATTTCCGCCAGCACGAATGCGATCCTGGTCGCACCGGGCGGAATTACCCTCACCGGCTTGACGACCGGCGGCACCGCGTCGCTCAGCGCGACCGGGGGCAACATCAACGTCACCGGCGTCGCCAGCAACGGGCTGACCGCCACCGCGCGCGACATTTTCCTGCGTGGCCCGGGTGCGCTAACGGTGACCAACCTGGTCTCCAGCGTCGGCGGCATCGACGTTCAGACCGGCGGCAACATGGTGGTCAGCGCGGCCAACGCCAAATCGGCGCTCACGCTGGGCAGCACCGGTGGATCGCTGGGCTTCACGACGCTGGTCGCGGGCAGCAATGCCGCATTGTCCGCCGCGACGACGATTACCGGCGGCACGCTGAGCGCGAATGCGGCGACCCTCAATGGGCTTAACGGTGTCACGCTGACCGGTTTGTCGACCACTGGCACCGCGGCGATCCTCGCCACCAACGGGTTGATCAGCGCAACCAACGTCAATGCGGGCAACGTCACCGCCACCGCGCGCGGTATCACCCTCACCTCACCCACGGTGCTCTCGGCGAGTCAGCTAAGCGCGACGGCGGGCGATATCGATGTCCGCGGCGCGCAGCTCGCACTCGGCACGGCGGACGCCACCGGCACGTTCAACGCGCGCGCTGTCCAGGGCGGCATCACCTTCTCCACCGCGCAGGCCGGCGGCAATGCCACCCTGATCGCCGCCAGCACCATCGCGGGCACGACGTTGACGTCGGGCGGCAATAGCAGCGTGACCGCGCCGGGCGGGATCACCATCGCCACCGCGACCAGCACCGGCACCAGCAACTTCTCCGCCACCGGCGGCGCGATCGACATCGGCATCAACGCGGCGGCCAGCGCGCTGACCGCCACGGCGCAAAGCGTGCGGCTGCGCGCGACGGGCGCGCTGAACATCACCAATGCCCAGGCGACTGCGGGGGCGCTCGACATACTCTCCGCGGGCAATCTGACGATCGGCACCGGCAGCGCGACAACCTCGCTGGCGGCGGCCAGCACCGGCGGTATTTTGGGGTTCGGCACGCTGACTTCGGGCGGCGCGACTACCCTCACCGCGGGTGGGACGATCAATGGCACGCAACTTATTTCGACGGGCAATGCAGCGATCACCGGCACCAACGGCGTCGCCATTTCGACGGTCGCCGGACAGGCGCAAGTCGCGCTCAACGCCGCATCGGGCGCGATCAACGTCAGCAACAACCTGACCGCGACGTCGCTGTCCGCCGACGGACGCTCGGTGTTCCTGCGCGCTACGGGGCCCCTCACCGCGTCGCTGCTCCGCGCGACCGCGGGCGATGTAGATGTAGCCGCGGGTACACTCACTGCGGCGACGGTTCAGGCCAGCGGTCTGGTCACGCTGGCGACGAGCAACGGCGCGTTGGGCTTCACCACGCTCAATGCGGGTGGCAATGCCACGCTCAATTCGGGTGCCGGACTCTCGGGCAACAGCCTGACCGCGGCGAATGCAACACTGACGGCGCCGGGTGCCATCAATGTCGCGACGATCAGCACCGGCGCGGCGAACATCACGTCGCTCAACGGCAACGTCACGGTCGGCACCGATCTGCGCGCGAGTAGCGGCACAATCGCCGGGCAAGCGGTGACGCTCAAATCTCTCGGCGCGGTGACGCTGACCGGCGTTCAAGCGACGGTCGGCGCGGCAAACGTATCGACCACGGGCAATCTGGCGATCGGCACCGCGAGCGCGAACACCGCGCTGACGCTGGCCAGCACGGGCGGCTCGCTCGGCTTCTCCACCGCCAGCGCCGGAAGCGACGCGACCTTGTCGGCGGCGACGACGATTACAGGCGGCACACTGGTCGCGGGCGGCAACGCCACGTTGACCGCGCCCGGAGGCATCACGCTCACCGGGCTGAATGTGTCGGGCACCAGCCAGCTCAGCGCGCCCAACGGCCTCATTCAGGTATCGGGGTTGGTCGGCAGCAACGTCACCGCCAATGCGAGCGCGATCCGATTGTCGGGCACCGGCGCGTTCGCCGCGAACAACCTGAGTGCGACGGGTGGGCTGCTCGACCTCAACTTTGGAGGCGGCATCACGCTGGGCACGGCCAGCGCGGCGACCACGCTGAACGTGGTCAGCGGCGGCACGCTCGGCTTCACCACCCTGACCAGCGGCGGCAACGCGACGCTGGGCGCGACGACGATCAGCGGCGGTATGCTCACCGCTGGCGGCAGCGCGGGGCTCACGGCCATGAACGGGATCTCCCTCACCGGCCTGTCAACCTCTGGCACCGCATCGCTCGCGGCGAGCAACGGCGCTGTCCTGGTTACCGGCCTAGCGGCGAATGACGTGATCGCCACCGGGCGTAGTATTTCGTTGACTTCGGCTGGCGCGCTTGTTGCTAGCAGCCTGACCGCCACCGCGAGTGATGTAACGCTTAGCGGAACGCGCCTCGCCCTCGGCACCGCGACCGCCAGCGGCAAGATCCGCGGTACTGCGACGGCCGCTGACATCTCCATCGGCGCATTGTCCAGCGACGGCGACACCCAATTGTCGGCGGCCACTATCATCGCGGGCGGCACGGTCAATGTCGGTGGCAATGCCACGCTGACGGCGCCGAATGGCATCACGCTCTCGGGCCTCAATGTCACCGGCACAGGCCAACTTTCCGCAGCCAACGGCCTCGTCGATGTGTCTGGACTGGTCGGCAGCAACGTCAGCGTTACCGCCAGCGCGATCAAGCTTGGCGGTGCGGGGACATTCAGCGCGAGCAGCTTGAACGCCACCGGTGGCTTGCTCGACCTCAACTTCGGCGGCGACATTACACTGGGCACGGCCAACGCCGCGACCACCCTCAGCATTCTCAGCGGCGGCGCTGTGGGATTCACGACCCTGTCGAGCGGCGGCTCGACGACGTTGACGGGAACGACCGTTACCGGCGGCATGTTGAACAGCGGAGGCGCGGCGATTGTCGATGGTTCGACCGGCGTCACGCTGACCGGCATTACCGTCGCAGGCATAGGGACTTTGTCGGCCGCCAACGGCACGATCGATGCAACGGGCGTCGGCACGGGCAATTACAGCGCGATCGCACGTTCGGTCCGCCTGCGCGCCACGGGGCCCTTGGCGGTGACCAGCGTTGTCGCCACAGCAGGCAGCATCGACGTCGCCAGCGCAGGCAATTTGACGCTTGGCACGGCGTCGGCCACCGGCGCGGCCACACTGTCCAGCACCAACGGCGATCTGACCGTGGCGTCGCTGGCAGGCGGCACTACCATCCTGTCTGCCGCCGCGGGCGCGATCGATGCGAGCGGCGTTGCCGTCGAGTCGCTCGATGCCTCGGCCCGCAGCGTGAAGTTGCGCGGCACCGCGGGACTGACTGCCGGAATCCTTGCCGCGACCGCGGGTATGCTCGATGTTCGAGTCGGGTCACTGACTGCGACCAATGTTTCGGGCAGCGCCGGCAGCGTTTTGACCGCCGACACCGGCAATATGTCTTTGACGAACCTGTCCGGCGGCGCAGCGATGCTGTCCGCGATTAATGGCGCGCTGACCGTCGGCAACGACACGGCAAGCGATACAGTTGCCACCGGGCGCAGCATTGCGCTGACCGCACCCGGTACGCTCAACGCGTCGAACCTGGCGGCGACGGCGGGTGCCCTGACACTGCGCGGCACGAGTCTGGCGCTCGGCACGGGCAGCGCGAGCGGCACGCTCGACGCGCGCTCGTCGAGCGGCGCGCTCGGCTTCACCAATTTGGCCAGCGGCGGCGACGCCACTCTGGTCAGCGCAACGAGCGCCACCGGCACCACCCTCTCCTCCGGTGGCGCGATCAGTGTCACCGCGCCGGGTGGAATCGACATTGCCAATCTGCGCGCCGTGGGCGCGGCGGCGCTGAATTCGAACGGCGCGGTGCGCATTTCGAACGACCTCGCATCTTCGAGCCTAACGGCCAGCGGATCGTCGCTCTATCTCCGCTCGCTAGGTAGCTTCAACGCCGCCTCGCTGATTTCGACCAGCGGGGCGATCGATATCGGCACGGCGGGGGCGCTCGGCTTCACCACGATCAATTCGGCGGGCGCGACGACGATCGCGGCGGGCACGACCGTCACCGGCACGACTTTGGTGTCGGGCGGCGCGACGACGATCACCGCGCCGTCGGGCATCACGCTGGGCACGCTGCGATCGACGGGCACCGCGACGCTGAATGCGCCGAGCAGCGCGGTCCGTGTGAATACCGAGGTTACGACCGGCAATCTGATCGTCAACGCGGGATCGATCTTCCTCCGCACCCCCGGCGCGTTGACGCTCAATCAGATCCAGTCTTCGACCGGCGATGTCGATATTGCGTCCGCCGGCAATCTCAGCATTACCTCGGCCACCGCCGCAGGGGCGCTGATCCTGGCCAGCAGCGGCGGCAATGTGACGGTCGGGTCTATCGGCGGACAGTCGAACCCGACTGCGGCCACGCTGACGGCGGCTGGTTCGATCACGCTCGGCAACGCCACTGCCAGCAATGCGATCAATCTGAGCGCAGGGACGCTGGCTACGCTCAACGGCACGATGACCGCGCCGACGATCGGCATCCGCTCCGCGGACATCGCCATCGGCGGCACGGCGCGCATCGGCAGCGTCACGGGCACCAGCCAGCTAACCTTCACCAGCATCGCCGGCAGCAGCGTCATTGGCGGCAGCTCGACGGGCACCGGCTATCGCCTGAGCGAGTCGGAGCTGCTGCGCGCCTTTGCCAACAACATCACCATCGCCACTGCGACCAACGGTCAGGGCAGCGACGCGATCGACCCCAATGCCACGCCGTCGATGACGCTCGACACGCTTACGCTCAGCGCGGCGGGCCAGGGGCAACAGGCAACGGGCAATCTCGGCAATGCGGGCACGCTGCGGTTCCAGACCTCCGGCACGATGCGCGTCACCGGCGCGGTCAAGCTGGCCAGTGCGAACAGCGGCAACCGCCTCGAACTCAGTGGCGGTCCTGCGATCGAGATTCGTCCGGGCGGCTCGGCCGCCGTGGTCAACGGCACCGACCTCGCCGGCACGCTGGTGCTGACGGCAGCGGATATCATCGCCAGCGACGCGACGACGCTCACGTCGCTCGCCAACGCCGCCGACGCCAAGGCCCAGGGCAATCTGCTCGCGACCAATCCGGGCGCGACCGACGATACCGGCTTCTTTGCCGCGAACGCCGTCAACATCAGCATCGGCCACGGCCTGTTCGTCCAGAACACCGGCGGCGCGCCGGCACTCGGTACGAACATGGCCGATGCGCGGCGTGGCTTCACCGTTGGCAGCGGCGGGCTGAACATCGTGTCGAACGCCGGCACACCCGTCACCGTGGCGATCAACGGGCGACAGGTCTCGACCGCCGCCACCGGCGGCTTCATTACCGGTACGGCCCTGATCCCACTGGTAGGGATCGGCAGCGCCAATGTCCCGACCGCTTTGGTCGCCGGGTCGTCGATCAACGGCTGCGCGATTTCGAGCGGGGGCAATTGCAACGCGATCCCCGACCTGATCGAGCCGGGCAGCGTCGCGCGCGACACGATCGAGGCGTCCGACCTGCTTGACGACGCGCTTGAGGCCGCGACCAACGCGATCAACACGCCCGACGTGCTGGTCGAATTGCCGGGCTTCAATTCGCTGATCGGCCAACCGCTGATCGAGGATCCGGTGACGGGTTCTGGCAATGACGATCTGCTGGCCGACAAGGACGGCAAGGAGTGCGATCCAGCGACCGAGACTTGCACCAAGCCCTAGGGTCCGCGAGAGGGCGGTGATGCCGCCGCTTCGCTTATTCGACAGCCTCACCCGCTCGGTCCGTGATTTCGTGCCGATCGAGGCCGGCCATACGCGCGTTTATTCGTGCGGGCCGACGGTCTATCATTACGCGCATCTCGGAAACCTGCGCGCCTATGTCTTCACCGACACGTTGACGCGCGCGTTGCGCCTGTCGGGGCTGGAGGTGACGCACGTCATCAACATCACCGATGTCGGCCATCTGACGTCGGACGCCGATGCCGGCGACGACAAGATGGAGACCGCGGCGGCGCGCGAATCAAAATCGATCTGGGATATCGCCGCGCATTACACGCAAGCTTTCAAGGCCGATGTCGCCGCGCTTAACATCCACGAACCGAGCCGTTGGACCGTTGCCACCGAACATGTCCCCCAGATGATCGAATTCGGACAGAAGATTGCCGACGAACATTGTTACGCGCTGCCGACCGGCTTGTATTTCGACACGTCGACCGTCCCTGACTACGGGCGGCTCGCGGGCCACGCCGCGGGTCCGGTCGAAAGCCGCATCGGGGATGTCGACGGCAAGCGCCATGCCTCCGATTTTGCGATCTGGCGCGCATCACCACCGGGCGAACAACGGCAGATGGAATGGGATTCGCCCTGGGGCAAAGGCGCGCCAGGCTGGCACCTCGAATGTTCGGTGATGTCGATCGACTATCTCGGTCAGCAATTCGACATCCACACCGGCGGGATCGATCATCGCGAGATTCATCATCCCAACGAAATCGCGCAAAACCAGGCATTCACCGGTACCGATTGCACCGGCGCCAATTGGTGGATGCACAATAATTTTCTGGTCATGCGTGACGGGAAAATGTCGAAATCCAAAGGCGAGTTCGCGACGCTGGCCAGCATCGTCGACAAGGGCGTCCACCCCCTCGCCTATCGCCTGATGTGCCTCGGCGCGCATTACCGTAGCGAGTTGGAGTTTTCAGGGGAGAACCTGCTCGCCGCGCTTACCCGGCTCAAGCGGATGGTGATGCAGCTCGAATCATTGCGCACAAAAGCCGATAGCGACGTTGCCGTCACTGCCGCCGCCCAAGCGTTACTCGATCGGTTCGCTGACGCGGTGGCGGACGATTTGAACCTGCCCAAGGCACTTCCGCTGCTCGAAGAAGCGCTGACGACCAAGGCATTTTCGGCGGCGCTGCGCCTTCACCTCGTGGAACATATGGATCAGGTTTTCGGCTTACGCCTTGACGGCCTGACCCGCGCCGACCTTCGCGTGCGCCCAAAGAGCGCAACCATCGCCGAAGAAGCCATCGAAACGGCCCTTGCCGCCCGCAAGGACGCCCGCGCCAATAAGGACTTTGCCCGTTCGGACGTGTTGCGCGACGAACTTATCGCAAAGGGCGTCGATGTGATGGACGGTGACCCATTGGGTTGGGATTGGAGACCAAGCCTGTGACCATCGCCGTGCTACCCGCTTTGGCTCGCCCGTTGCTTGAACCCCATCTCCCGAAAGGCGTAGAGGCACGCTGGTTTGCGTCGAAGGCGGACGCGTTCGACTTTGCGCCGGACGCTGAAATCGGCTGGCTGGACATGTACGACAAGGCGGAAATGGCCGAAGCGATCAGCCGCGCCACCAATCTGAAGTGGCTAACGTCAGTCTATGCGGGCGTGGACGGCATGCCGCTCGACCTGCTGCGCGAACGCGGCACCGTCGTCACCAACGGTGCGGGGATCAATGCCCTGACGATCGCCGAATATGTGGTGATGGGGATGCTGACCGTCGCCAAGGGATATGACGATGTAGTTCGAGCGCGTGACCGGCACGAATGGCTGCAGGATTCGCCGGGCAAGATCGAACTTGCGGGTAGCAAGGCGCTGCTGCTCGGGGCCGGGGCGATCGGCACCTTGGTCCGCACGCGGCTGGAAGCGTTCGACATTGACGTCGTCACAGTTCGCCGAACGCCGGGTGCGGGAGAGATCGGCCCGAAAGATTGGCGCCCGCGCCTCGGCGAGTTCGACTGGATCATCCTTGCGGTTCCCGCGACGCCCGATACCGACGGGATGATCGGCGCCGCTGAACTCGCCGCGATGAAATCCTCCGCCATGATCGTCAACGTCGCCCGCGGGACGGTGATCGATCAGGATGCGCTGATCGCGGCCTTAACCGACAAGCGCATTGCGGCGGCATTTCTCGATGTCACGACGCCCGAACCATTGCCGCTCGAACACCCCTTATGGGCGCTGCCGAACGCGCATCTCACGATGCATTTGTCGGGGCGGGCGCAAAACAAGATGTTCGTGCGCGCGGCGGAGCGGTTCATCGCCAATCTCGGGCGCTGGCAACGCGGTGAATCACTGCAACATCAGGTCGACTTGACGCTCGGCTATTGATAGCAAGGCCCCAGCACGGGGGCACGATGCTGTTGAAGGGGACGATGAACAAGAAGCGAGCCGGTCTGGCGGGGGCATTTTTGTGCCTCGCGCTGGCAGGAATCGCGTTGCTGATCGCATTGACCGGCCCCAGCCGTGCCGCCCTCCCCAACGACGCGACGCATCTCGGCGTCGCCAGCTGCGGCGGGACGACCTGCCACGGTCGCCAATATGCCGATGGCAAGGTGGTGCGTCAGGACGAGATTCTGCGCTGGCAGGAACCTTCGGCTTCGGGGGGGGCGCATAGTCGCGCCTTCGGCGTGCTCGGCAATGCGCGCGGTCGACAGATCGCGGCACGCCTCGGCCTCGGCAATCCGCAGGCCGCGACCGAATGTCTCGGGTGTCATTCCGACCCGGGCAAGCGCGGCGGGCAATTCCACCTGAGCGACGGCGTGGGCTGCGAAGCGTGCCACGGCGGCGCGCAAAACTGGCTCGCGAGCCACTATGCCGTCGGCGGCACACACAGCGCCAATGTCGCGCGCGGCATGGTCCCGCTCGACCGGCCGATGGCCAAGGCGGCGGTGTGCCTCGATTGCCATTTCGGATCGGCGGACGGCGGACAGTTCGTCACGCATCGCATGATGGCCGCGGGACACCCGCGCATCAGTTTCGAGCTCGACCTGTTCTCGACCCTGCAACAGCATTGGAACGAGGACGGCGATTATGCCGCTCGCAAAGGCCGCACCAACAATGTGCGTGTCTGGGCGGTTGGCCAGGCGATGGCGGTCGATCGCGCGCTGGGCCTGTTCGTCGGATCGCTGGGACAGGATGGCGCGTTCCCGCAATTCACCTTCTACGATTGCCACAGCTGCCACCGCGCGATCCGCGATGGCGCCAGCTTCTCGCCGACCGTGCTGGCCAATCCCGGCCGACCGCTCCCGCCGGGCAGCCCGCCGTTCAATGACGAAAACATGATCATGCTCTCGGCGGCCGCGCGCATTGCCGCGCCCGAACTGGCGCAGCGGTTCGATGCAGACAGCCGCGCGTTCCACGCCGCGATGGCGCAGGGCCGTCCACAAGCGATCGCCGCCGCCGCCAGGTTGCGCACCTCGGCCCAGACGCTTGCCGCCACGTTCAACGGCACCGCCTTCTCGCGCCAGCAGACGTTCGCCATGCTCGACGCGATAGGCAGCGAAGCCATCGCCCCGCGCTTCACCGATTATGCCGGCAGCACCCAGGCGGTGATGGCGATGGACACGTTGCTTGGGGGGCTGGTGGCACAGGGGTCGGTCAGCGCGGCCAACGCTGCTGCGGTGCGCGGCGACATCAACCGCGCATACGCCGCGGTCCGCGATCCCAATGCGTACAAGCCGCTCGAATACCGCCAGGCTTTGGGCAGCGCGATCCGTGGCATCCGGTCGCTGCGGTGAAACGCGCCATTGCTTCATTGACGACGCTGGCGTTCGTCCTCGCGTCATGCGGTGGTGGCGGGACGCCGGACACCAGCACGTCGCCCGCCGCGCCGTCTCCGGCACCGACGACGGCACTGTACACGCCGCCCGCGCGCGTCGGCTTGACGACGGTCGAGGTGTCGCAAATCGTCGCGCAGGCTTCGGCAGAAGCCTCGGCGCGCGGCAAGCCCGCGGTCATCGCGGTGGTCGATCGCGTCGGCAACGTCCTCGCGCTGTTCCGCATGACCGGGGCGCGATCCAGCATGCACATCGCCGATGCGCCCAACGGCCAGAATTTCGATGCTCAGGGACTGTCGGCATCGCAGGAATTCGGCGCGATTTCCAAGGCGGTGACCGGCACTTATCTGTCGTCGGACCAGAACGCCTTTTCGACGCGCACCGCCAGCCAGATCGTCCAGCAGCATTTCCCGCCCGCGCCGAACACGGTCGGACTGGAAAGCGGCCCGCTGTACGGTGTCCAGTTCTCGCAACTGCCGTGCTCGGATTTCAATACGCGGTTCGGGACCGGTGCGCCGCTGATCGGTCCCAAACGCGCGCCGCTGGGCCTTGCCGCGGATGCCGGCGGGTTTCCGCTGTACAAGAACGGCACACTGGTCGGCGGCATCGGCGTGATGTCCGACGGCCTCTATGATTTCGATCCCGATATCCTCGACGTCGATGCCAGCGATGACGAGGCCATCGCGCTGGCCGGGACGATCGGGTTCGACGCACCGACCATCGTCACCGCCGACCGGATCACGATCGACGGCACATCGCTGCGGTACAGCGACGCGACGCGCGCCGTGCTGAAGAGCAATCCGGCGACGCCACCGGCGTTTGCCAGCCTGCCCGGCGCGTTAGTCGCGCTCAGCGGCTATTCGTCCGCGGTCGTCAGCGCGGGCGCGATTTACGGCACCGAATCCTCTGGCGTCCGCGCTGCAACTGCATCCGAATTCTCGAACCCCGATGCGTTCATCTTCACCGATGGCGCCGGCAATCCTCGCTTTCCGATCCGCGCTGGCACCGATGGGTTGATCACCGCCACCGAAGCCCGCACTTTACTCGAGGAAGCCTTCACGATCATGAGCCGGGCGCGGGGCCAGATCCGCCGCCCCGTCGATAGCCGTGCCCAGGTCTCGATCAGCCTGGTCGACACCAATGGCGCGGTGCTGGGCATCGTTCGCGCCCCGGATGCGGGGATCTTCGGCAGCGACGTCTCGCTGCAAAAGGCGCGCACCGCCGTGTTCTTCTCCAGTGCCACGGCGGGGGCCGTGCTCGACGCCGATCCGCGGACCGAGGTTCAGTTCTACGCCAATGCCGCGCGTGCATTTCTTGGGCCAACGGCGCTGACCGGGAAATACGCTTTTACCGACCGCGCCAACGGCAATCTGCATCGGCCTTATTTCCCCGATGGCGAGGTCGGCAGGCCGAATGGCCCCTTCTCGCGCTCGATCGAAGGGTTCAATCCGTTCTCGACGGGGCTGCAATCGGCGTTGATCGCGCTCAACCTCGCCGATGCGTTGAACAGCCGGTCGTCGCTGCGCTGCACCTCCACGCCCCGTCTCGGCAACGGCATCCAGATTTTCCCCGGCTCGGTGCCAATCTATCGCGGCAGCACGTTGATCGGCGCGATCGGCGTGTCGGGCGACGGTATCGATCAGGACGACATGATCGGCTTCCTCGGCACGTCGAATGCCGGGACGAAGCTGGGGACCGGGCTCGGTAACGCACCCGTGGCGATCCGGGCGGACCAGATCGTCATCGCGCTGCCGGGCTCACCCGGGGTGCGGCTGCGCTACATCTCCTGCCCGTTCGCGCCGTTCCTCGACACCAGCGACCAGAATGTGTGCGAGGGGCGCTGAGTGTTCGCGTTGCTCCTCGCCGCCCAAACCGCGACGACGCCCGCTGCGATGATGCCCGCCGTGCCGGTGCCGGTCGATGCCGCGCCACCTGAAGCCGCACCCCCGGAAACGACGCCGGACGACGCAATCATCGACGGCCGCCGCCGCCCCGGCTTCAACCTGCCGCTGCCCGACAAGGTGACGCAGGACAATAAGGGCGCGATCCAGGCGCCGCCGCCCGAAGCCTTCCCGCCCGACAGTTACGACTATGCCGTCCCCGATCGCTGGCGTCTGATGAAGACGTTGTGCGGCACGCTGGCGGGCGATCCGACGACGCGCGGCTTGTGCGGCCCGGTCGGCCACACGATCCGCGATCCCTATCATCAGAATGTGCTGAAGGGCGATCGCCCGCTTTGCATCGCCACCAAGGAAGAGAACGAACGCCGCAAACTCGCCGGCATCGCGCGCTGTGCGACGCCCGGCCTGCTCCACCACGACGACTGGTTCCTGGTGGTCAATCTGGCGTCCGATACCGTGATCGAACCGCGCAGTTTCCCCATCCCCGTCGGCGTCCAGACGACCAGCCGCCCCGGCAGCCTAGACGTGTTCGGGCGCAGCCAGAGCTTCGTCGCCGCGCAGACCTTCCTCGCCGGGTTCGATCTGTTCAAAGGCTCGACCGCGTACAAGCCGCCGGAGATCGAATATAAGGTCCAGCTGGCTTACCAGATCAACTATGCCGACGTGCCCGAACGGCGCATCCTTAACGTCCGTCCGTCGCGCAAGAACACCCGCTACGACCAGTTTTTCGGCGTGCAGGAAGCGTTTATCGATTACCACATCCGCAACACGTCGGCGCGCTACGATTTCGATTCCATCCGCATCGGCATCCAGCCGTTCCAGCAGGATTTCCGCGGCTTCCTGTTCCAGGATTCGCAGCTCGGCATTCGCCTGTTCGGCAATCGCGACGACAATCGCTGGCAGTATAACCTCGCCGCGTTCCGCCGCCTCGAAAAGGATACCAATTCGGGCCTGAACAGCGTGACCAAACGACCGCGCGACGATTATGTCTTTGCGGCGAATGCATACCGCCAGGATTTCCCGGTCGTCGGGCTGACCAGCGAGGTTTCGCTGACCTACAACCTCAACCGCGAGGGCGGCCGGATTGAGGTCGATACCAACGGCTTTCCCGTCCGCCCCGCTTTGCTCGGCGACTTGCGCGGACGCGATTACGACATCGTTTATGTCGGCTATTCGATGGATGGGCATATCGGCCGCATCAACCTGACCGGCAGCTTTTACGGCGCGTTCGGCGAGGATCGGAACAGCTTCTTCACTTCGCGGGCCACCGAAGTCCGCGCCTTCTTTGCAGCGGTAGAGCCGTCGATCGATCTCGACTGGGTTCGCCTGCGCGCCTCGGCATTGTACGCGACTGGCGACAAGAACCCGTACGACAATCGTGAAACCGGGTTCGACGCGATCTTCGAAAACCCGGTCTTCGCGGGTGCAGACACCAGCTACTGGATCCGCCAGTCGATCCCGTTCGCGGGCGGCGGGCGCGCCATCGGCATCAACGGGCGCAACGGCATCCTGAACTCGCTGCGGTCGTCGAAGGAACAGGGTCAGTCGAACTTCAACAATCCCGGCACGATCCTCGCCGGGGTCGGCTTCGACGCCGATGTCACGCCCAAATTCCGCTTGTCGGGCAACCTCAACCATTTGTGGTTCGAAAACACCGCGACGCTTCAGGCGCTGCGATCGGAAGGCAGCATCCCGCGCTCGATCGGCTATGATGCCAGCCTCGCCGCCATCGTCCGGCCCAAGGCGATCCAGAACGTCGTGTTCCGCCTGTCGGGCGCGGTGCTGCAACCGTCCAAAGGCTTCAAGGACCTGTTCACCAACAGCCGCCGCGATGGCCGCTATTACAGCGTCCTGTTCAACGCCATCGTGAGCTATTGATGCGCCGTCTGCTCGCTCTCGTCGCGTTGCTGCTCGCAATTCCGGCCGTCAGTCTCGCATCCGACGCGGAAAAACCGGTAATGCGCCACTATCCCGTCACGCCCCCCGCGCCGGCGACGCAGACGGCCGAGGAAGCGCAGAGCAAATCCGCCGGCTGTCTCAGCTGCCACACGGCGACCGACGCGCTGTCGATGCACAAATCGGACGCGGTCGTGCTCGGTTGCGCCGACTGCCACGGTGGCGACGCGACCGTCACCCTCGCCGACCGCCGCCTGAAGCCCGACGACCCTGCCTATCGCGCCACGCTGTCCCGCGCGCACGTCATGCCGCGCTTTCCCAAGGCGTGGAACTGGCCGTCGTCCGCCAATCCGCGTGCCAGTTATACCTTGCTCAACAAGGAATCGCCCGAGTTCGTCCGGTTCGTGAACCCCTCCGATTACCGTGTCGCGCGCGAAAGCTGCGGCGCGTGCCACATGGAGGTGATCCAGGCGGCCGAACGCTCGATCATGGCGTCGGGCGCGATGCTGTGGGGCGGCGCGAGCTACAATAACGGCATCGTGCCGTTCAAGAATTACGTCTTCGGCGAGGCCTATACCCGCGAAGGCGAACCGGCGAAGATCGTCAGCCCCGGCGATCCGCCCGGCACCGTCACGCCCGAACAGAAAGCGCGCGGCGCCCTCCCCGCGCTCTACCCGCTGCCCACGTGGCACGTCGTTCCGCCCGCCGACATTTTCCGCGTCTTCGAACGTGGCGGGCGCAATATCAGCACGGGCTTTGCCGAGGTCGGCATTCCCAATTCGACCGGCAGCATTCAGCGGCTGGAAGAGCCCGGCCGCCCCGATCTGAAGCAGAGCAATCGCGGTCCGGGTACGGGCCTGCGCGTGGCCATCCCGGTTCTCAACATCCACAAGACGCGGTTGAACGACCCGTTCACCTGGTTCCTTGGCACCAACGACCAACCGGGCGATTACCGCTCATCGGGCTGCGCGTCGTGCCATGTGGTCTATGCCAACGACCGCGAGCCGCGCCATTCCTCGGTCTGGGCGAAATACGGCCGCGACGGGCAAACCGCGACGATCGATCCGACGATCAAGGACAAGCTCGAAGGCCCGCCCGATCATCACGACGTGTTCGGCAGCGTCGCGGTCAATGGCGATGCCACGCGCGAACCCGGGCAAAAGGAAAAGGGCCATCCGGTCGAACACGCCTTCACCCGCGCGATTCCGACCAGCCAGTGCATGACCTGTCACATGCATCAGCCGAACATCTTCCTGAACTCGTTCCTCGGCTACACGATGTGGGATTATGAATCCGACGCGCCGGCCATGTGGGGCGACAAGCAGGCCTATCCGACTGCGGAAATGCGCCGCCGGGTGCTCGACCGGAACCCCGAAATGGCCGCGACGCACGCGCCGTGGGCGGACCTCGACGTGCTCCGCAACACCTATGACAAGAATCCGGGGCTGAAGGACACGCAGTTCGCCGATTATCACGGCCATGGCTGGAATTTCCGCGCGATTTTCAAACGCGACCGCGAGGGCAATCTGCTCGATGCGGAGGGCAAGATCGTCAGCCCCGACGATCCCGAGAAATGGCGCAAGAATGGCGAAGGCAAGTTCGTCCCCGTCGGCACCAACCCCGGCAAGACCGTCCATATGATGGATATCCATGCCGAAAAGGGCATGCAGTGCGCCGACTGCCACTTCGCGCAGGACAATCACGGCAACGGCCTGATCATGACCGAAGTCGCCAATGCGGTCGAAATCGGGTGCAAGGATTGCCACGGCACCGCCGATAAACTGCCGACGCTATTGACCAGCGGCCCCGCCGCGCCTCCCGGCGGCACCAATCTGACGCTGGCGCGCAATCCCGATGGCCAGCGCCGCTTCGAATGGTCGACCGACGACAGCGGGCGGCAGGTCCTCGTGCAACGCTCGGCCAGCGATCCGAAGCTCGAATGGCGCGTCCATCTGGTCAAGGACTCGGTCGATCCGACCTATTCCGGTTTCAACATCAAGGCGGCACGCGCCAAGCTGATGGGCTTGTCCGATCGCATGCAATGGGGGCCGGGCGTCCCGGCGTCCGCGCGCGCGCACGGCGACGACAAGATGACCTGCTTCACCTGTCACTTGTCGTGGACGACGTCGTGCGGCGGCTGCCATCTGCCGATCGAGGCCAACTGGAAAACCACCAGTCACAAATATGGCGGTGAGGAAACGCGCAACTGGGCGAGTTACAACCCCCAGGTCGCGCGCGACGACATGTTCCAGCTTGGGCGCCACCAGACGACCAAGGGCAACATCATCGCGCCCGTCCGTTCGACTTCAGCGCTGGTGCTCAGTTCGACCAACGTCAATCGTGAACGGATCTACATTCAACAGCCGCCGATCTCCGCGATCGGCTTCTCGTCACAAGCTTTTGCGCCGCATTTCCCGCACACCGTGCGCACGACCGAGACAAAGACCTGTTCTGACTGCCACCTCTCCGCTGCGGAGGACAATAACGCGATCATGTCGCAGCTGATGCTGCTCGGCACCAATTTCGTGAATTTCGTCGGGATGAACGCCTGGACCGGCCTGGCAGGCGGGTTCGAAGCGATCCGCGTCACCGAATGGGAGGAACCGCAGGCGGTCATCGGCTCGTACCTCCAGCGCTGGGCCTATCCCGATTATTACAAACAGCATCTCGCGCATGATCGCGAGCTGATCGACTGGCAGCGCGGCACGGTGCTCGACAAGCATTTGTCAGGCGAAACCAACGCGCCGGAACTGTTCCGCAACGTCGTTCAGGGCACCAGCGACGCGGCGAATTGCCTGCAGCTCCGCGGCGAATATATGTTCGTCGCCGAAGGGCGCGGCGGTTTCCGCGCTTACGACGTCGCCTCGATCGCCAACAAAGGCTTCTCGAACCCGATCGTCAGTGCACCATTTTCGAAACTGGGCCAGGATCTGCACATCGCCAGCCCCAATGCCACCTGCATGGCGCTGCCGACCGACCAGCCGATCGCGCCGACGCGCAACACCCAGGCAATGCGCGATGCCAATCAGGAACAGGCATTCCATCCGATCTATCACTATGCCGTGATCACCGACGCGGTGGAGGGGCTGATCCTCGCCAATGTCGATACGCTGGCCGATGGCGAGTTCCGCAACAACCGGCTCACGCGCGCGCTGACGTGGAACCCGGGCGGCGTGCTGACCGGGGCGCGGCACATCACGCTCGCCGGGCACATCGCCTATGTCACCACGCCGCATGGCTTGGCGGTGATCGACCTCGACGACCCGTTGAAGCCGGTGCTGACCGCGAACATTCCGCTCGACGATGCCCGCGCGACCGCAGTGCAGTTCCGCTATCTGTGGGTGACGACGCAACAGGGCTTGAAGCTGTTCGACGTCACCGACCTGACCCACCCACAGGCGCGGCCTTCGGGTGATGTCGCCCTCGCCGATGCGCACCGCGTCTATATCGCGCGGACCTATGCCTATGTCGCGGGCGGTGCCGAAGGGCTGGTGATCGTCAATGTCACCAAGCCGATGACCCCCGTGATCTACCGCAAGGAAACATTCGGCGGAAAAATGAACGATGCCCGCGACGTGATCGTCGGCAGCACCAACGCCTCGCTGTTCGCCTATGTCGCGGACGGCAAGAACGGCCTCAAGGTCATCCAGCTGACCAGCCCCGCCAGCCAGCCCAATTTCTACGGCTTCTCGCCCGCGCCGATGCCCGAACTGATCGCCTGGGCGAAGACGCCGTCACCCGCGCTGGCGCTGAGCAAGGGCCTCGACCGCGACCGAGCCGTCGATGAAACCGGCGGCCAGATTGCGGTGTTCGGCCGCCTCGGCAGCCGCCCCTTCACCCGCAGCGAGATGGAACGCCTGTTCCTCGGTCGCCGCGGCGTGCCTTATAAAGTCGTCGATACCGCCAGCATGGCGGATTACCTGAAATAGAATTCGGGGCGGGAACCCTCGCTCCCGCCCCGAATTGATCAGACCCGGGTCAGTCGGCGGGCCCGCTTGCGCAGTGCCGTGCCCGCCATGCCGAAGCCCATGAGCAGCATTGCCCACACGTCGGGCTCGGGGATCGCGGCGACCGATTGCGCCGTCAGCCCGGGCAGGTCGCCGTCCTTGAACCCGTAAACGAACACGCGGCTCGGTCCGGCCGAAGCGGGCACAAAGTCGTTGTCGTTGCCGATGAACAGCGTGTGATATGTCTCACCGTTCAGCACGACATCCTGACCAAAGGTGAAGCCCTCGATCTTCGATGGCACTTGCGTGTTGCCGCCCAATGCCGCCGACAGGCTGGGCACCAGATCGAGGAACAACGTCTTGCCGACCGACGCGTTTGCCGCGGCGGCACCGTTCAGGTTGGTGATGTCGGTCGCACCGCTCAGGTCGATGCGGAACAACTGCTTGACCGCAGCGGCGCTGCCATCGCCCAGCCCCTTGCCGTCACGCTCGTCGACCAGGAATTCATGATCGTTGATCGCCGTAATTTCGCTGACGCCCGAACCGTTGGTCAATTTGTAACCATATTCGTGCGTCGCGCCGGTGGCGATGTCGATGGTCACGATGCGGACCATCTTCTTGGTCGCATTGACCGAAGCATCCTGCGCCAGCGGTGCCTGCATGATGCCGACCAGAGTCTTGCCATCGGGGGTGATGGCCAGCCCTTCCATACCCTTATTGGCGACGCGACCCGTGGGATTGTTGGCGATTTCGGTGTCGCCTTTCGATGACAGATTGCTGATCGCCAGATTGCCGGGCAGCGCGTAGGTGCGGATCAACTCGCCCGAGCGGCGATCGAATTGGCGGACATAGGGGCCATATTCGTCGGACACGAACACGCTGTTGCCGTCATTGGACACACGCAGGCCCTCGGGGTCAAAGCGCGCATTGGCTGGATTGGTCGACAGGCCCGCGCCGAAATTGTCCGATCGCCCGCTGAAATAATATTTGCCGCTGGTATTCTGCGCGGGCGCGGCACCGGCGGCGTAGGTCAGCGCGGTCGGGCTCGACAGCAAGGTCGTCCCCTGAAGCACCGGCGTGAGCGAAAAGGGCAACGCGCCGCTCGTCGATGCCTTCAGGGTCAGGTCGACCGTATGGAAGCGCGAGATATACGACGTGGTGTCGTCGACTGCGGAGTTCCACGGCGTCGCATTGGGACCGCGGTCGGGCGCGAACAGGAACGTGGTGCCGCCAGCATAAGCCAGCGCCGAACCGATCCCGCCAAACACATTCGCCGCCAGTCCGTTCTCCAGATTGCCCGTCAGGCCCGAACGATCGGCGGTATTCTTGAAATCACCGATCGCCAGCAGGCGGACATCGGCGTGGGCGGCGGTCGCGGACAGGCTCGCCGCGATGGCGGCGGACAGTATGACGTGACGCATGATTTCCCCTTTGCAACCGCGCGGGGGGTCGCGCGGATTATCGCGCCGTTAACCATCGCAGATGACAGGCGAGTTGCGCGCCCGTTACAGTTTCAAGACTTAGGCATAAGCACGGTTCACAGCATCGCCATGCCACCATTCACGTGCAGCGTTTGCCCCGTGACGTACCCCGCCTCGCGGCTCGCGAGATAGACGACGGCGGCGGCGATATCGTCGCCGGTGCCCATCGCGCCCGCCGGAATGCGCGCGTTGAGCGCGTCCTTCTGCGCGTCGGGCAGCCCTTCGGTCATCGCGGTGGCGATGAACCCGGGTGCGACGCAATTGGCGGTCACGCCGCGGCTCGCCAGTTCCTGCGCCACAGATTTGGTCATCGCGACCAGGCCGCCCTTCGACGCGGCGTAATTGGCCTGCCCCGGATTGCCGGTGGTGCCGACCACGCTGGTCACCGAGATGATCCTCCCGAACCGCGCCTTCATCATCGGCTTGGCGGCGGCGCGCATCAGACGGAACGCGGCCTCCAAGTTGACGCCGATCACCGCCGCCCACTCCTCGTCCTTCATCCGCATCAACAGATTGTCGCGCGTCACCCCGGCATTGTTGACGAGGATATCGAGCTTGCCGCCCAACGCCTCGACCGCCTGCGGCACCAGTGCATCGACCGCTGCCGGGTCTGACAAATCGCACGGCAAAGTCACCGCGCCCTCCATCCCCTGCGCCGCCTCGGCCAATTTATCAGCCCGCGTCCCCGAAAGCGCCACTCGCGCGCCCTGCGCCGCCAGAGCCCGCGCCACCGACGATCCGATCCCGCCGCTCGCACCAGTTACCAACGCAGTCATCCCGGTCAGATCGAACATGCTCAAATCTCCTTCGCCAGCGCTTCGACATCGTCCATCGAGACCACGCTGCGCGTCACCATGTCGGGGGCGATGCGCTTGACCATCGGGCTTAAAACCTTGCCGCCGAATTCGACGACCTCGGTCACGCCCGCCGTCCACATTGCCTCGACGCTTTCGCGCCAGCGGACCGTGCCCGTGACTTGCTGCACCAACAGCCGCCTGATGTCGTCCGGATCGGTCACCGGCGCGGCGGTGACGTTGGCGTAGACCGGCACCAGCGGCCCCTGCATCGCCACCGCCGCCAGCGCCGCATCCATCACGTCCGCCGCCGGCGCCATTAGCGAACAATGGAACGGCGCGCTCACCGCCAGCGGCAGCGCGCGCTTGGCCCCACGTTCCTTGGCCAGTTCCATCGCCCGCGCGACGGCCCCGGCATGGCCTGAAATGACCACCTGCCCGCCGCCATTGTCGTTCGCCGCCTGACAGACTTCGCCATCGGCGGCCTCCGCAGCCACTGCTGCCGCCGCGTCGAAATCGAGACCCAGCAGCACTGCCATGGCGCCCTCACCGACCGGCACCGCCGCCTGCATCGCTTCACCACGGACCTTCAACAGCCGCGCAGTCGTCGCCAGGTCGAACGCCTCCGCCGCACACAAGGCGGTATATTCGCCCAGCGAATGCCCGGCCACGAAATCGGACTTGTCCGCCAACCGCACGCCCCCCGCTTCAAGCACGCGCAACACCGCGATCGCATTGGCCATGATCGCCGGCTGGGCATTTTCGGTGAGCATCAATTGGTCGTCCGGCCCCTCGCGCATCAGCCTCGACAAATTCTGCCCCAGCGCATCGTCGACTTCCTGAAACACCGCCCGCGCCGCCGCACTGGCATCGGCCAGCGCCGATCCCATGCCCACCGCCTGGCTCCCCTGCCCCGGGAAGATGAATGCACGCATCGAAACTCTCCTTTGTCGCGGGCACTAGGCGGAACGCGCAAACCGGTGCAAGCTGCCGTCAAAACGAGAGAGGATATCCGATGCACGACCTCGTCATTCGCGGCGGCACCATCGTCGATGGCTCGGGCGGCGCGCCGTTCACTGGCGACATTGCCATCGATGGAAGCACGATCACCCGGATCGGCAACGTCACCGCCAATGGCCGCGAGGAGATCGACGCGAACGGCAAGATCGTCGCCCCCGGCTTTGTCGATATCCACACGCATTACGATGGCCAGGCGACCTGGGACCAGGAAATGGCCCCATCGTCATGGCACGGCGTCACCACCGTCGTCATGGGCAATTGCGGCGTCGGCTTCGCGCCCGCCGCGCCCGACCGCCATCAATGGCTGATCGAATTGATGGAGGGCGTCGAGGACATTCCCGGCACCGCGCTGGCGGAGGGGATGAAGTGGAATTGGGAGACCTTTCCGCAATATCTCGATGCGCTCGACGAACTGCCGCGGACCATCGATGTCGCGACGCATGTGCCGCACGGCGCGGTGCGCGCCTATGTCATGGGTGATCGCGGCGCGAGGAACGAGGCGCCGACCGAAACCGACATCGCGCGCATGTCGGCAATCGTCGAAGAAGGCCTTCGCGCCGGAGCTCTCGGCTTCTCGACGTCGCGCACTATCCTGCACAAATCGATCGACGGCGAACTGGTCCCCGGCACGACCGCGACCAAGGAAGAACTGATCGGCATCGGCCGCGCTATGGGCCGCGCCGGGCAAGGCGTGTTCGAAATGGCATCCGACCTGAAGCGCGAATGGAACGAGTTCGAGTGGATGGGCGAGCTCAGCCGCGAAACCGGCCTGCCCGTGACCTTTGCCGCGCTGCAATCGATCGCCAAGGAATTGCCGCTCGACGAACAGATCGCGACGATGCGCGCCGAAAATGCGAAGGGCGCGAACATCGTCGCGCAGATCGCGTTGCGCGGCACCGGCATTATCATGGCGTGGCAGGGCACGGTGCACCCGTTCCGCTTCAAACCGGCCTGGACCAGCATCGAAGCACTGCCCTGGGCCGAGCAGCTCTCGCATTTGCAGGACCCCTCGTTCAAGGCGCGAATGCTGTCCGAAGACAATGTCTGGCCCGAAAGCGACGTGCTCGACCTGCTGAAGATCGTCGCCGGCGGCTGGTTCATCCAGTTCGAGATGGATCCCGATTTCGATTATGAGCCGCCCGCCGGCGCCAGCATCATGGCACGCGCCGCCGCCGCCGGCGTGGCGGGCGACGAATATGCCTACGACTTGCTGATGAAGGACGAGGGAAAGGGCTTCATCTACTTCCCGATCCTCAATTACGCCGACGGCAATCTCGACTTCCTCGAAACGCTGCAGCGCGCGGACGATACCGTCAATTCGCTCAGCGACGGCGGCGCGCATTGCGGCACGATTTGCGATGGAGCCTCGCCGACCTTCATGCTCCAGCATTGGGTGCGCGACCGCGCGCGCGGCCGCGTGCCGATCGAACACGCGATCAAACGCCAGTGCCGCGACACCGCCGTGCTTTACGGCATGGACGACCGCGGCCTCCTCGCGCCCGGCTACCTCGCCGACATTAACGTCATCGACATGGCCGCGATCAAGCTCGGCAAGCCCTGGCTCGCCTTCGACCTCCCCGCTGGCGGCAAGCGCCTGCTCCAAAAAGCCGAAGGCTATGTCGCGACGATCAAATCCGGCGAGGTAACGTTTCGGAATGGCAAGTACCTCGGCACCCACCCCGGCCGCCTGATCCGTGGACCACAACGAGAGCCAATGGCGCTAGCGGCGGAGTGATCAGGCGATCGCTTCGATGCCCTCATCGGTGCGGTCTGCCGCAAGCGCATGCCGCCCGGTTCTGATCCACTTGATTATGACAATGATGGCGACAACCGGAACGCCAAAGCTGATATTCCACGGACCATAGTTGGGACGAAGAGCGCCAGCGGCGAACAACAAGGCGAAAATCGGCTGAAAGAACCAGATCCCAGTTGTCCAGTTTAGAGAGAAGCTGGTTACGCCGATCAAGCTGCCCAAGGTCTACAGCCAGCGCTTTTTCAACCATTTGCGTCGCCAGATCAGTGTCACGGCGGTAACGCACGTCACAAAACTAATAACCGCTATTGCCAGAACGAAATAGCCAAATCCGCCCGCCTGCCCGTTCGAAAAATCATTGGCCGCCAGCGGATCGCTGTTCCACGCTTGGACCCAAAAACCGGCCATATCCATCTCGGCATCGGTGCCGAGCATCACCACGGTGACGCTCGCCCATTTGTCGCCCGCGCCGCCGATCAGCGTGTAGTTCTTGCGCGTGAGCTCGCCGCTCATCTTAAAGACGTTCAGGCCGACGATCTTGAAGTCGCCGGGAACTAGCCGGAGCACAGGCCGCACCGCCGCCACCAGCTTGGGCACCTGTGGTGACAAAGCTGGCTGCGAATACCGGTCGACTGCCGGAACATCCCCGGCGCGCGCCGCTTGGACCAGTTGCTTGACGGTCTGCTGTTCCTGACTTGTGGCCAGCTTATCGATGAAAGTTTGCTCGCTGCACGCCGCTAGCCAAAGCAACGCGACGAGCAGGGCGAGAAGCTTCATTTCCCCTTCCGAAACCGCAACATGAACTGATCGGTCTTCCCGCGAATTTCGGGCGCGAACACGCTGGCGGTGTGCGGGTCGGCGACGTTAGCGAAGGTCGTCATGTCCTTGGCCTCCAGCTTGAAACCTGCCTTGGTCAGTGCCGCGATGACTGCCGCCGGATCGATGCGGTGGAGGCTGTCCGAAGCGGTCGTGCCGCTGCCCGCGACCGCCGCATGGTCGACGACGACCAGCACGCCGCCGGGTTTCAGCGCCGCGAACAACGCCGCCGCCGCGCGGTCGCCTTCGCCCGCGGGCCACGGCTTCAGGTACAGATCGTGAAAATTCTGGATCGTGACGATGGCATCCAGCTTTTCGGGAAAGGCCGGTGCATCGAACGGGCTGATGACCGGGTCGGCATTCGGGAACGCCGCATGGATGCCGTTGGGGGCATCCGCATAGCTCGGCTTGAACTTGATGAACTCGGCGGGTTGAAACGCATAGACCTTGCCCTTCGGCCCGACTGCGCTGGCGAGGATGCGGCTGAAATAGCCGCCGCCGGTGACGAAATCGCCGATATGCTGGCCGGGCTTTACGCCCATGAACTGCAGCACCACTTCGGGCTTGCGCGCGGCATCCTTGGCGCGATCGTCCGCCGGACGCGCCGGGTTGGCCAGCACTTCGGCATAGGGTGACATATACATTGTCTTCGCCGTCAGCGGGACCGCCACAGCGAGCATGCCAGCCGTCAAAATAATCCGTCTCATGGCCAATCTCCCATCCCCACACCGCCATTGATTCATGGCGATTCATGCCGATTCATGTCTCCTTTCGATCATGAATCCGGAAGACCGGCGTTCCGTCGATGGAGCGAATCGTCTTGATGCGAGCATGCATCGGCGTGCCGTGTGTAGGAAAGTGAATTCGCGCCGCGCTTGCGTTTCGCGCCCCTCCCCGCTACGGGCCGCAACCTTGAAGAAGGCCGGAGGGGCGTTTCCGCATGGTGCGGCGTCAGCGATCGGCAGGAAGGACAGCGAGATGGCTCTATACGAGCACGTGTTTCTCGCGCGTCAGGATCTGGCTCAGGCCCAGGTCGACGCGCTGGCAGCGACGGCCACACAAATTGTCGAAACCGGCGGCGGCAAGATCGTCAAGACCGAGACCTGGGGCCTGCGCAGCCTCGCTTACCGCATCGCCAAGAACCGCAAGGCGCATTACGTCATGCTCGAATTCGACGCGCCCGGCGCCGTCGTCGCCGAGCTGGAGCGCCAGACCCAGATCAACGAAGACGTCATTCGTTACATGACCATCAAGGTCGACGGCCACGAAGCCGGTCCGTCGGCGATGATGCGCCGTAACGAAAGCCGCGAGCGCGAACGCGCCGAGCGCGGTGAGCGTCCCCGTCGCGACCGCGACGATTTCACGCCGATGGCGGCTTGAGGAGTTAGACAGACATGGCCCGCGCCTTTTTCCGCCGCCGCAAATCCTGCCCGTTCGGGGCCAAGGATGCGCCGAAGATCGATTACAAGGACGTCCGCCTGCTTCAGGGCTTCGTCTCCGAACGCGGCAAGATCGTCCCGTCGCGTATCACCGCCGTCTCCGCGCCGAAACAGCGTGAGCTCGCCACCGCGATCAAGCGCGCGCGCCACCTCGGCCTCCTCCCCTACGTCGTTAAGTAAGGATTACAGACATGGAAGTGATCCTGCTCGAACGCGTCGAAAAGCTTGGCAAGATCGGTGACGTCGTCACCGTGAAGACCGGTTTCGCACGCAATTTCCTGTTGCCCAACAAAAAGGCGCTCCGCTCCAACGCCGCGAACCTGAAAGTGTTCGAAGCGAACAAGGCAAAGATCGTCGCCGACAACGAAGATCGCAAAAAGGACGCCGAAACCGCGTCCAAGTCGATCGACGGCAAGTCGGTGACCCTGATCCGTCAGGCGTCGAGCACCGGCCAGCTGTACGGCTCGGTCGCGGTGCGCGACATCGTCGAGGCACTCGAAGCCGATGGCGCTCATGTGACCAAGAGCCAGGTGCTGTTGCCCAATCCGATCAAGGCGATCGGCGTGCACGACGTGCGCGTCCAGCTGCACCCCGAAGTCGCGATCAGCGTCAAGGTCAACGTGGCACGCAGCCCCGAAGAAGCCGACCTGCAATCGCAGGGCGTCGACGTGATGGCCCAGATGTTCGAAAAGGACGAGGCCGGCTTTACCGAGGCGTACAACCCGAATGCCGAACCGGGCGAAATCGCCAGCGACGCACCGGCTGCCCCCGCGGCCGAGGCGAGCGAAGCCTGATATCTGCCTGTCCCCTCTCGCTCCAGCGGGAGGGGATGGCAGCGGCCTCTTGGCCCCGGCGTGGTGAGGCGATAGGCGGCAAACGATGTTTCGCCTGATCCCGTTGCTCGCCGAACCCGAAATCGCCGAATTGCGGGCCATTGCGGCGGCGCATCAGTTCGTCGACGGGCGGATCACCAACCCGCATTCGACGGTCAAGAACAACCTTCAGCTGCACGACGGACCGGCGCAGGCGCGCACGGCCGAAATCGTCCGCGCAGCGATCCTCGCCAACGATGATTTTCGCCACAGCGTCTATCCCAAGGCGATCGCGCCCGCGATGCTTTCCCGTTACGATGTCGGGATGAATTACGGGCTGCACGCGGACACCGCGCTGATGCAGCTGCCGCGCGGCCTGATCCGCGCCGATGTGTCGTGCACCGTGTTTCTCAGCGATCCCGACAGCTATGACGGCGGCGCGTTGCGCGTGACCTTGGGCAGTGGCACCCTGACCTTCAAGGAGCCCGCCGGCACCGCGATCGTCTATCCCTCGACGACGTTGCATGAAGTGGAGCCGGTCACGCGCGGCGCGCGGCTCGTCGCGCTCACCTTTATCCAGAGCTTCGTGTCGGACCCGCTCAAGCGCGACATGCTGTACGAACTGCACGAAGTCGCGGCGCTCGAGGGCCTGAAAATGGAGTTCGCGAATTACACGCGATTGCAGGCGGTGTTGTCCAACCTGCTGCGCCGGTGGTCGGACGGGCCTTAGTACCCCATCAACGCCAACACTTCCCGCCGCGACCGTTCGTCGTCGCGGAACACCCCCATCATCCGGCTGGTCGTCATCGCCACGCCGGGCGTGCGCACCCCGCGCGCCGACATGCACGCATGGCTCGCTTCGATCACCACCGCCACGCCTTGCGGCCGCAGATGGTCCCAGATGCAGTCGGCGACTTGCGCGGTCAGCCGTTCCTGCACCTGCAGCCGCCGGGCAAATCCCTGTAGCACGCGCGCCAGTTTCGAAATGCCGACGACACGATCGGTCGGCAGATAGGCGATCGCCGCCTTGCCGATGATCGGCGCCATGTGATGTTCGCAATGCGACTGGAACGGAATGTCCTTCAGCAACACGACATCGTCGTAACCGCCGACCTCCGCGAAGGTCCGCGACAAATGGATCGACGGATCCTCGTCATAGCCCTGGCAATATTCCTTCCAGGCACGCCCGACGCGTTTCGGCGTATCGAGCAGCCCTTCGCGGTCGGGATCGTCGCCCGCCCACCGGATCAGCGTGCGGATCGCATCGGTCACGTCTTGCGGCACGGGAATCTTGGTCGATTCGCCGTCGGGGATCAGGTCGATTTGGGCCATGCGCTTAGTCTAGGCCGCCGGGCGGCGCTGCCAAGCCCCGCCCCGTGACGCTACGGCAAGCCGGTTTGAGACATATGTGCCACAGCCTTGCTGACAGACGTGTTGACGCGAGTCCCGCATGGGGCCAAGAATCGCTCCAGAAACGATGCGAACACAGCATCGCCAAAGGGAGGGATGACCATGCGCAAGCTGCACCTTATCGGCGCGTCCGCGATTGCTTTGTTGACGGCGCAAGCCGCATTTGCCCAGGCCGCGACCGAAACGTCGGGCGCGCCTTCGGGAGAAGCGGCGAACGTCGCCGATAACGGCATTGCCGACATCGTCGTGACCGCCCAGCGTCAGTCCGAAACGCTGCAGACCGTGCCGATCGCGATTTCGGCGTTCAGTGCCGAAGCGCTGAAGGCGCAGCAGATCAACACGACATCCGATCTTCAACTGACCCTGCCCAACGTGACGTTCACCAAGGGCAACTTCACCTCGTCGTCCAGCTTCAACATTCGCGGCATCGGCGATTTGTGCGTGGGCGTCACCTGCGACGCGGCGACCGCGATCCACGTCAACGACGTGCCGATCATCGCCTCGCCGATCTTCCAGAACGAATATTTCGATCTGGAGCGCGTCGAAGTGCTGCGCGGGCCGCAGGGTACTCTGTTCGGCCGTAACGCTACGGGCGGCGTGATCAACTTCATCACCGCCAAGCCCGACCTCTCGGGCATCCATGCCTCGGTCGAGGGTGAGTACGGCAATTACAACAGCTATCGTATCAAGGGCATGTTCAACCTGCCGGTCACCGATACGATCGGTATTCGCGTCGCCGGCTATTACCTGAAACGCGACGGCTTCACGCACAACGTCGCCACCAACAGCCAGATCGACGGCCGCGATCAATATGACGTCCGCGCGTCGATCCGCTGGCAGCCGAGCCCCGACACGACGCTCGACATCGTCGGGCATTATTTCCACGAAAGCGACGATCGCTCGCGCATTCAGAAGCAACTGTGCCATCGCGACCCGACCGGTGTGCTGGGTTGCTTGCCCGACCGCCTCGGTTTCGACACGCTCAACGGCAATGCCAGCTTCGCGGCGACGCTGACCAGCACCGAATTCCTGCGGATCGCCGCGGCACCGCTCGCGCCCTTCGCCCTGGGCAGCGTGTACGGCCCGGACACCTATGCGAATTTCAATAATCCGGCCGATCTGCGCACCGTGAATATCGACTCGCTGCCGCAATTCCGCACCCAGGAAAAGCAGATCCTGGTCAACTTCTCGCAGAATTTCGGCGCCGCGACTTTGAAGATCGACGGTGGGTATACCAAGGGTTTCACCGACTCGACCGTCGACTACAACCTGGCGATCGAGGGGTCGCTGGCCGCCAACCCGGGTCTCAACGCGTTTAACGCGGTCGCCGGATCGGGCGCACTCGGCGCGGGCTTCCTGGCGGCGCGCAACGCGCTATTGGCGAAGGGCACGGGCATGCCGTGCCAGTCGCTCGCGGAGCCGACCGGCACCGGCGTCTATGGCGGCCACAGCATCTGCGCTCCGCAGAGCCTCGATTTCGACCGGTCGACCGGCTATGGTAAACAATATCATGGCGAAGCGATCGTCAGCACGAAGTTCGACGGAATGTTCAACTTCCTCGTCGGCGCGGGTTATCTGGACTATCAGGTCAAGGACAACGACTATTACGTCAACTCGTTCAACCTCGACTATGCGTCCGCCTTGTTCGGTGGCGGCACCGGCTTCTCCGCAACGCCGTTTTATCGTAACAACTCGTCATTCTATGAGCTGAAGTCTTACGGTATCTTCGGCGAAGCCTATGTAAACTTCTCGGACAATCTGAAGCTCACCGTGGGCGCGCGTTACAACCACGATGACAAGCACGTCGAGGCACGAACGACGCTGTTGACCGGAACTGTGGTGCCCTATGGCACGACGAATTTCTACACATCGCCACAATATGCCAATTATGACGCCGATCCGGCCAAAGCGGGTATTCAGCCGCTGGCGGTCAACGACGTGAAGTTCGGTCGCGGGACCGGTCGTGCGGTGCTCGACTGGCAGATCACGCCGCACAACCTGATCTACGCCTCCTATTCGCGCGGGTATAAGTCGGGCGGCATCAATCCGCCGCTGACCCCGGTGTTCACGGTTGCCACCGGCTTCGGCCCGGAAACGGTCAACGCCTATGAAATCGGTTCGAAGAACACGTTCCTCGACGGCACGTTCCGCTTCAACCTCACCGCGTTCATGTATCAGTACAAGTCGCTCCAGCTGAGCCGCATCGTCGCGCGCACCGCCGTAAACGATAACGTTGACGCCAACATCTATGGGCTCGAAGCGGAGGGCATTATCAAACCCTCCCGCTCGGTGCTGGTAAATCTCAACGCCAGCTACCTCCACACCAAGATCAAGTCCGACAAACTCTTTGCCAATACGCAGGATCCTTCGGGTGGCCGCGCCGATGCGGTGATCATCAAGGATCTTCAATTCGGCAATAACTGCGCCGTTATCTCCAACAGCGGCAACGCGGCGGCGTCGAACGGTTTCGTCGGCGCGGTCAATGCGGGCCTGGGCCTGCGCGCGCCGACGGCCATTCCCGGCACGAACACCACCGGCGCGTTCAGCCTGTGCTCGGTCCTGACGGCCAATGCCGCCAACCCGGCGGCGGGCGTCACGGTGCTGCAGGAAGGCGTCACGACGAACGTCAAGGGCAACGAACTGCCGCAATCGCCGCACTATAAATTCTCGGCGGGAATCCAGTATACGGCGGACTTCGGAACCTGGAGCCTCGTTCCGCGGATCGACCTGACCTACACCGGCGGATATTATGCGAGCATCTTCAACAAGAATATCAACCGCATCGCCGGTTATGAAGTCATCAATGCGCAGATCCAGCTGAACGGTCCGGACGATCGGTTCTTCGTCAAGGCGTTCGTGCAGAATTTGACCAAGAACAACGCGATCACCGGTCTGTATGTCACCGATCAGTCGTCTGGTCTGTTCACCAACGCCTTCACCCTCGAACCGCGTCGTTATGGCGTCGCGGCGGGCTTCAAATTCTAGTCGCAGCGGGGCGTGGACGTAAGGCAACTTACGCCCCGACTCCCGCAAGACCGGCCGGCCTTCGGGCCCCCGAAGGACCGACGGCGTGGCTTTTGCCACGCCGTTTCCTTTTGGGGAGGCAACCTATCCTAACTAGCCGCGCCTTCGCACCGGGCTTATCGGCGGCGGCATGACCGCCCTCTCCCATCTCGACCGCCTCGAGGGCGAAGCGATCCACATCATGCGCGAAGTGGTGGCCGAGGCGACCAAGCCGGTGATGCTGTATTCGATCGGCAAGGACTCCGCGGTGATGCTGCATCTCGCGCGCAAGGCGTTCTTCCCAGCCCCGCCGCCCTTCCCGCTGCTCCATGTCGACACGACCTGGAAATTCCGCGCGATGTACGAATTGCGCGACCGCGCGGCTGCCGCTGCGGGCATGGAGTTGATCGTCTACAAAAATCCCGAAGCCGTCGCGCGCGGCATCAACCCGTTCGATCATGGCGGGCTGCACACCGACATGTGGAAAACCGAGGGGCTGAAACAGGCGCTCGACGAACACGGTTTCGACGCGGCGTTCGGCGGCGCGCGGCGCGACGAGGAAAAAAGCCGCGCCAAGGAACGGGTGTTTTCCTTCCGCTCGGCCAGCCACCGCTGGGACCCCAAGAACCAGCGCCCGGAATTGTGGAATCTGTACAATTCTCGCCACGCGCCGGACGAAAGCATCCGTGTCTTCCCTCTGAGCAATTGGACCGAGCTCGACATCTGGGAATATATCGCGCGCGAAAATATCGAGATCGTCCCGCTCTATTTCGCCGCGCTACGCCCGACTGTGGAGCGCGACGGCATGATCCTGATGGTCGATGACGACCGTTTCCCGCTCGACGATGAAACGCCCGTCGATCGCATGATCCGGTTCCGCACGCTCGGCTGTTACCCGCTGACCGGGGCGGTCGAGAGCGACGCCGCCGATCTCGACAGCATCATCGCCGAAATGCGCGCCGCGACAACCAGCG
Source organism: Sphingomonas antarctica (assembly GCF_965137005.1). Classification (NCBI taxonomy): domain Bacteria; kingdom Pseudomonadati; phylum Pseudomonadota; class Alphaproteobacteria; order Sphingomonadales; family Sphingomonadaceae; genus Sphingomonas; species Sphingomonas antarctica. The sequence continues at coordinate 305,537 of NZ_CBCRXM010000001.1, read as the reverse complement.
AACGCCAGGGCCGCGCGATCGACCGGGACGGCGGCACCGGCGCGATGGAGCGCAAGAAGCAGGAGGGGTATTTCTGATGGCGGAGAAGACCCTTCTCCGCTTCCTCGCTTGCGGATCGGTCGATGATGGCAAGTCGACGCTGATCGGACGCCTGCTTCATGACTCCAAAGCGCTGTTCGCCGATCAGGTCGCCGAGCTGGAAGCCGAATCGAAACGCGTTGGCACGCAGGGCGAAGCGATCGATTACGCGTTGCTCGTGGACGGCCTCAGCGCGGAGCGTGAACAGGGCATCACCATCGACGTCGCGTATCGCTTCTTCGCCACCGAAACGCGCAAATACATCGTCGCCGATACGCCGGGCCACGAGCAATATACCCGCAACATGGTAACCGGCGCGTCGACCGCCAATCTCGCGGTGATCCTGATCGACGCGCGCAAAGGGGTGCTGACGCAAACGCGGCGGCACTCTTACCTCGCCCATCTGCTTGGCATCCGCCACATCGTGCTGGCAGTGACCAAGATGGATTTGGTCGGATACGATCAAGCGACCTATGATTTGATCGTCAGCGACTATGCGGCGTTCGCGCAATCGCTCGGCATCACGGCTTTTACGCCTATCCCGGTGTCGGGATTCAAGGGCGACAATATCAGCAGCCGCTCGGCGGCAATGCCGTGGCATGACGGCCCGTCGTTGATCGAACATCTCGACGGCGTAGACCTCGAGGACCGCGTCGAGCCGTTCCGCATGCCCGTCCAGTTGGTCGCGCGGCCCAATCTCGATTTTCGCGGTTATGCCGGCCTGATCTCTTCGGGCAGAGTCGCCCCGGGGGACATGGTTCGCATTCTGCCGTCCGGCCGCACGAGCAAAGTCGCGCGGATCGTTACGCTTGACGGCAATCTCGATGACGCGCGCGAAGGTCAGTCGGTCACGGTCACGCTGGCCGACGAAGTCGATTGTTCGCGCGGCGACGTCATCGTTGCGGCGAACGATCCACCGCAGGTCGCCGACCAGTTCGAAGCGACTTTGATCTGGATGAGCGAAGACGCGCTGATCCCCGGTCGTGCTTATTGGCTCAAGCTTGCCACCCAGACGGTGTCGGCGACCGTCCAGCCGCCGAAATACGAGGTCAACGTCAACACGCTTGAGCATCTCGCGGTGAAAGCGTTGGGCCTGAACGCCATCGGTGTTGCGAACGTCAGCACTGACCGACCGATGGTGTTCACGCCTTATGCTGGGGACAAGGCGCTCGGCGGTTTCATCCTGATCGACAAATTGACCAATGCCACTGTCGGCGCGGGCCTGATCAATTTTGCGCTGCGCCGTGCCACCAACATCCAGTGGCAACCGACCGAGGTGACGCGCGAACGCCGCGCCTCGCTCAAGAATCAGCGTCCGGCCGTGCTGTGGCTGACCGGCCTGTCGGGCGCGGGTAAATCGACCATCGCCAATCTGGTCGAGGCCAAGCTCGCGCGGATGAACCGGCACAGCTTCCTGCTCGATGGCGACAATGTCCGCCACGGGCTCAACCGCGATCTGGGCTTCACCGAGACCGACAGGATCGAGAATATCCGGCGCGTTGGCGAAGTTGCGCGGCTGATGACCGATGCGGGTTTGATCGTGATCACCGCGTTCATCTCGCCATTTCGTGCCGAGCGAGAATTGGTCAGGGCGATGCTGCCGCCGGGCGAATTTGTGGAGGTGTTTATCGACACGTCGCTGGCCGAAGCCGAACGCCGCGATGTGAAGGGCCTGTATGCCAAAGCGCGGGCGGGCCAGCTCGCCAATTTCACGGGCATCGACAGCCCCTACGAACCGCCGGAAGATCCGGAAGTCAGGATCGATACGTCGCGCATGACGGCCGACGAAGCCGCCGACGCGATCATCGCGGCGCTGATCCCGTGACGCTTGGACAGGCTCAGGACAGGTCGGATGCTCAACTCGCGCGCGAGATCGCCTGTGGCGCGGGTTCGCTGCTTCTCGAATTGCGCAAGACATTCTCGGGCGCGGAAGCCGGCCGCGAGGGGGATGCGCAGGCCAATGCCCTGATCGTCGAGCGGCTGCTTGCCGAGCGCCCGGAAGATGCGCTGCTGTCCGAGGAACGCCTGTGCGACGGCGCGCGGCTCAAGGCGTCGCGGGTTTGGATCGTCGATCCGCTCGACGGCACGCGCGAATATGCCGAGGGACGCGACGATTGGGCAGTGCATATCGGCCTTGCGATCGACGGCGTGCCCACAGTCGGCGCGGTGTCGATCCCCGCGCGTAACGAATGCTGGTCGAGCGACGCCCCGTACCCGCCCCATCCCATCGCACGGCCACTGCGCATGGTCGTCAGCCGTACCCGTCCCGCCAAAGAGGCTCTCATGGTCGCTGAAGCGCTTGGCGCCGAAATGCTGCCCATGGGCTCGGCGGGTGCCAAGGCGATGGCGGTGGTGCGTGGCGATGCCGAAATCTACCTTCACACCGGCGGGCAGTATGAATGGGACAATTGCGCGCCCGCCGCGGTCGCTCTGGCCGCCGGATTGCACGTATCGCGCGTCGATGGCGCACCGTTGGTGTATAACTGCGAGGACCCATCGCTTCCCGATCTGCTGATCTGCCGGCACGAACTCGCCGAGCCCATTCTCCACCTACTCGCGAAGGAAACCTGACATGAGCGACTATCAGCCTCCCAAAGTCTGGATCGCCAAGCCCGCAGAGGGTCGTTTCGCCGCGATCAACCGCCCGATTGCCGGCCCGACGCACGACAAGGATCTGCCTGTCGGCAAGCATCCGCTGCAGCTTTATTCGCTGGCCACGCCCAACGGGGTGAAGGTCACGGTGATGCTCGAGGAGTTGTTGGCTGCCGGGCATTCGGGGGCCGAATATGACGCGTGGTTGGTCAAGATCATGGACGGCGACCAATTTTCGAGCGGGTTCGTCGCGGCCAATCCCAATTCGAAAATCCCGGTAATGGTCGATCATAGCGGGCCCGAACCGGTGCGGATTTTCGAATCCGGTGCGATCCTGATTTACCTTGCGGAAAAGTTCGGCGCCTTCCTGCCGGCCTCGGGTCCGGCGCGGGCGGAAGCGCTCAGCTGGCTGATGTGGCAGATGGGCGCGACACCGATCCTGGGCGGCGGATTCGGCCATTTCTACGCTTATGCGCCGATCAAGGTCGAATATGCGATCGACCGCTACGCCATGGAGGTGAAGCGCCAGCTGAGCGTGCTCGACCGGCGGCTTGCCGAGAGCGAATATGTCGCGGGCGCAGATTACACCATTGCCGATATGGCGATCTGGCCGTGGTATGGCGCGCTGGTAAAGGGGCTGGTCTATGAGGCGGCCGAATTCCTGTCGGTACAGGAATATGCCAACGTCGCACGCTGGACCGACCTGATTGCTCAGCGCCCGGCGGTGAAACGCGGCCGGATGGTCAATCGCGCCATGGGCGATCCGGCAAGTCAGCTTCACGAACGGCACGACGCCAGCGATTTCGACACGAAAACGCAGGACAAGATGGAAGCTTCGCTGACGTGATCCTGTACGACAGCGCCCGTGCGCCGAACCCACGCCGGGTCCGCTGGGTCATGGCAGAAAAGAACATCACCGACGTGGAAATCGTCGAAACCGACATCTTCAAGGGCGAGCATCGTACGCCCGACTATGTCCGGCGCGCGGGAGTCCCCAATGTCCCCGCCCTCACCATCGACGACGACACAACGATCACCGAGAGCCTCGCGATCTGCCATTATCTGGAGAGCGTCTATCCCGAGCCGAATGTGTTCGGGCGCGATGCCAGGGAAGTGGCGGTGATCGAGATGTGGACGCGCCGCGCGGAGATGATGGTCGCAACGCCGCTGATGCTCACCGTGCGGCACAGTCATCCGGCGCTGGCGGCGATCGAAACGAAATCTGCGGAGTTCGCGGCGGTCCAGCGCCAGGGTGCCGAGCGGGCATTGTCGTTCTTCAACCAGCGATTGGCAGACAGCGAATTCATCGCCGGCCACCGCGTGACGATGGCGGATATCGTGGCGTTTTGCAGTTTGGATTTTGCGCGGATGATCAAGTTTCGGCCGGATGAGGCGCATACCGATCTGGCGCGCTGGGCGGACATGATGCGGGCACGGCCGGCGGCGCAGGCTGGGGTTGGTTGATGACTTTCGCGTCTCGATGATGAGGTCGCTTGCGCTCCCGTCACCAAAGCACAAATCGCGCCCCGCGCGATTTGAGTCTGTGGTGACCCCAACGGGAATCGAACCCGTGTTTCAGCCGTGAAAGGGCCGCGTCCTAACCGCTAGACGATGGGGCCGTTAGCGAGTGCGCGCCCTAGGCGAGCAACGAGAAACACGCAAGATGGAACGCAGCGTTCATTCCCGCTTTTAAGCCCTGCCCCAGGAGTTTCGATGACCGAACTACCGCACACCCCGCGGATCGCGCGCGTATGAACCACATCATCGACCGATTGGTGTTCGATCCGCGGGATGTCGATCTGTCACGCTCGCCGCTGGCCGGGCATATTCCGGCAGAAACATTCGTCCTGGGCGCGTTCAATCCGGGGCTGACGCGCCTCGCCAACGGCAATTTGCTCATGATGGTGCGCATCGCCGAGGCGCTCACCGAACCGGTGTGTGACGGCGCGGTTCGGGCCGTCCGGTGGGACGCCGGGCAGTATGTCCTCGACAGCTACCCGCTCGAGGCTGTCGACATGACCGACCCGCGCCAATTCGTGCTGCGCGGGCAGCCGTGGCGCGTCATGGTGTTGACGTCCTTGTCATGGTTGCTGCCGGTGGAATTGTCCGCGGACGGGCTGAGCGTGGTCCAAGTGCATTACGACCGCGCCGTTACCCCTGCCGCGTCATACCAGTCGCATGGCGTCGAAGACGCGCGGATCAGCCGTGTCGGCGACCGCTATCTCATGACGACCTGCTCGGTCAGCCCGGAACGGCATTGCACGACGCTGTACAGCTCGGCCGACGCGCTCGACTGGACGATGGAAGGGATCGTTCTCGATCACCAGAACAAGGACATGCTGATCTTCGAAGGGTTGATCGGCGGCAAATATTGGGCGCAGACGCGGCCGCTCGGCGATCTCTATTTCGCTTATCCGCCTGATAGCGAGTGGCGTGCCGGACCGTCGATCAACCTGTCGACCTCACCAGACGCACTGCACTGGAAGCCCTCCGAACGGCCCGGCATCCGCCCCCATACCGCGACGCTTCATACGGCGCGAATGGGCGGGGGCGCGCCGCCGATCCTGACGCCCCAAGGTTGGCTGACCCTGTGGCACGGCGTCGAGCCGGGCGGCGATGTCGGCATCTATCGAACCTATTGGTCGATACTCGACCGAGACGATCCGTCGCGTTGCGTCCGCACCGAGCATGCGCCGTTGATCGAGCCGAACGCGGCATTAACCGCGCCGCTCGACGACCTGATATATTTGCGCGACGTGGTCTTCACCACCGGCATTGCCGATGGCGGAGCCCATTACATTATCGCTTCGGGCGAGGCGGACCTCGCTTGCCGCATCACGCACATCCCGAAGGATGTCTTCGCGTAATTACTTCAGTGGCGCGAGGTCGGCGGCAGTCTTCGCCAGACGCTCTGGGGTCATCTTGTCGGGAGCGAAACCCGCGACCTGATTGAGCGACATGCCCTTGAACATTTCGTACTTCTCGTTGGTCGTCAGGCCCGGCAGGTCGGCGTCGAGCACTGTCTTTGCCTTGGGATCGGCAACGATCTGTTCGATCGGCGTGTCGAGATTGAACTTGGCCGCCGCCATCGGCGCGGCAGGTGCCGGGGTGGCCGTTTGAGCCAATGCCGGCGTCGCGAGCGCCACTGCCAGGATCGTGATAATTGCCTTCATCGACCGTCTCCCACAAAAAAACTAATCAAGCGCGCTGCAAATCCTTGATCGACGTATCGACCAGCGCCGCGTCGGCGGTTGCGTCGTGCGACTGGCGGATCACCTGCGCCGCAATGCCCGCAGCCGCCGAAGCCGCGCGCGCACGGACGTCGGCAATCGCCGCGCGCTCGGCGGCGGCAATCTTGTCTTCGGCCATTTTCTGGCGGCGCTGTGTCAGGTCGGTTGCCTTGGCCTTGGCTTCTTCGATGAGATGCTTTGCTTCGGCTTCGGCATGGTTGACGATCGATTGTGCGTCGCCGGCACTGGCCGCCGCTTTGGCTTTGGCGTCGGCAAGCATAGCTTCGGCTTCGGCGCGTAGCGCTTTGGCTTCGTCGAGCGTGCGTTTCGTCTCGGCAATCCGCTCGTCCAGCGCATCGGTGATCTTCTTCGGCGCCTTGACGACGAAAATCGTGATCAACAAGAAGATGGTCAGGCCGACATAGACCCAGCCCTCGGCCCCAAGACCGAGCAGGGTCGGCTCGACGTGCTCGACGCCGCCATGCGCCTCGGTCATCGCCAGGTTTTCACGGGGCAGGCTCGATGCGCCGACGTCAGCCATGTCAGGCTCCCTGTGCGGCCTTCGCCGCCTTGGTGAGAACGCCCGCAGCCGGGCGCTTGCCGGTCAGCCGCGCGACGATATCGGCGGCGACGTCCTGTGCCGCACCATCGACTTCGGCGAGAGCCGCATTGCGGCGAGCAGTGAGCGCCTTGTCGGCCTCCCCCTGCTTCACGAGCAGTTCGGCCTGTGTTGCGGCCACGGCGCTGGCGAGGTTCGCCGCCGCCCGCGATTGTGCATCGAGGATCGTCGACCGGCCCGACGCATGTGCGGCATCGATTGCCGCCTTATGCTCGGTCGCCGCCGCGTCGGCCGCATTCTTGGCCGTTTCGGCAGCAGCCAGATCGCCCGACACCTGTCCTTCACGCGCCGAGATGACCCGGCCCAACTTGGGCAAAGTCAGGCGTACGATCCCGAAATACAGGATCGTGAAGAACACTGCGAGCCACGCAAGTTGCGGGATCAGGTTCTGCGCGAATTGGAACTGAGGCATAGAAGCGCCGCTATGCCTAGTTGCTGAACGCCAGCGCCAGCGCGACGACAGCCGCGATCAGGCCGAGCGCTTCGGTCACTGCGAAACCGAAAATCAGGCGACCGCCCATCTTCGCATCAGCTTCGGGATTGCGCAGCGCGCTGCCGAGATACTGACCGAAGATCGAACCCACGCCGATCGCCGCGAGGCCCGCGCCGATCGCTGCCAGGCCTGCGCCGATAACCTTTGCCGAACCGAGATCCATAATAAAGTCCTTTGTCTAACGTGATGGAATTAGTGAAGATTGACTGCGTCGTTGAGATAGATCGACGCCAACAGCGCGAAAACATAGGCCTGCACCACCGCGATCAGCACTTCGAGTGCCGATAGTGCGACGTTGACCGCCAGTGGCACGACGCCGAACACATAAGGCAGTGCGCCGAACGAGCCGAGCGCCACGACGAACGTGCCGAATACCTTCAGCAACACGTGGCCTGCCGTCATGTTGGCGAACAGACGAATGGCCAACGTGAACGGGCGGCTAAGGAAGGACATGAACTCGATCGCCGCGACGAACACCGCCAGCGGGAAGAACGTCCCCTTCGGCCAGAAGAGGCTGAAGAAATGGAGTCCGTGCCGCGCAAAACCAACGATGCAGACGATCACGAAGACCAGCAACGCCAATCCGAAGGTCACCGCTATATGGCTGGTCGGCGTAAAGGCGCCGACCCAAGGGATCAGGCCAAGCAAATTGCAAACCAGGACGAAAATAAACAGGCTAAATATCAGCGGGACGAAACGACGCCCCTCGGGCCCGACATTCTCATCGAGAATCTTGCTCACGAAATCGTACAGATATTCGACGGCGGCCTGCGCGCGGGTCGGTACCAGTTGCGGGCGCGCGGTGCCGATGAACAAGAACGCGGCAATCGCGACCATCGCAATCGCCATCCACAGCGAAGAATTGGTGAAGCTGACGTCATAACCCATCGCGCCGAGCGGCGGCCCGATGCGAGTAACTTCGAACTGTTCCATCGGATTGGCCATTTCAGGCTCCCGGGTTCGCGTCGAATTGCTTCGACGTTTGCATTGCGCGGCGCGTACCGGCCGCAAAGCCGAGCACCAACAGGACGATCATCGCCCATGGCTTGGTGCCAAATCCGGCATAGGTATCGATGAGCCAGCCGAGCAGTGCGCCGACCAGCACGGTGCCGACGAATTCGATGCCGATCGCCCAGCCACGGCTTTCGGCCTGGGGCTGCGCCATCGGACGCTCGCTCGCGGCTTTAGCCTCGGCGATGCGCCGGTCCAGCGCGTCGGGATCGGTGTCGGACAATGAACCCTCGGGTCAGCAAATAGAAAAATGCCGCCAAACGCGTAACCGCGCGGCGACTGTGCAGCCCCTTAGGTTTTGCAGTGCAGCGAGTCAACGAATGATGTCACATTGGGAACGAGTATGGAACATTATTGACGGACGGTTCGGGCGTTTCTAGCCAGCGGTCATGGCCGAGATTTCCCACGACGCCGGGCATCGCGAACGATTGCGCGAGCGGCTGCTCAGCGACCATCGCGAGTTGCTCGACCATGAAATCGTCGAATATTTGCTGATGCTGGCGATCCCGCGGATCGACACCAAGCCGATCGCGAAGGACCTGCTCGCCGAGTTTGGCGGCATCGGCGCCCTCCTCGCCGCCGATCCGCAATCGCTGATGCGGGTCAAAGGTATGGGCGACCGGTCGGCGGCCGCCATCCGCATCGTGCAGGCTGCCGCCGAGCGCATCTTGCGCGGCGCGGTCGTCGACAGGCCCGTTCTGTCGAGCTGGCAAGCGTTGCTCGATTACCTTCGCGCAACATTGGCGCACCGTGCGACGGAGCAATTCTGGGTCCTGCACCTCGACGGCAAGAACGTCCTGATCCGCGACGAGATGATGAGCGAGGGCACCGTCGATCAGGCTGCCGTGCACGTCCGCGAAGTCATCCGCCGGGCGCTGGAACTGGCATCGACCTCGATCATCCTCGTGCACAACCACCCATCGGGCGATCCGCAGCCGAGCCAGGCGGACATCCGCCTGACGCGAACGATCACCGAGGTCGCGCGCAATCTGGGCATTGCGGTGCACGATCACGTGATCATCGGCGCGAACGGACATAGCAGCATGCGCGCGCTCGGGCTGATTTAGCGAAAGGGCCGCTCCCGCACAGGAACGGCCCTTCGTAATCGGGTTTGCGTCGTTATGCGGCGGCGGGGATCAAAAAATTCTGAAGCTCCGCGACCGTCACCGACTTGGACTTGTCCTTGTCGGCCTTTGCAAAGCTGCCATTCGCCCATTTCGAAATCTGGTCGGGCGTCAGCTTTTCGGTGTTCTGCGCCGTCTTCATCTCGGTCAACCACGCTGCGAATTCGGTTTGGCTCAGCGTGCCGTTGCCGTCCTTGTCGTACGTCGGAAACTGCTGCGCGAGCACCGCCTTGGGATCGGCAGCGGGCTGTGCTGCGGCAACCGTTTTGGTCTCGGTGGTCGATGTTGTGGTCTGGGCCGGCGCAGCAGCGGGTTCAACTGCATCTGGTGCTGTCGTGGTCGTCGTCGTCGATTCGGTCACGGTCGCCGCCGGTACCGTCGCAGGCGCGGCGGGGGTGGCCGGAGCTGGCGCGGTCTGCGCCATGGCGGTCGTCGACAAAGCAAGCGCGGCAGCGCTGATCAGATATTTCATGGTCGTTCTCCTAAAAATCGGGTGGGCGGCACCGGAAGGGGGGAACCGGCGCCAGCCTCCCACATCCAACGTGCCTTGATCGAGATTTATCCGCGCTTCGTCGCGTGGACGGCGCGGCTCGTCCCTGATACCGGCCCGAGCCATGGTTCCCCGCTATTCACGCCCCGAGATGGTCGACCTGTGGTCCGCCGAAAGCCGATTCCGCATCTGGTTCGAAATCGAGGCCCACGCGCTCGATGCGATGGCCGAGCTCGGCACTGTTCCAAAGTCCGCGGCCAAAGCGGTGTGGGACTGGTGGGCGACCAACCCGCCGATCGACGTTGATCGGATCGATGCGATCGAAGCGGTTACCAAGCATGATGTGATCGCCTTCCTGACCTGGGTCAGCGAAAATGTCGGCGACGAAGCGCGGTTCCTGCATCAGGGGATGACCAGCAGCGATGTGCTCGACACCGCACTGGCGGTACAGCTGGCGCGCGCGTCCGATATCCTGCTGGCCGATCTGGATGCATTGTTGGCCGTGCTCAAGCGTCGCGCCGAGGAGCATAAGCTGACCCCGACGATCGGGCGCAGCCACGGCATCCACGCCGAGCCAGTGACCTTCGGGCTTAAACTCGCCGAAGCCTATGCTGAATTCAGCCGTGCCAAGAAGCGGCTGATCGCTGCGCGCGAGGACATTGCAACCTGCGCGATTTCCGGAGCGGTCGGCACCTTCGCCAATATCGATCCGCGCGTTGAGGAATACGTCGCGGCAAAGCTCGATCTCACCGTCGAGCCGGTCTCGACCCAGGTTATCCCGCGCGACCGGCACGCGATGTATTTTGCGACGCTCGGCGTCATCGCCAGTTCGATCGAGCGCCTCGCCACCGAAGTCCGGCATCTGCAGCGGACCGAAGTGCTGGAAGCCGAAGAATATTTCTCGCCGGGGCAGAAGGGTTCGTCGGCGATGCCGCACAAGCGTAATCCGGTGTTGACCGAAAATCTTACCGGTCTCGCGCGGATGGTCCGGTCGGCAGTGATGCCGGCGCTGGAAAATGTCGCCTTGTGGCATGAGCGCGATATTTCGCATTCGTCGGTCGAGCGGTTCATCGGACCCGATGCGACGATTACGCTCGATTTCGCGCTCGCGCGGCTGACCGGCGTGATCGACAAGCTGCTCGTCTATCCGGCGCGGATGCAGAAGAATCTGGATCGCATGGGCGGTCTGGTTCACTCGCAGCGCGTGCTGCTCGCGCTGACGCAAGCGGGGATGAGCCGCGAGGATGCCTATAAGGCCGTCCAGCGCAACGCGATGCAGGTGTGGGAATCGGACGGCCAATTGTCGCTGCTCGAACTGCTGAAGGCCGATGACGAGGTTGGCGCGAAGCTGACGCCCGCGCAGATCGAGGCGGAGTTCGATCTCGATTATCATCTGAAGCACGTCGATACGATTTTCGCGCGGGTCTTCGGCTGATTGCAAAAGGTGCAACGGCGATTGCAACCTAGTTTGTTGCAGCGCAGCATCGGCGATACTATATCACTCTGGTCGGCAATGAAGCCGGCATCGGAGACCACATATGCGTAGCTTTGTGTTCGCGGCCAGCGCCTTGCTGGCAATCGCGACCCAGGCGCTGGTGGTCGGTGCGGTGTTTACCACCATCTGACGATCGGCCCGACCGCCTCTCTCACAAGGAGGGGCGGATGGGCGGCGATCACCTCCGCCGAAGCTCCCGCGCCGTGATCATCCCGATCGGCAGACCGACCAGCAGCAAGTGACTAACCAATGCGTTGCATATGCCCCACGGGGTGCCGATCCGCGCTGCGATGCCTGGAAAGCGGTTCGCCAACACGATCCAGTACATCACCAGATAGACCAGCAATCCGTAGCCCAAGCCACTCGTGACGGATTGGCGCGTCAGATACGGGATGCGTTTCGCCGCGAGCACGAACACCGTCACGATCACCATCATCAGTACATAGTGCGTGACCAGGCCAAGCATCGCCGCCCCTGCCCCGCCGCCTGCCATCGCGTCGCCGAAGGGGCCCGAGGCGACGCCGCGGAGCACTTTGGCGGGATCGAAATTCTCCGCGAATTGCGACACGTCGCCGCCCGGCATCGCGCTGAACACGAAGGCGCTGAGCAAATCGAGTGTTCCCGCGACCAGTGTGCCCGTGACGATCGCTTGCTTCGTCGGCATGTCCCGCTCCCCCTGATTGCGCGCCAGAATAACCAGCGCGCCTAGCCGAGCAAGGTGCTCAGGATATCGGGGTGAAAGCCCCAGCCCATGAAGCCGCACAGGGCCATGAACAGGCCGAAACCGCCAAACACCCATGCCGCAGCAAGGACGCCGAAACTCTCGACCAACGCCGCGACCGCCGCCAGGCTGATCGCGGTCGACAGCGCCGCGTCGCTCGCATCGAACTGATCGTCATGCACGTTGAGCGCGTCGTATCGGTCAGCCAGCCCCTTTGCTTCCGCGGCGAGCCGTGGGGCTTCCACACGATATTTGGCGAGGTCGCGATCGAAGCCGGCCAGCACCTTTTCCGATCCCGGCGCGGCACCGAGCGCAACTTGGGTGCGCGCGATTTCGACGATATGCGCCTTGGTCTTGGTTGCCTGATACTCACTCCAGCGATCAACCGAATCCGCCTTCGCCAGCGCCATGTTCTGGACGATGTTGCCGTCCTTGATGTTGCCGAGGCCCATGACCACCGAAAGGATGACGACGGTGATCGCGACGAGGCGGTTAAGGCGTTTGTCCTTGGCCTCAGCGCTGACCTCGACTTCCATCAGCCGAACATCTTGCCGAGTTTGTCGAAGAACCCGTGCGATTGCGGGCATTCCTCGCCGGTTTCAGTTTCGCGGAATTGCAGCAGCAGTTCCTTCTGCCGGGCATTCAGCTTTGTCGGGGTCTCGACGTCGATCTGGACGACCATGTCGCCATGACCGCGCCCGTTGAGCACCGGCATACCGGCACCGCGTTGACGCAATTGCTTGGCCGGCTGGATGCCGGCGGGCACCTTGATCACGTGCATTTCACCGTCGAGCCCGGGAATCTCGATCTCCCCGCCCAAGGCCGCTGTCGTAAAGCTGACCGGCGCGCGACAGAACAGGGTCGCGCCTTCGCGCTCGAACAGCGTGTGGCGACGGACGTGAAGGAAGATATACAGATCGCCCGCCGGCGCACCGCGCGCGCCCGCTTCGCCTTTGCCGGACAAGCGGATGCGCGTGCCTTCATCGACGCCCGGCGGAATGTTGACCTCAAGCCGCTGTTCCTGATCGACGCGCCCTGCGCCGTGGCAAGTCTTGCACGGGTCGGCGATGACCTGGCCCGCGCCGTGGCACGTTGGACAGGCACGCTCGACCACGAAAAAACCCTGTTGCGCGCGCACCTGGCCATGCCCGGCACAGGTCTTGCAGGTCGTCGCCGACGTACCCGGGGTGGCACCCGAACCGCCACAGGGTGCGCATTGCGTGGAGACGTCGATGACGATCTCCTCGCTCTTGCCGTGGTACGCTTCGTCGAGGCTGATTTCGAGATCGTAGCGCAAATCGGCGCCGCGCCGCGGTCCCGCCTGGCGCCGGCCTCCGCCCATGAATTCGCCGAAGACGCTCTCGAAAATGTCGGAAAAGCCGGAGAAATCCTGACCGCCGCCGCCGCCGTTCTGGAATGCGGCCTTGCCATATTGGTCATATTGCGCACGTTTTTGCGGATCGCTCAGGCAGCCATAGGCTTCGGAAATCGCCTTGAACCTCGCCTCCGCATCGGCGTCGCCCGGGTTCTTGTCCGGGTGCCATTTCATGGCGAGCTTGCGATAAGACGACTTCAGCGTCGCACCGTCGGCGGTGCGCTCGCATTCCAGCAGCTCGTAATAATCGATGTCGGTCAATCGAGCCCCCGGCCCATCGGAAGTTTAGTCAAAGTTTAGGCCAACGACGCGTCGCTATACCGCGCTCGTCGTTGGCCCAAATCATCGCATTACGCCTTGGCGTTGTCGTCGACTTCCGAGAATTCGGCATCGACCACGTCTTCGCCACCCGCGCCTGCGGTTTCGCCACCGGTTTCGGGCGAGGCGTTCGCGGCCTGCTCCTTTTCGTAGATCGCCTGACCCATCTTCATCGCGACCTGGGTCAGCGCATTGGTCTTGTCCTGCATCGCGGTGACATCGCCACCCTCGACCGCGGTCTTGGCCTCGGCCATCGCCGCCTCGATTTCAGTCTTCAGGGCTTCGTCAATCTTGTCGCCATGATCCGCCAGCTGGCGCTCAGTCGAATGGATCAGGCTTTCGGCATTGTTTTTGGTTTCAGCCGCTTCGCGACGCTTCTTGTCGTCATCCGCGAACTGTTCGGCGTCCTTGACCATTTGATCGATATCCGCGTCGGACAAACCGCCCGAAGCCTGGATCTTGATCTGCTGTTCCTTGCCGGTGCCCTTGTCCTTGGCGCTGACGTTGACGATGCCGTTGGCGTCGATGTCGAACGTGACCTCGATCTGCGGCACGCCGCGCGGCGCCGGCGGAATGCCGACCAGATCGAACTGACCCAGCACCTTGTTGTCTTGCGCCATTTCGCGCTCGCCTTGGAAGACGCGGATTGTCACGGCGTTCTGATTGTCGTCGGCAGTCGAATAGACCTGCGACTTCTTGGTCGGGATCGTCGTGTTGCGGTCGATCATCTTGGTCATGATCCCGCCCAGCGTCTCGATGCCCAGCGACAACGGGGTCACATCGAGCAACAGCACATCCTTGACGTCACCCTGGAGCACGCCCGCCTGGATCGCCGCGCCCATGGCGACGACTTCATCCGGGTTGACGCCGGTGTGCGGTTCCTTGCCGAAGAAGTTCTTCACCGCTTCGCGCACTTTCGGCATGCGGGTCATGCCGCCGACCAGCACAACTTCGGAAATGTCCGCGGCCTTCAGCTTGGCGTCTTCGAGTGCCTTCTTCATCGGCTCGATGGTGCGCTTGATCAGCCCGTCGACCAGCTTTTCGAGGTCTGCGCGGCTGATCGTCTTGACCAGATGCTTCGGGCCCGTCGCATCGGCAGTGATGAAGGGCAGATTGACCTCGGTCGATGCCGCCGATGAAAGTTCGATCTTGGCTTTTTCAGCGGCTTCCTTGAGACGCTGAAGCGCCAGCTTGTCCTTGGTCAGGTCGATGCCTTCGGACTTCTTGAAATCGTCCGCAAGGAATTCGACCAGCTTGGCGTCGAAATCTTCGCCGCCCAGGAACGTGTCGCCGTTGGTCGACTTCACTTCGAACACGCCATCGCCGATTTCGAGGATCGAAACGTCGAACGTGCCGCCGCCAAGGTCGTAAACCGCTATGATCTTGCCATCCTGCTTCTCCAGCCCATAGGCCAGTGCCGCCGCGGTCGGCTCGTTGATGATACGCAGTACTTCGAGACCCGCAATGCGGCCGGCGTCCTTGGTCGCCTGGCGCTGCGCGTCATTGAAGTAAGCGGGAACGGTGATCACCGCCTGGGTCACCGTCTCACCGAGATAGCTCTCGGCGGTTTCCTTCATCTTCTGGAGCGTAAAGGCACTGATCTGCGACGGCGAATAGTCCTCGCCTCCCGCCTTGACCCACGCATCGCCATTCTGGCCCTTCACGATGGTATAGGGGACCAACTCGGTGTCCTTCTTGGTCACCGGATCGTCGAAGCGGCGGCCGATGAGGCGCTTCACCGCGAAAATCGTATTGTCGCCGTTGGTCACGGCCTGACGCTTGGCGGGCTGCCCGACCAGCCGCTCACCATCCTTGGCGAAAGCGACGATCGACGGCGTGGTGCGCGCGCCTTCCGAATTTTCGATGACCTTGGGCTTGCCGCCTTCCATCACGGCAACGCAGCTGTTGGTGGTGCCCAGATCAATCCCGATAACTTTAGCCATGTCGTTCCAATACCCTCGTTCTCTGCGGACCCTGAAAAGGCATCCGGTCGTTCGTTACGGACGGGATATAGGAAGCCGAAATCTTGCTGCAACGGGGCGGCATGCCTAGATCGGCGGCGAATTAGCGGAGGCAGAGATGCTCAAGACGACAATGGCGATGCTGACTGCAACGCTGGCCCTGACTGCCTGTCAGAAGCACGAGCCGGTGCAAAAGGTCACCGACGTATGGATCCGCCTCGGCGCGGTCGATACCGCTCCCGCCGCTGCCTATTTCAATGTCTATGGCGGCCCCAAGGCCGACCGGCTGTTGCAGGTGTCGTCGGAGGTCAACACCAAGACCGAGCTGCACGAATCGATGACGGACGGAAATATGGCGTCGATGAAGCCGACCGGCCCGGTCGATGTGCCCGCGGGCGGCAAGGTCGAGTTCAAGCCCGGCGGGCGGCATGCGATGTTGTTCGGGATGAACCCGGCGATCAAGCCGGGTACGCCGGTGACCCTGACCTTCACCTTTGCCAGCGGGCAGGAAATCGCGGTCGACGCAGGCACGCAAAGCGCGTCGGCACCGATCAAGAAATAGTGGAATCGCGCGGGCTGACCGATGCCGAGGTCGCGCTGACCCGGTCAGTGTTCGGCGACGCGATCGACACGACGGAGGTTCGCATCAACAACCGCAAATGGGCGTTTTTCCAGCCGCGCGATACGATCATGGCACCCGACGGACAATTGTGGCTGCATCCCAAAAGCGAACTGTATTGCGCTGATTTTTCCCAACAACCGATCGACCGGCAGGGCTTGTTCATCCATGAGATGACGCACGTCTGGCAGCGTCAGCAAGGTATCTACCTGCCGCTCGCGCGGCATCCGTTTTGCCGATACGGTTATGCGATCAAGCCGGGCAAGGTGTTTCGCCGCTACGGGATCGAGCAGCAGGCGGAGATCGTCCGTCATGCGTTTTTGTTGCGCCACAACCGCATGATCCCGGGCGCGCCACCGCTGGCGGTTTACGAGACGATCCTGCCGTTTACGCTGCGTTAACCGGGTGCGCCTAGCGTCGCCGCATGTTCCCGAAGCACGACTTTTTTCCGCCGGCGTCCGAAGCCCAGGATCTGGCGGCCATGCGTGAGGAATTGCGCGGGATCGCGCGGGAGTTGCGGTCGTTGTCGGCGGGTTCCGCGCCGCGCACACCCGATCTGCTGGCGGACCAGATCCGCGCTCAAATCGAACGGATCCAATTGCCCCGCGCGGCTTAACCCGCTTTCGCTACGCCGACCATCGCGGGCCGCAACAGGCGGTCCTTGATCATGTAGCCGGCCTGCATTTCCTGCACGATCGTGCCGGGCGTTTCGTCGCTCGGCAATTCCATCATCGCTTGATGCCGGTTGGGATCGAGCGGCTGGCCTACTGCGTCGATGCGCGTGATGCCGTGACGTTGAAAGATAGCAGTCAGCTCACGACCAGTGGCGTCGAGGCCGTTGACCAAGCCCTTGAACTTGTCGTCGTCGCGCAAGTCCACCGGTATGGCATCAAGCGCGCGGGCAAGATTGTCGGCGACTGACAGGATGTCGCGGGCGAAAGGCACCACGGCGTAATCGCGTGTGGTCTTGGCTTCCTGTTCCGCGCGGCGGCGGACGTTTTGTGTCTCAGCCTGCGCGTACAGCACAGCCTGTTTCGCCTCCGCGAGTTCGGCTTCGAGCTTCGCCAGTCCGGCTTCGGGATCGGGTTCGGCGGGACCGCCCTCGGTGATCATCGCGTCTTCCTGCTCAATGTCGTTCATGTTCGTTTCTTCGGTCATCCGGCCTGTCTTTGAAAGGTTTGGGAGAGCGCTTGCGCGGTCAGATCAACCATGGGCACGACGCGCGCATAGTTCAACCGCGTCGGCCCGATCACGCCAACGACGCCGACCACCCGCCCCTCGCGTCCACGATAGGGTGCGGCGATGACCGACGAGCCGCTGAGCGCGAAAAGTTTATTCTCCGCGCCGATGAACACTTTGGTCGCGGCGCCCTCGCGCGCGCCTTCGAGCAAACGCGCGATTTCTTCCGCGCCTTCGATTTCGTCGAGCAATTGGCGCACGCGATCCAGGTCACGGGCGGCGCTGTCATCGATCAGGTTCGCCGCACCGCGCACGATCAGCACCGGGCGTTGCGCCCCGTCGCGCGACCAGTCCGCCATCCCGCGCTCGATCAGCGACTGCGCCGCCGCATCCAGCGCCGCACGGCCCGAGCGGACCTCCTCAGCCAAGCGCAATGCCGCCTCGCCCAGCGTCAGCCCGCCCAGGCGCGCCGTCATGAAATTGCCCGCCTCGTTTAACGCGGCCGACGGAATCGGTGCGGGCAGGTCGACAACGCGGTTCTCGACCTCCCCATCCATGCCGACGACGACGGCCAGGGTTTGCAGCGGCGACAGCGGCACGAAGGCGATCTGGCGCAGCCGCAACTCGCGGCCGGGCACCATGACGATGCCGGCACAGGCGCTAAGCCCGGACAAGGTCGTACTGGCGGCCGCCAGCGCATCCTCGACCGGGCCGCGCGTGGATCCTTCGATCATCGCCCGTTCCTCGACCGTCGGCTCGGCGGTGCGCATCATCGCGTCGACGAACAGGCGCAGCCCGGTTTCGGTGGGAACTCGGCCTGCGGAAGTATGCGGATGGGTCAACAGGCCCAGCCCCTCGAGGTCGGCCATGACGCCGCGAATCGACGCCGGAGACAGGCCGAAGCCGCCCGCCGCGATCGTCTTCGAGCCGACGGGGACGCCGGTCTGCAAATAACCTTCGACGATGGTGCGAAACACATCCCGCGCGCGGGTGGTCAGTTCATCGACGGGAACGCTCACCGGCCCGACCTAGGCGGCGACAGACGTCCGTTCAACGGCGCGCGGCGCGCAACAGGATGATGATCCCCGCGAGGGCAAGGAGCGCGCCCCACAAGGTCCAGCGCTGTTCGCCGAGCATGAAGCTCGACGCCGGCCACATCACCATGCCGCTGCCCTGCCCCACCCACAGAACGCCCATGGCAATGACGAGCAGCGAGAATATGATCAGGACAATCTTCATGACAGGCCTCCAACGCACGTCTAAGGGCGCGGTTTCCCATGAACGAGGACTGAGCCGAATGCGACCCTCCGGCCGCGCCGCAGACCAGATGCGCGCAATTACCATCGAACCCGGTTTCACCAAACATGCCGAGGGATCGGTGCTGATCAGTTTCGGCGACACGCGCGTGCTGGTCACCGCATCGATCGAGGAGCGCGTTCCGCCGTTCCTGCGCGGCAAGGGCGAAGGCTGGGTCACCGCCGAATATGGCATGCTGCCCCGCGCAACGCATACGCGCGGCAATCGTGAGGCGGCCAAGGGAAAGCAATCGGGTCGCACTCAGGAGATTCAGAGGCTTATCGGACGTTCATTGCGTGCGGTATGTGACATGAAGCTGCTCGGCGAGCGCCAGATCGTGCTCGATTGCGACGTTATTCAGGCCGACGGTGGCACGCGTACGGCGTCGATTTCGGGCGCCTGGGTGGCGCTGCGGCTGGCGATCGACGGGCTGATGAAAGAAGGCAAACTGACCGCCGATCCGCTGACCGCGCAGGTCGCAGCGGTCAGCTGCGGCATTTACGAGGGAATGCCGGTGCTCGACCTCGATTACATCGAGGATTCGAACGCCCATGCCGATGCGAACTTCGTGTTGCTGTCGGACGGCAACATCGCCGAAGCACAGGCCACCGCCGAGGGCGCGACGTATGATGAGGAAGCCCTGCTCCGCCTCCTTCGTCTCGCTCGGATCGGGTGTAACGATATTTTCGCTGCCCAATTGAAAGCCGTGGACCGGTGAGTCGAAAGCTCCTCCCCGGCCGTCTTGTCGTGGCCAGCCACAATCCGGGGAAGGTGCGTGAGATTACGGCTTTGCTCGGCGCTTATGGCGCCGAGCCGGTATCGGCGGCGGAAATGGACTTGCCCGAACCCGAGGAAACCGGGACGACGTTCGCGGCGAACGCGCTGCTCAAGGCGCGACAGGCAGCGGATCTGTCCGGGCTCCCTGCCCTAGCCGACGATTCGGGGCTTTGCGTCGATGCGCTCAACGGCGATCCCGGAATTTTCTCGGCGCGTTGGGCGGGCGAGAGCAAGGATTTCGGTGAGGCGATGCGCCGCATCGAAGCCAAACTCGGCGACATCAAGGATGCGCCACGCGACGCGCATTTCGTGTGCGCGCTGGCTTTGTGCTGGCCCGATGGTGGCGAAGTCGAAGTCGAAGGTCGCGTCGATGGCGCGTTGGTCAATCCGCCGCGCGGCGACCGGGGCTTCGGCTATGATCCGATGTTTGTGCGGTCAGGCGACGACCAGACGTTTGGCGAGATCGATCCCGACCTCAAGCACCGTATTTCTCACCGGGCGGATGCGTTCGCCAAATTGGTCGGTTTGGTCTTCTGAGCGAAAACGTCCCCGCCATAGACGTTGCCGGCGGGGAAATAGCGGCAGACCAGGAAATCGTCGTCGGCATTGCTGGCCACAGCGCAGCCGACCTGGCGCGTGCCGCCCCAGATCATCTGCGTATAGTGGCCGACATCGTGCCACGATCCGGTCTTGCTGACCTTGGGGAAGGCGCCCGGCATGAAGTCGGCGCCTTCGTCGGACCAGCTGGCAAGCATTTCGGTATAGCTGTACGCCGAGCGTGTCCCCATCCAAAGGTTCTCACCCTGCGAAACTTTCTGCAGTTCGACACTATGATCGAACCGGCGGGTCTGCGCGAGCTGGGCGGCGTACACACCGGCGTCTGCCGCCAAGCCGGGATCCCAAGTCAGATCGCCGAGGCCAAGCGACTGCCGCAACCCATTATGTGCGGCGAGCATCGATTCGACGAACTGGCGCCCGCCGCGATCCGCCGGCTTGGCATCTTTCCATTCGGACGTCGTCTCGATCGCGCCTTCTCCGAGAAGAGCAACGGTCTGGACTGCGCCCTGGGCGCGCACGGGTGTCGAGGGATTGATGGCCGCCACGAGGGAGGCGCCGAACAATGCTAGCGCTGACATCCTCACGTTCGTACCCCCCGGTTGTGAACAAACCGTCTATGCAACCGATCGCTCTTTACGTCCATTGGCCATTCTGTGTGTCGAAGTGCCCCTATTGCGACTTTAACAGCCACGTCCGAGATAAGATCGATCAGGCGGCGTGGATGCGCGCACTCGCCGCCGATGTATTGTATGAAAACGACCTTTTGGCGGATCGAACGATCGGGTCGATTTTCTTTGGCGGGGGCACGCCCTCGCTGATGCCGCCTGCGACCGTCGCGGCAATCATCGATACCGCCGCGAAGTCGTGGACGTTCGCCGACGATGTAGAGATCACGCTGGAGGCCAATCCGTCTTCGGTCGAGGCGTCGCGTTTCGCCGATCTGGCGGCGGCGGGTGTCAACCGCGCGTCGCTCGGGTTGCAATCGCTCGACGATGCGGCGTTGCGGATGTTGGGCCGCGCCCATTCGGTCGATGAAGGGCTGGCCGCGCTGGCGATCGCGCAGCAGCAGTTCGACCGGGTGAGTTTCGACCTGATCTATGCGCTGCCCGGCCAGACGGTAGAGGCATGGGACATCGAGCTACAACGCGCGTTGGGTTTCGGCACCACGCACCTATCGATGTACGAATTGACGATCGAGCCCGGCACGCGGTTTGCGACCGAAGTGCGCGAGGGGCGCATGACGCCGCTCAATTCGGAAACCGCCGCCGGGCTGTTCGAACACACTCGCTCGGTCACCGCGGCCGCGGGTCTACCGGCATATGAAGTGTCGAACCATGCTGTGCCGGGGGCGGAGAGCCGCCACAATCTGACCTATTGGCGTTACGGCGACTATGCCGGTGTCGGCCCGGGCGCGCACGGGCGGCGCGGCGGCATGGCAACGGTGCGCCACAAGAAGCCCGAAAACTGGCTGAGTGCCGTCGAACGCAACGGGCATGGCCTAGCGAGCGAGGGTGTGCTGGCGACGGGCGATCGGGCGCGTGAGGCGCTGGTCATGGGGCTGCGCCTGACCGAGGGGATCGATCTGGCCGCAACGGCATCGCGGATCGGCGTAAAGCCTGACGCGATGCTCGACAATGCGCGCTTCGATGCACTTGTCTCACAAGGGCTGACGTGGCGCGACGGCGATCGCATCGGCGTTAGCGAACGCGGCATGCTGCTGCTCGACGCGATCCTGGCCGAGGTGGCGCGTTAGAAGCCGGTTGGGGCCGGATCGACCACGGTGATCGCACCGGCATCGACCTGTTGCACTTCCAACATCCGCTCGGCGATCGCCCCGCGGCCGAAGCGGAACGCGCCGTCGATCCCGGCAAAGCCGCCTTTGTCGCTCAGGCGCTCCTCAGGGAATGCGCTGCCCATCCGCCAGTCGGCGGCAATCTTGGTGACCAGCAACACCGAATCATAGCCAAGGCTCGCCAGCCGCGACGGCGCGGAACCGAAGCGAACGCGATATTTGCTGGCCAGTTGGCGATACAAGCCGTCGGACACGCTGGCAAACCACGCCCCTCGAAGCGACGATAGGGTGGCAAGACCAGGATCGGTATTCCACAATTCTGTGCCGAGCAGGCGTGCATTGGTGCCGCCGCCGGACTTGCGCGCCAGCGTTGCCGCCGAAGCTGCCACACGGCTGGTATCGGCGATCAGCAACGCGCCATAGGGGTTTGATCCCAAACGATTGATCGCTGCCGCCGCCGATTGGGGGCTGCGGTCGAATATCTGGATCGAGGCGACGCGTGTCCCGGCATCGCCCGCCGCCTTGAGCAACGCGCCTGACGCGCGCTGGCCATAAACGCCCGCCGGCACCAGTCCCGCGATACTCGTCACGCCGCGCCCGTGCGCATAATTGACGACGCGCGCGATCGCCTGTTCGGGGGCATAGCCCATCAGGTAAACGTGATCGCCCGCGACGCTCATGTCGTTGGAAAAGCCGACCAGCGGGACATGCGCCGCGGCGGCGACGGGCTTCACCGCGCGGACTTCTTCAGCCAGCAATGGACCGAGAATCAGGCGATTACCCTCGGCAATCGCCTTTTGCGCCGCCGCCGCTGCGCCTGCGCCGGTATCGTACACGGTCACGCGGATCAGTGCGCCGCCGGTATCGAGCACGGCCATGTTCGCCGCATTGGCGATCGAATTGCCCACTGCGGCGTTCGGACCGGTCAAGGGGGCGAGCAAGGCGACACGGTGGCGTTGCTGGTCTGTCGGCAGTCCTTGCGTGACGGGCGGTGGGGGTGCTTCCGACACGACCGCGGGCGGCGGGGGCGCAACCCGGCGCTTGGGCACCACCTGGCACCCCGCGAGAAAAGCCAGCGCGAGCAAACCGAGCGCACGCGCGGCTTTGCGCGGCTGCCGACCGTCTGTCATGGTCATCCTGTCCTATGTCTGAAAAATTATCTCCCGGCCTCTACATCGTTGCGACCCCGATCGGCAACTTGGGAGACATTACCCGCCGCGCGGTCGAGACGCTCTGTGCCGTCGATGCGGTGGCGTGCGAGGATACGCGCGTCACCGGCAAGCTGTTGCATTTGCTGGGGATCAAGCGCCCGCTGATTCGCCATGACGATCATAGCGATGCGCGTGCCGTCGCCACCTTGGTCGAGCGATGCCGCATCGAAGCGATTGCGCTGACCAGCGATGCGGGGACGCCCTTGATCTCCGATCCCGGTTACGAATTGGTCCGCGCGGCGCGCGCGGCGGATGTGGCGATCACCACCCTGCCCGGCGCCAACGCTGCAATCGCTGCACTGACATTGTCGGGCCTGCCGACCGACCGGTTTCTGTTCGCCGGGTTTTTGCCGGTCAAGGCAGGTGCGCGGGCGCAGGCGCTTGCGGAACTTGCACCGCTCCGCGCAACCTTGGTGTTTTTCGAAAGCGGGCCGCGTCTGGCCGTTTCGCTTGCGGCGATGGCGGAGGTGTTGGGGGATCGCCAAGCGGCAGTCGTTCGTGAAATCAGCAAGTTGCATGAGGATGTTCGCGCTGGAACACTAACCGAACTCGCCGCCGGAACGACCGAAGCACCGCGCGGCGAGATCGTCGTCGTCATCGCCCCGCCCGCACCGGTCGAGATCGAACAGGATGATGCCGCTCTTGATGCGCTCCTGACCAATGCCCTCACCCGCCTGCCCGTCGCCAAGGCCGCATCCGAAGTCGCCAAGGCGACCGGTGCCGACCGCCGTACGCTTTATGCCCGCGCCCTCGCGCTCAAATAAGCGCGCCGCCGAAGCGCGCGGGCGGCGGGCCGAAACCATCGCCGCATGGTGGCTGCGCGTCCACGGTTGGCGAATCCTGGCGCAGCGGGTGAAGACACGCGCTGGCGAGGTCGATCTGATCGCGCGGCGGGGCCGCACTCTGGCTTTCGTCGAGGTCAAGGCGCGCAGCACTTCCTTCGATCTGGCCTTGGCGATCGATGAACGGCGTCTCGGCCGTGTCGCCGCCGCTGCGAACTGGCTGGCGCATCGTTATGCCCACCCCGGCGACAGCATTCGCATCGATGTCATTCTGATCGGGCGGGATTGGCCAAAGCATCTCCCCAATGTGTGGCACGGCGGCTAAGGCAGACGAATGATCAAGACCGCAGCCTTTCAGATGGACCCGATGGAGACGCTGTCGATTGGCGGCGACTCTTCCTTTGCGCTGATGCTGTCGGCGCAGGCGCGCGGCATCGCCTTGTGGCATTATTCGGTCGATGACCTGACGTGGCAGGACGGTCGGCTGTACGCGATGGCGTGGCCGGTCGAGGTGCGGCGCGAGGAAGGCAATCACTTCACCAAAGGCGAGCCGCGCATCCTCGACCTTGGCCGCGATGTCGATGTCGTGTGGATGCGGCAGGATCCGCCGTTCGACCTGAGTTATATCACCGCGACACATTTGCTCGAGCGCATTCAGGGTGAAACGCTGGTCGCCAACGATCCGGCGAGCGTCCGCAACGCCCCCGAAAAGCTGTTCGTGCTCGATTATGCGCGCTTCATGCCGCCGACGATGATCACGCGCTCGCTGGGCGCGGCGCGGGGTTTCCTCGCCGAACACGGCGCGATGGTCGTCAAGCCGCTCCACGGCAATGGCGGCAAGGCGATCTTCAAGGTCGAAGCCGACGGTGCCAATTTGTCCTCGCTGATCGAAATGTTCAACACGATGTGGGTCGAGCCGCATATGATTCAGGCGTTCGTCCCCGGTGTGGTCAAGGGCGACAAACGCATCGTGCTGGTCGATGGCGAGGTGGCGGGCGCGGTCAACCGCATTCCGGGCGAAGGCGAAATTCGCTCCAATCTGGCGGTCGGCGGCACGGCGGCGAAGACCGAACTGACCGCGCGCGAAGAGGAAATCTGCGCGGCCATGGGACCGGAGTTGAAGCGGCGCGGGCTGATCTTCGTCGGCATCGACGTAATCGGCGGCGAATGGCTGACGGAGATCAATGTGACGAGTCCGACGGGCATCGTGGCGATCGACCGGTTCAACGGGACCGATACGGCGGCGCGGATTTGGGACGCCTGTGAGGCGCGCTGCAGATCATGAGCAGTTCAGCCGAAACATCGCACGAAGAAATACCCACTTGGATCAATTGGCCAACGCTACGGGGCTCGCTTTTATCGCTGGTATCATCGTTGGGATTTGGTTGACCCGCCCATCACCCCCGCTGCTAAATTCGGTTAATGGCGCTTATCGTAGCGATTGTTGCCGGGCCATCGTTCTCCGCGACGGCCAGGCTTTAATCGAACATCGGCTCATCGCCTATTCGGTTGAGCGGCTGAAAACCGGTGAATTGGTTGTAAAGCTGCCAAAGCAACTTCTTGTTTCGGGAAGCCGGGTGGTCGATCAAACGAATTCGACCGATGGCGCTTTGATCTTTGGATACGGACCGGGTCATTTCAATGTGTCGGACATTACAGCTCGCACGGAATTCCAGCACCGTTTTGACAGAGTGATAAGCTAGGCCCGTGGATGCGCGTGGCGATAGACGTCGAGCAAATGCGCCGCATCGACCGCCGTGTAGACTTGAGTCGAGCTGAGGCTAGCATGGCCCAACAGTTCTTGCAGCGCGCGCAAATCGGCACCGCGCGCCAGCAAATGCGATGCGAAACTGTGGCGCAGGGCGTGCGGCGTGGTGCGATCGCCCAAGCCGAGTGCCGCTCGCGCCGACCGCACCGCCACGCGGACGGTCGAAGGCTCCAGCCGTCTGCCGCGCATGCCGTAGAACAGTGGCTTGCCGTTCTCCATCGGCCACGGGCACGCGGCGACATAGGTCTCCACCGCCGCCCGCACATCAGGCAGCAATGGCACGATCCGCATTTTGTCGCGCTTCCCCCGCACCGCCAGCCGGTCGCTCAGAGGCAGCACATCGCCGTCGAGTGCCAACGCCTCGCCGATGCGCAACCCCGCGCCATAGAGCAACAACAATAGCGCCCAGTCGCGCGCCGCGATCCATGGCTCGGCGCGTTGTCCCGCCACATCCTCCGCCAGCGCCAGCGCATCGCCCGGCGCAATCGGTCGCGGTACACCGCGTTTGACCCGCGCGCCCTTCACATTGGGTGCCGCGCCCTCCCCGCCGATGAATTCGCAAAACGCCCGCACCGCCGACAATTCGCGCGCCGCGCTGGCGTTGCTGAGCCCCTCCGCACGCCGCGCGCCGAGAAAGGCACGCAATTCCGCCTTGTCGGGCACCCGCGCGCTGCCGAGATGTGCAGCCAACCGCTCCGCCGCCGCGCGATAGGCGCGCACGGTATGCAGCGAACGCCGCCGGTCGCAGTCGAGATGCTGGGCAAAGGCCTGGATCAACGGGTCCACGGCCGTCTGATGCCATGCGGATGCGGGCGATGACAATCGTGCGGCACTGCCGTAAGCCTCCGCAAGAAGCCGGGGGGCTGCATGCGTTGTTTTCCGATCATGTTGTTGTTTTGCGCCGCGCCTGCCTGCGCCGCGGACCAAGATGCGCAGCTCTGGACCGTGTTCAGCGCCAGCGGCAGCCTGCACAAACAGCTGGTCGGCAGTTTTGACGGCGTCGTCCGCGCCAGCCATGACCAGCATGGCGTCGCCAGCGCCGAGGGGACCACGATGCTCGGCTGGCGCTTTTCGTCCCACGCCACGCTGTTCGCGGGCTTCGGCCTGTCGCGCCTGCACACATCGCGCGGAGAGGCGACGCTGCATCGCGGGCGCCAGCAACTAACTCTCGCGCTCGGCAAGATCGGCGGTACGACGGTCGGTGCTCGCACGATGATCGAGGAACGCCGCTGGCTCGGTCTTGGCGGCACGGCTGTGCGCTTGCGCGAGCAAGTTCGCGTGACGCACCCGCTCATCGGCAAGCACACCGGCCTATTCGTTACGGCTGAGCCGATCTGGAACCTCAATTCGACCGTCTGGGGCCAGCGCGCCGGGCTCAATCGTCTGCGGTCGAGCGCCGGGCTGAGCTTCACAATCGCCAGGCGTTTGCGGGGCGAGATCGGTTATCTCAACGATTATGATTTCCGCCCGCGCCGCGCGGATCGCGAAATCCATGCGGCGCTGACGTCGCTGGTCCTGACTTTTTAAAACAGCAATTTGCGGAGCGTAATGCGCACCGTGCGGCCCAGTGGATCTATATAGCCTGGCTGATAGGCGATCGGGGTGATCCCCGTCCCGTCGGTAACACGCTGACGCTCATTGAAAACGTTATCGACGATCAGCTGAATCCGCGTACCGCGCAGCCATGGGTGTTTGAGCGCCAATGTCGGCGGTGCGCTCGCAAACACGCGGAAGCCGACCGTAGCCAAGCTGCCAAAGTTCAGATCGTCGGCGGTTAGCCCGCTCGACCCATAGACCCGCGTTGCACTCTGCCAATTGGCGGTGGCCCGAAAGCCCAATGCCGCCTTGCTGTAACCCGCCTGTACCTCGACTTCATGGCGCGGCTGTCCACCACTGCCCAGCGTGCCACCGCGCAACAAGTCGATCGGCGCCTGCCCCGCCGCGAGCGTAGCGCGGTCGGTCAAGTGGATCGTGTGATAGACCGACAGGCTCAACCGGCCCGCCCCCGGGCCGCCCGGACCGCCAAAGCCACCGCCGCCGCGCCCTCCGCCGCCGCCTGCCCGCGGTGGACCGTCGCCGGGTGGGCGTCCGCCGTCGGGCCCGCCGGGACCGCCCTGGCTGCCGAAGATACTGGTCGGTCGCTGCCCGCTTTCGCGTGCGCGCTGGAATGCCGCGCGGATCGCATCCTGCGACGCCTGCGATGCCTTGAGCGGTTTGGAGAAGTTGAACCCCCAGCGGATTTGCGACCGGTTGGTTTCGGCCAGATTGACCGTACGGGTGTCGATGCGGAACAGATTGCCCGCACCATCGCGCTGGTATCGGCCCGGAAAGGCCAATTGGCTCGCCAGCGTCGCCGGTGGCAGGCCGGTGATCGGGTTGGTCACGCTTTCACGGGTGAAATCGACCGACAGGTTCAGCTGGGTCTTTTCGAACGGGGTCCAGTTCGCGCCGATTCGGTCGGACAAACGGTTGCTGGCGCGCAGATTCGGATTGCCGCCGGTGATCTGCGTCACCGTCACCTGATTGCCGGTCACGAAATCGAACGCGCGGACGTTGGACAAAGTGATGACCGGATTGCCCAGTTGTTGCGGCGACGGCGCGGCGTCATCATCGATATGCGATGCGTTGATCGACAGGCGCGGCACCGGCGACCAGGTCAGGCCATAGCCATAAGTCCGCTGCCAGCCGAAATCGGACAGCCGCCGGACGGTCGCATTGCCGTTGATGGAGAGGTCGCCGATCGCGGACAACACGTCGTTGCGCCGGCTGGTGATCGGCAGATCGACATTGATCTGCGCGTCGCCGATCTGGCGCGACACGTTGCTGCCCGCGGTCACGCCGCTGCGCACCGAATTGCTGGTAAAACCACTCAATTGGGCACCGATGCGGGCGGTGATATTGGCCTCGCCCGCGGGCAGGCGCAGCGGCGAGCCGCTCATCGTGTAATCGAGCTTGCCGACATCCGACCGGCTGTTGGCGCGATCGGCCGGATTGCCATTGTAATAGGAAAGCGGGATCGCCGCACGCGGGTCCAGCCCCGGCGTCCCGGCCGCCACCGCCGCCTGGAATGCAGTGGCATCGAAACCGCGCCCGGTCAGCGTTTCGGCCTCATCGTGATCGTAGGTGCCGGTGAAATTCCATTGCCACTTGTCGATCGAACCCGACAGGGTCAGACCCGCCGCAGCGGAAATCGTCGAGGCGTCGGCGCCCAGCGGCGCGAATTGGTCGAAGCCGCGGGTCAACGTTACCGGCGACGCGGTCATATTATACGCGCTGTTCGCGGGCAGCGTCAGCGTACTCGATTGCAAGCCAAAAGTTCGCGTAGCGTCCGTGGTGTCGATTTGTCCGCTCAGAGTCAGTTGGACGTTGTCGGGCAGATTCTTGGCCATCAAGGCCTTCATCGTGAAGGTCTGCTGATCGGGCGCGAGCGTGCGGTAGAAGCCGCTGCCGTCCGTCAGCCCGATGCCGCGCTGCGCCTCGGTGATCGCATTGGTGTTCTGCACCTCGGCATGGATATTGAAGCGCCCGCCGCGATTGATCGTCAGCAGGTCGGCCTCGCCCTCGCCACGCGCGCCGCCGCCATCGGTGACGAGCCGGGTGCCGACCTCCGCAGTGATGGCGCGGAAACGCTGGCGCAGGACGATGTTCATCACTTTCTGATCGGCGGTGTAGCCGTATTTCAGCGCGACCTCCTCGGGCAGGATGTCGACGCGCTGGATCGCCTCGGCCGGAATCGTTGCGATTTCACGGAAACTGGCGATGCGCCGCCCCTCGAGTAGCACGACCGGGGTGCCGCCCCGCCCGCTTTGCAGTTGCGGCCCCAATTCGGTGAGGAGGTCGCCGATGCTCGAAACGCCAAGCGCGCGGACGTCGCCCGCGTTCAATTGCAACTCGGGCTTGATATCGCCCACGACCGCGCCGCGCTCCCGCTGGCCGGTGACGACGATTTCCTCACCCTCATCCTCCGCCGCGGGAACGTTGCCCGCGCCCGTCGGTGCGGGCGTGGGCGTCGTCTGCGTCCAGGCAGCCGCCGGGATCATGGTGAGTGCCGTTGCGGCGAGGAGAAGGTTTTTCATTTGAACGCCCCATTGCGGTGAGGCGATGAACGCACAATGACAGGATGATGTCCCGCGCGCGTATCCTCCTGCTCAACGCGGCGCTCGGTCCGCTCGATTACCGCGTGCCCCACGGCATGACGGTCGAGCCGGGCAGCATCGTCGAAGTGCCTTTGGGCCCCCGCCTTCTACCAGGCGTGGTGTGGGAGCCCGAGCGGATGCCGTCGGACGCGGAGGTTGGTGACAACCGGCTGCGCAACATTGTGTCGGTGTACAAGCTGCCGCCGCTGGGCACGGCGCTCCGCCGACTGATCGAGTGGACCGGGAACTATTATCTTGCGCCGCCCGCCGCCGTCCTGCGCATGGCCCTGGCCAGCGCCTCCGCGCTCGACGACGAACGGACTATCGTCGAATACCGATTGAGCGGCGAGACGCCCGAGCGGCTGACGGCGCTGCGTCAACAAGGGCTGGAGCGGATCGGCGAGCGCCAGGGGCTGGTGCGCGAGCTGGCTACGATCGCCGGCGTGTCCGACGGGGTGATCCGCGGCCTGATCAAGATCGGCGCGATCGAAGCCGTGCTGGTGCATGTCGACGATCCGTTTCCGGTTCCCGATGCGGCGTTCGACCCGCCCGAACTGACGCCGAGCCAACAGGAAGCGTCGGCGAAATTGGTCGGGGATGTCGATGCCCACGCCTTCGCGCCGACACTGCTCGACGGGGTGACTGGCTCGGGAAAGACCGAAGTTTATTTCGAAGCCATCGCTGCCGCGCTTAACGCAGGGCGGCAGACGCTCGTGTTGCTCCCCGAAATTGCCCTGACCGAACCGTTCTTGCGGCGGTTCGAAGCACGCTTTGGCTGCCTGCCCGTCGCGTGGCATTCGGGACTGCGCCAGTCGCAGCGGCGGCGGGCATGGCGGGCGATTTCGAGTGGCGAGGCGATGGTAACTGTCGGCGCGCGGTCGGCCTTGTTCCTGCCCTACGCCAAATTGGGCCTGATCGTCGTCGATGAGGCGCACGAAACCAGCTTCAAGCAGGAAGACGGCGTTCATTATCATGCGCGCGATGTCGCTGTAATGCGCGGGCGGTTCGAGGACTGCCCGGTGATCCTCGCCAGTGCGACGCCGGCGATCGAGACGCGCCAGCAGGTCGCGTTGGGCAACTATGCCGAGCTGAAGCTACCCGGACGATATGGGGCGGCGGAACTGCCCGAAATCATCGCTATCAACCTCCTGACCGATCCGCCGCCGCGCGGGCGCTGGCTGGCGCCGACGTTGGTGCAGGCGATGGCCGAGACGCTGGAGCGCAAGGAACAAGTGCTGCTGTTTCTCAACCGGCGGGGCTATGCCCCCCTCACGCTCTGCCGGCATTGCGGGCATCGCTTTCAATGCCCGAACTGCACCGCTTGGATGGTCGAGCACCGCCTCGCCGGGCGGCTCCAATGCCACCACTGCGGGCATAACATGCCGCCCCCCCAGGCCTGCCCCGAATGTGGCGAGGTGGACTCGCTGGTTGCGGTCGGCCCGGGCGTCGAACGTATCGCGGATGAAGCGCGCGAACTGTTTCCAGAGGCCAAGGTCGCTATCGTCACCTCGGACACGTTGTGGTCCCCCGCCAAGGCCGCCGAATTCGTCGCGCGGATGGAGGCGAGTGAGATCGACATCGTCATCGGCACGCAATTGGTGACCAAGGGCTATCACTTCCCCAACCTGACGCTGGTCGGAGTGATCGATGCCGATCTGGGGCTGCAGGGTGGCGATTTGCGCGCGGCGGAACGCAGTTTCCAGCAGATCGCGCAGGTCGCGGGGCGCGCGGGCCGCGGCGAAAAACCTGGCCGGGTGTTCGTCCAGACCCACAAACCCGACGCTCCGGTGATCGAGGCATTGGTTTCGGGCGATGCCGAAGCGTTTTACGCCGCCGAAACTGAAGCGCGGGCCGATGCGAACGCGCCGCCGTTCGGTCGGCTGGCCGCGATCATCGTTTCGTCGGAGGATCAGCGTGAGGCGCAGGCGGTGGCCAAAGCGATCGGCAATGCCGCCCCGCGTGTCGAGGGGATGGAGGTGTTCGGCCCTGCCCCCGCTCCGCTGGCGATGCTGCGTGGACGGCACCGTCAACGTTTGCTGGTTCATGCCCGCCGGGCGCTCGACGTGCAGGATGTGATCCGCGACTGGTTGCGCGGGGTCGATGTGCCGCGCGGTGCGCGTGTCGCGGTGGATGTCGACCCTTACAGCTTCGTGTGAGGAAGGCTTAAGTGAGCCATGGCTGCATCAGCCGTATGTGATCGTCGATCGCGGCGCCCATGCTCCACGGGGCTGCCGATGAGGACAAGGTTTGCGGATCGGCAGGGTGATCGAGTGCGGACGCGATCGCCGCAGTCAGCGCCGCGGCATCACCCACTGGCGTCGTCGCCGGGAGGGGCAGTCCGGCGAGCAATTGGGTGAGCCCCGGCGCGCAATTGGTTGCGATGACGGGCAGGCCCGCCGCCAAGGCTTCGAGCGCTACGGCTGGAAACCCTTCCCACCGGGACGGCAGCACGAACAGGTCGGCTGCGGCGTAGTGTGGTAATGGATCGACGAAGCCGGCAAAGGTGATGCGGCTGGCCAAGCCGAGCCTCGCCGCCTGTCGCTCCAGATCGGCGCGCAACGGGCCTTCACCGACCAGCGTCAGTCGCCAGCGACGATCCTTGAGGAGTGCCAACGCGTCGAGCAGCGTCGCGTGATCCTTTTGCACGGCAAGCCGTCCGACTGTGAGCAGCATCGGTTCGGCGGGGAGCGGCCCACGCGTCTCGGCCAAAGCAAGATGCGCGGATTCGACATAAGGATTGTGTACGAAGGTGAAGCGCGCGTTGGAATAGTCCGCAGCATAGGCGCGGGCATCGGCATCGCTCAACGCCAGCGTCAGGTCGACGAGTTGCGCCTGTTTCCCGAAGCGCCAACTCCGAAAAGCCTGGCCTGCGCCATGAGTGCCGGGGCGGGCGACTGGGTTGGTAATCTTGGCAATCGAGGCGGTATCGCTGCGCAAACAGGCGAGCGCTACGGGGAGGTTGCTTTGGTTGCCTGCCGATAGCAGTACTTTTGGTCGATGGGTGCGGACCGCATTGCGCAGGGCGGGCACCTGCGCCGCCAGCGCGAGGCCGCGTTTGCCCCGTGATGCCGGAACCATCCGCACCGGCAGATCGGGCGCGATCATCCGGGCGTTGGGACCGTCCGCGCGGGCGAGCCATAACTCGGTCGAATAGCCCCGCGCGCGAAATCCGTTGGCGAGGAGGATAGCGACCCGGTCGAGCCCCCCGTCGGAAGGCTCGAACAGGTGAACGGCGATGTCAGGCCGCAGCAGCCGCTTCCGCCAAAACCGTCAGGCCGCGTTCATTGACCTCGGCGAAACCGCCCGAGACCTGGACCAGCTCGGGTGTCGCGCCGTCGGTCGCGTAGATTTTGAGCGGGCCGTCGCGCAGCACCGTCATGAACGGCGCATGGTGTTCGAGCACGCCGAAATCGCCCTCCACGCCGGGCACGGTGACCATATAAGCCGCGCCCTGTCGGACCAGCCGTTCCGGCGTGACGAGTTCGTAAGTCAGCATGGCTTAGGCTTCGCCGGCCAGCTTCTTGGCCTTTTCGACCGCTTCCTCGATGCCGCCGACCATGTAGAAGGCGGCTTCGGGCAGGTGATCATATTCGCCATCGACAACGGCCTTGAACGATTTGACGGTGTCTTCGACCTGCACGAACTTGCCGCTGATGCCCGTGAAGACTTCGGCGACGTGAAACGGCTGGCTGAGGAAGCGCTGGATCTTGCGCGCGCGGGCGACGGTGACCTTATCCTCTTCGGACAATTCATCCATGCCGAGAATGGCGATGATGTCCTGCAGCGACTTGTACTTTTGCAACGTTTCCTGGACGCGGCGGGCGGTGTCGTAGTGGACCTGGCCGACGACGGCGGGCGTCAGCACGCGTGACGTGGAATCGAGCGGGTCGACTGCCGGATAAATACCCAGTTCCGAAATCGCGCGGTTGAGCGTGGTCGTCGCGTCCAAGTGGGCGAACGACGCGGCTGGCGCCGGATCGGTGAGATCGTCCGCGGGAACGTAAATCGCCTGAACCGAAGTGATCGACCCCTTGTTGGTCGAGGTGATGCGTTCCTGCAGCGCGCCCATGTCGGTCGACAAAGTGGGCTGATAGCCCACCGCCGACGGAATACGACCGAGCAGCGCCGACACTTCCGAACCGGCTTGCGTAAAGCGGAAGATGTTGTCGACGAAGAACAGAACGTCCTGCCCCTCCTGGTCGCGGAAATATTCGGCCATCGTCAGGCCCGACAAAGCGACGCGTGCGCGCGCGCCCGGCGGCTCGTTCATCTGACCGAATACGAGGGCGACCTTCGAGCCTTCCGAGGTCGCGTTGCCCTCGGCGTCCTTGGCGATAACGCCCGCATCGAGGAATTCGTGATAGAGGTCGTTGCCTTCGCGGGTGCGTTCACCGACGCCTGCGAACACCGACACGCCACCGTGCCCCTTGGCGATGTTGTTGATCAGTTCCTGGATCAGCACGGTCTTGCCGACGCCCGCGCCGCCGAACAGACCGATCTTGCCGCCCTTGGCATAAGGCGCGAGCAGATCGATGACCTTGATGCCGGTGACCAGAATGGCCGCTTCGGTCGACTGATCGACGAACAGCGGCGCATCGGCGTGGATCGAGGCGGACATATCGCTGCCGATCGGACCGCGCTCGTCGATCGGCTCACCGATGACGTTCATGATGCGGCCGAGCGTCTTCGGACCGACAGGCACGCGGATCTGCTGACCGGTGTCGGTCACGCGCGTGCCGCGGGTCATGCCGTCGGTCGCATCCATCGCGATGCAGCGGACGGTGTTTTCGCCGAGATGCTGTGCAACTTCGAGCACCAGCCGGTTGCCGTTATTGTCGGTTTCCAGCGCCGACAGGATCGCCGGCAGCTCGTCTTCGAACGTCACGTCGACGACGGCGCCGATAACCTGCGAGATGCGGCCGACATTGTTGGAGGTGGCGGGACGGTCGATGACGGTAGCCATTATTCTTCCTTCGTGAGCTTAAAGCGCTTCCGCACCAGCGATGATCTCGATCAATTCGGTCGTGATCGCCGCCTGGCGCGTGCGGTTGTAGAGGATGTTGAGACGGTTGATGACATCGCCCGCATTGCGTGTGGCATTGTCCATCGCGGTCATTTGCGACGCATAGAAGCCGGCATTGTTTTCGAGCATCGCACGATACAGCTGGATCGCGACATTGCGCGGCAGCAGTGCCTTGAGAATTTCCTCTTCATCGGGCTCATATTCGACCGCCGCGGTGGTCAAAGGTGACAAAGGTGACACACCGTTCGATGTGTTGAGGGGCACCGGGATAATCTGACGCGCTTCTGGCTCCTGCGCGAGGACCGAGCGGAAGTTCGAGTACAGCAACGTTGCCACATCGAATTCGCCCGCTTCGTAACGCGCGATCAAATCTTCGGCCATCGCCTGCGCATCCGCAAATGTGGGCGACTTGATCGCCGACATGTCGCGGTCGTGCAGAAACGAACTCGCAGTATAAAACCGGTTGAGCACACGCGCCTTGCGACCGGCGAGATAGAAGCGGACGGTCTTGCCCTGCCGCTCCAGCTCTTCGGCCTGCTTGCGCGCAAGACGTACGATGTTGGTGTTGAAACCACCCGCCAAGCCGCGTTCCGAGGTTGCGACGACCAGCAGATGCACTTGATCCTTGCCCGTGCCGCCGAGCAGCTTTGGCGAGGACGCCGAAACCGTCACCTTCGACGCGAGGCTGGCCATCACCGCCTGCAGCCGTTCGGCATATGGACGACCGGCGACCGCCGCGTCCTGCGCCCGCTTCAACTTTGCGGCAGCGACGGTCTTCATGGCGCGCGTGATCTTCTGCGTCGATTTGACGCTGTTGATCCGCATCTTGAGGGCTTTTAGTGACGCCATCTGAGGTTAGGCGAACTGCTTCGCGAACGCGTCGAGCGCGGCCTTGAGGCCGGTCTTGGCTTCGTCACCCAGATCCTTGGTATCGCGGATCGTCGTCAGCACATTGGCGTGATCCGAACGCAGGAACGACAGCATCTCGCTTTCGTAACGCGTCACGTCGCCCACCGGGATCGTGTCGAGATAACCATTGGTGCCGGCGAAAATCGACGCGGTCTGTTCTTCGAACGGCATCGGCGCGAACTGTTTCTGCTTAAGCAACTCGGTCAGACGTGAACCACGGTTGAGCAGCTTCTGCGTCGAGGCGTCCAGGTCCGATCCGAACTGCGCGAACGCAGCCATTTCGCGGTACTGGGCGAGTTCGAGCTTGATCGAGCCCGAGACCTTTTTCATCGCCTTGGTCTGCGCGGCGGAACCGACGCGGCTGACCGACAGGCCGACGTTGATCGCCGGACGGACGCCCTGATAGAACAGGTCGGTTTCGAGGAAGATCTGGCCGTCGGTGATCGAAATCACGTTGGTCGGAATATAGGCCGACACGTCGCCGGCCTGGGTTTCGATGATCGGCAACGCGGTCAGCGACCCGCCACCCATGCTGTCATTCATCTTCGCCGCACGCTCGAGCAGGCGGCTGTGCAGATAGAACACGTCGCCCGGATAGGCTTCGCGGCCCGGCGGACGGCGCAGCAGCAGCGACATCTGGCGATAGGCCACGGCCTGTTTCGACAAATCGTCATAGACGATGACCGCGTGCATGCCGTTGTCGCGGAAATATTCGCCCATCGCGCAGCCGGTGTAAGGCGCGAGGAATTGCAGCGGCGCGGGCTCCGAAGCAGTCGCGGCGACGACGATGGTATATTCCATCGCGCCGTTTTCCTCGAGCGCGCGAACGATCTGAGCCACAGTCGAACGCTTTTGCCCGATGGCGACATAGATGCAGTACAGCTTCTTCGATTCATCGTCGCCGGCGTTGGCGTTCTTCTGATTGATGAAGGTGTCGAGCGCGACGGCGGTCTTGCCGGTCTGACGATCGCCAATGATCAATTCGCGCTGGCCGCGACCGACGGGGACGAGCGCGTCGAGCGCCTTGAGGCCGGTCTGAACCGGCTCGTTGACCGACTGGCGCGGGATGATGCCGGGGGCCTTAACCTCGACGCGGCTGCGCTGGTCCGAAATGATCGGACCCTTGCCGTCGATCGGATTGCCGAGACCATCGACCACGCGGCCGAGCAGACCCTTGCCGACGGGAACATCGACGATCGTGCCGGTGCGCTTGACGGTGTCGCCTTCCTTGATCTTGGCGTCCGAGCCGAAGATCACGACACCGACATTGTCGGCCTCGAGGTTGAGCGCCATGCCTTGAACGCCGTCGGCGAACGCGACCATTTCACCCGCCTGGACATTGTCGAGGCCATGGATGCGCGCGATGCCGTCGCCGACCGAGAGCACCTGGCCGGTTTCGCTGACTTCGGCTTCGGTGCCGAAATTGGCGATCTGGTCCTTGAGGACGCGGGAAATTTCTGCGGCGCGGATATCCATCGTGTTCAGCCTTAGCCTTTCATCGCGTGGGCGAGAGTGTTGAGTTTGGTGCGCAGCGAGCTGTCGATCAGCTGGCTGCCGAGCTTGACGGTGAGACCGCCGAGAATTTCCGGATCGACACGCGTCTGAACCGCGACGTCGCGGCCAGTGCGAGCCTTGAGCTGCGTCTTGAGCGCAGCGAGCTGAGCATCGCTCAGCGCATGCGCGCTGGTCACTTCAGCGGTGGTTTCACCACGATGCGCGGCGGCAAGCATGCGGAACGCACGGATGACGTTCGTCGCCTGGCTCAACCGGCCATTCTGCGCCAGCACGCCGAGGAAGTTGCCGGTGACCGCATCCAGTTTCAGCGTTTTGGCGACGGCTGCGACGGCGCCGACGGCCTGTTCGCGTCTGACGAGCGGGCTGGAGATCAGCCGCTTCAGATCGTCCGACCCGCCAATCGCGGCTTCGAGCAGAGCGAGACTTTTTTCGACCTTGTCGATCGCTTTCGATTCGCGCGCGAGGTCGAACAAAGCGGTCGCATAACGCCCGCTGAGGCTAGCCTGAATGCCGCCGGAAATCTCCACGCGCGTCGAATCCCTCAAAATCAAAAGCCCGCACGATTGCAGCGCCAGAAAGTGCTGCCGAGCGGGATGCCGCGCGTGTAGCGAAACCTTCGCTGCGGTGCAAGGTGAGTCGGCTCGACTTGTTCGCCGAACCGCGCTTAGGGGAGGCCAAAGGGAGCAAGCGGATGGCGGGCAACTATCAGGACTACCACCACGGCGATGTCACTTGCGAAGCCTATGTCGCGGGCGCGGTTGCGGGACAGCGCCGGCCGGCGGTGCTGGTCGGACACACTTGGGGCGGTCAATCGGATCACGAGCGCGAAACCGCCGACAGGCTGGCGGCGCTTGGCTATGTCGGCATTGCCATCGATGTTTACGGCAAGGGCCGGCGCGGCGAACACGGCACCCCGACGGCGATGGCGGTCAACACGGCGCTGATGACCCCGTTCATCCAGGACCGCGCAATGCTGCGCGACCGAATGCTCGCAGCGGTAGCGTTCGCGAAAACGATCCCCGGCGTCGATGCCACGCGCATCGCCGTGATGGGCTATTGCTTCGGCGGGCTGTGCGCGCTCGATGTCGCGCGATCAGGCGCCGACGACGTCAGGGGCGCGGTGTCGATCCACGGAATCTTCGCACCGCCCGGCTTTGGAGAACAAGCGCAAATCACCACGAAGGTCCTGATCCTTCACGGCTGGGAAGACCCGATGGCCAAGCCCGACGATGTGGTGATGGTCGCGAAGGAACTGACCGAGGCGGGTGCCGACTGGCAGCTCAATGCCTACGGCCATGCGATGCATGCTTATACAGCGCCGGGTGCAAACATGCCCGAACGCGGCCTACAATATAGCGAGTCCGCCACGCGGCGAAGCTGGCAGGCGATCGAGAATTTCCTGGCGGAGGTTTTGGTCTGAAAGTTTGAACGCAAGCTGCGGGAAGCGGAACGCGAGAAGATCGACTATCTGGGGTTCATGATCGACAACGACCAAGCTTGGGCCGCGTTCACAGCCCGCAACCGCGCGTTTGACGGGACGTTCGTTGGCGCAGTCAGAACGACGGGCATTTACTGCAAACCGTCCTGCCCTGCCCGGCATCCGTTGCGCGAGAATGTCGAGTATTTTGCAGATGCGGAGGGCGCCCGGGCGGCTGGATATCGCGCATGCCTGCGTTGCAAGCCGGACGAGATCGGTCGCGACCGCGAGGCGGTGGCGGCGGCGGTGCGGATCATCGAGGGCAGTGAGGCCGTGCCTCAGCTCGAAGAATTGGCGGCTGAGGTCGGCTACGCCCCCCATCATTTTCACCGCCTGTTCAAGCGCGACACCGGGGTCACCCCGGCAGCTTATGCCCGTGCGCTGCGTGCCAAAAGGACCGAAACGATGCTGACCGAGGCCAACACTGTGACCGACGCGATCTATGACGCGGGCTATGAAAGCCCCAGCCGCTTTTATGCCGATGCAACGAACCGTCTGGGCATGACCCCCTCTGCGTGGCGTAATGGCGGCGCAGGCGTGACGATCCGTTATGCGATCGTCGACACGGTGCTGGGCAAGATGTTGCTCGCGGCGACCGACAAGGGCATTTGCCGCTTGTCGTTCGATGAGGATGAAGGCGAATTGCGCCGACGTTTCCCCAAGGCCGTGATCGAGGAAGGCGGCGACGCGCTAACCTCGCTCGTCGCCGGGGCCGTCGAAGCCTGCGCCAATCCGTCCGCCATGCCCGACCTGCCACTCGACGTGGCGGGCACCGCGTTCCAGCAGGCGGTGTGGCAAGAACTCCGTCGCATCCCCCCGGGCGAAACGCGCAGTTATGCCGCCATCGCCGCGGCGGTGGGCAAGCCGGGTGCAGTACGCGCGGCAGGATCGGCCAACGGCGCGAACAATATCGCGGTGTTGATCCCTTGCCACCGCGTCATTCGCACCGACGGGACGCTCGGTGGTTATGCCTATGGTCTTGAGCGCAAGGCCGAATTGCTGCGGCGCGAGGGCAAACTTAGCTAATCGTCAAACTTTCCAAGCTATTCACCCTGATATGTGGGCCGCGATCGGGGTGATGGAATGAGTGCATTCGGTAAACGCGGCGGCGCGGTGAACCCCACCGGCGCGCGCGCCGCATTCGGCAGTGCCCGCCCGATGCAAGGCGGCGGTGGTCCCGCACCCACGCCGGAAGCCGAAGGCGGTGACCAGTTTCCACCGCTCGAGAGCCTTGGTGCATCGGCCCCCATAGATGCGATGTCCCGCCTCGACAGCCGCATGAATGCCGAAATGGATGTTGGCCCGAAGGCCGAAGGGTTCGAAGCCAGCGTTCACAAGATCAAGGAACAGGTTCTCCCCCGCCTGCTCGAACGCATCGACCCGGAAGCGGCGGCGACGCTCAACAAGGACGAGCTGGCCGAAGAATTCCGTCCGATCATCGGCGAAGTGCTCGCCGAACTGAAGATCACGCTTAACCGCCGCGAGCAGTTCGCGCTCGAAAAGGTGCTGGTCGACGAGTTGCTCGGCCTTGGCCCGCTCGAGGAATTGCTCAACGACCCGGGCATCACCGACATCATGGTCAACGGTCCCAACCAGACGTACATCGAAAAGAAGGGCAAGCTGATCATCGCCCCGATCCAGTTTCGCGACGAGGAGCATCTGTTCCAGATTGCGCAGCGGATCGTCAATTCGGTCGGTCGTCGCGTCGACCAGACCACCCCGCTGGCCGATGCCCGCTTGAAGGACGGCAGCCGCGTCAACGTCATCGTGCCGCCGCTGTCGCTGCGCGGCACGGCGATCTCCATTCGTAAATTCTCCGACAAACCGATCACGCTCGACATGATGGCCAGTGGCGGGTCGATGTCGGTCAAGATGGCGACCGCGCTGAAGATCGCCGGTGCCTGCCGCTTCAATGTCGTCATTTCGGGCGGCACCGGTTCGGGCAAGACCACGATGCTGAATGCACTGTCGAAGATGATCGACCCGGGCGAGCGCGTGCTGACGATCGAGGATGCCGCCGAGTTGCGGTTGCAACAGCCGCACTGGTTGCCGCTCGAAACGCGCCCCGCCAACCTCGAGGGTCAGGGCGAAGTGTCGATCCGTGACCTCGTCAAGAACGCACTGCGTATGCGCCCGGACCGCATCATCCTCGGCGAAATTCGCGGACAGGAGTGTTTCGACCTGCTTGCGGCGATGAACACTGGCCATGATGGATCCATGTGTACGCTTCACTCCAACTCCCCACGTGAGGCGCTGGGGCGCATGGAGAACATGGTGATGATGGGCGATATCAAGATGCCCAAGGAAGCGATCAGCCGTCAGATTGCGGACTCGGTCGACCTGATCATTCAGGTCAAGCGCCTCCGCGACGGCAGCCGCCGCGTCACCAACGTGACCGAAGTGATCGGCATGGAAGGTCCTGTGATCGTTACCCAGGAATTGTTCAAATTCGAATATCTTTCCGATGACGCCGACGGCAAGATCATCGGCGAATATCGCGCCATGGGCCTGCGCCCCTACACGTTGGAAAAGGCCAGGCAGTACGGCTTCGACCAGCCATTCCTTGAGGCTTGCCTGTAAGGCAGCGCCGCGCCACAACTCCCGCACAATTTCCGGGAGGATATCGATGCGCAAGACTTGGCTTTTGGCCGCCGCTGCCGCCTTCACCATACCTGCCGCTGCCGGCCTGCCGCAGATGGTCGTCGAACAACTCGACGCGGTCTCGGTCGCCGGCCAACGCACCGCGCCAAATATCGCCCGCGACAAATATCGCCACCCGGTTCAGACGCTGACGTTCTTCGGCGTCCGGCCCAACGATACGGTCGTCGAAATCTGGCCAGGCGGTGGGTATTGGACCGAGATGCTGGCGCCATATCTCTATGAGAAGGGCAAGCTGATCGTCGCCACCGCGCCGGGCAAACCGGCCGCAGCCATCGTGGCCAAGATGGCGACCAACCCGGTGGTCTATGCGCGTGTCGAACGTGGGTTTTTTCCCAGCATACTGGGCGGTGCGAACCGGGTGCCAGATGGCAGCGCGGATAAGGTCCTGACGTTTCGCAACGTCCACAACTGGCGGATGGGTTATCTCCAGGAGCAAAAGCAGGATTACAGCCTGGCCGCGTTCCAGGAAATGTACCGCATGCTGAAACCCGGCGGCGTGCTGGGCGTCGAGGACCATCGCCTGCCCGAAAGCGCCAGCGACGAACGCGAGCGGACGAGCGGTTATGTCAAGGTATCGACGGTGCGCCGCCTGGCCGAGCAAGCCGGTTTCAAATTGGCCGGGTCGAGCGAGATCAATGCCAACAAGCGCGACACTGCCGACTGGCCAAAGGGCGTCTGGACCCTGCCGCCGACCTATGCTGACGGCGATTACAACCGTGCGCGCTACGAAGCGATCGGTGAGAGCGACCGGATGACGTTGAAGTTCGTCAAACCGGCACGCTGATCACCCGGTCAGTTTGTCGAGACGCGCCTGCATTTCGGCAAGCTGTGCCTTCAGCGCGGTAACGTCGTCGGTCTGGGGTGCCGCCGTCGGTGCCGGAGCGGATTCGCCCTTCACCTTGGGCTGAAATGCGGTCGTCGCGGCCTCGAACATCGCCAAATTGCGCTTGGCAATTTCCGCAAACGGACCGCCTTCGAAAGCGCCCTTCATCGCGTCATTAAACTGCGCCTGATTGCGCCGGAATGCGGTCATCGAGGCTTCGAGATATTGCGGGACCAACGCCTGCATCGAATCACCGTACATCGCGATCAATTGGCGGAGGAATGCGGGCGGCAGCAAGGTTTCGCCGCGGCTTTCTTCATCCATGATGATCTGCGTCAGCACGCCGTGCGTAATGTCCTCGTCGGATTTGGCGTCGAGAACCTTGAAGTCGCGCCCCTCGCGCGTGAGCTTCGCCAGATGATCTAGCGTGATGTAACTCGACGATTCGGTGTTGTAGAGCCGCCGATTGGCGTATTTCTTGATGATCACAGGCGCACGGCCCGGGTTCGGCGTTACGGCCATCGGCGATATGTCCAATCGGAATTGCTGCGTAACAGCATCGCTAATGCTGCGCGTCATGCGGCGCAACAACCGTGTTGTCGCGGCTTGTGTGCGTTGCACAATTGTCACTCGGCCGCTGCGGCGCGTCATTGTTATCGATCTGCGGAGCGCCATTCCCGTAAGAACCGGTCGCCAAGGCCGGTCAGCAGTTCGTATTGGCTCAGCCCCGAAGCTCGCGCGGCCGACGGCAAATCATAATCTAGCCCGACCCAATCGCCTTCGCGCAAGGTCGCCCGGGCGGTCACGTCGATGGCCACCAAGTCCATCGACACGCGGCCGAGCAGCGGCAGGCTGCCCTCCCCCGCAGCCCCGACACCTGCAAAGCTCCGCAGATAACCGTCGGCATAGCCAATATTGAGGATTGCGACTTCGGTCGGCGCAGTGGCGGTCCAGCTCGCGCCGTAACCGATGGTCTCGCCCGCCGGGACGACGCGCCGCTGGACGATCTGTGCTTCGGGGAAAGCGACTTGGGCGATGTGACCGACGGCTTCTGCGCGCGGCACTCCGCCGTAAAGCGCGAGGCCTGGGCGGGTCAGGTCAAAGGCATAATCGCTGCCAAAGCAGATGCCCGCCGAATTGGCGAGGCTGCGGCGGCGCGCGGACGTGTCCAATGCGATGAAAGCACCACGCTGTTGCCCGTTCATCGGGCTGTCTTCGTCGGCGCAGGCGAGGTGGCTCATCAGCGTGTCGACCGCCAGGCTCTCAAGCGCCGAGAGTTCTTCGGGGCGCAGGCCGAGGCGGTTCATCCCGGTATCGACCATCGCGTCGCATGGATGCCCTGTATCGCGCCAGCGGGTTGCTTGCTCGAGTGAATTGATCACCGGTCGCGCGGCGCTTTCTATAGCGTAGCGCATGTCCTCCGCGCGCGGACCGTGAAGGACGCTGAGAGTGCACCCATCCGGCAGCAGACCCAGATCTTCAACCTCTGCATAGGTCGCCACGAAGAAATCGCGGCACCCTTCGCGCGCCAATCGTTCGACCACCGCCCGCGCGCCAAGGCCGTAGCCGTCCGCCTTGATTGCCGCGCCGCATGCCGCAGAACCGCTCTGCTTCGCGAGCCAGCGCCAATTGGCGGCGAGCGCGTCGCCATCAAGGCGCAGACGAAGGGGAGGCGACATGGCCCCCCCTATTCGTTCGTGCCGCACGAAGTCGAGGCAAGCATGACTATTGCGGCAGCGGCTTGTGCGCGGTTTCGGGCAACCAGATCAGGCTGACCACAAATGCCATTGCGACAATCGCCACGGTATACCACAGCCCGGCATAGGGATCGCCGGTCTTCACGACGATATATTGCGAAATGAACGGCAGGAATCCGCCGAAATATCCCGAACCGATATGGTATGGAACCGACATCGATGTGTACCGGATACGCGCGGGAAACATTTCGACGAGGATCGCCGCGACCTGACCATAAGTCATCGCCGACAACCCGACCATGAGTGCGACGGCGAGGATGATCAGCAGGGGGCGTTTTTCGGAGGGATTAGCGGT
Source organism: Sphingomonas antarctica (assembly GCF_965137005.1). NCBI lineage: Bacteria > Pseudomonadati > Pseudomonadota > Alphaproteobacteria > Sphingomonadales > Sphingomonadaceae > Sphingomonas > Sphingomonas antarctica. Next base: position 261,452 of record NZ_CBCRXM010000001.1, on the reverse strand, counting down.
TTCGGGATAGCCAGCCGCCTTCAGCGCCGCTGCATAAGCCTTGTCGTCAAAGCCGGGAACGCGCGCTTGTCCGACGGTCAGCGACACAGCCGCCGCATCGACCTTGTCATAGCGCACCCCCCGCTTGGCGAGCCAGGCGAGCGCCTTCGCGCACGGTTCGATCTGCTTGGGCGCAAAGATCGAGAAATCGCATTTGGGCAATTCGAGTTTCACCGGTGAGGCGGCGGTGGCGCGTTCGAGCGCCGGATTGGCCGCATTGGCCATCAGGTGAAAGATCGGAAAAGTCAGCAGCATCGACAGCGCGTAACCAACCAGCAGCAATTTCTTGCGCCCGACCTTGTCGCTGAGCGCACCGAACGCCCAATAGAGCGGCGCGGCGATCCCCGCCCCGACCGCCATGTACAGGAGCGCTTCCTCCTCCGGAATCCGTGCGGTGCCTTGCAGGAAATAGAGCGTTCCGAATTGCGAGGTGTAATAAATCACCGTCAAACCGGCGGCGACACCAAAAAGGGCGACAAAGACCCGGCCAACATTGCCCGGTGCCTGCAGACTGTCCTTGAACGGGTTGCGCGAGGTGGTGCCTGCTTCCTTCATCGCGCGGAACACCGGGCTCTCGCTGAGTTTCAGCCGGATGTAGAGCGAGATGGTGAGCATCACGAGGCTGGCAACGAACGGGATGCGCCATCCCCAGGCCTCAAACTGTTCAGGCGTCGTCGCGTGGCGGGCCGCCAGCACGACGATCACTGCGAGCAGAAAGCCGCCCGCGACCGACATCTGGATGAAACTGGTATGGCGACCGCGCTGTCCTTCGGGCGCATGTTCGGCGACGTAAATCGCCGCGCCACCATATTCACCGCCAAGCGCCAGCCCTTGGAGCAGGCGAAAACCGACGAGCAGAACCGGCGCGGCGATGCCAGCCGCAGCGAATGTCGGCAAGAAACCGATCGCGGCAGTGGCCAAGCCCATGACGGTGATTGTGACGAGGAACGTGACCTTGCGCCCCAACCGGTCGCCGAACCAACCGAACAGCAACGCTCCCAAAGGTCGCACCCCAAAGCCCGCCCCGAATGCGGCGAGACTGGCGAGGGTCGCGGCGGTGGCATCGCCGGCGGGAAAGAACAGCCTGCCCAATAACGCGGCGAGGATGCCGTAGACGAAAAAATCATACCATTCGAACACCGTGCCCAGTGCCGATGCGGTGATTACCAGCCGCGTGCTGGGCGGTGCCGGTTTGGCCTGAATTGCTGTCGTTGCCACGCGTCGGGCCTCCCCGCCCTTCTTCGTCCGGGTGGTAACGCCGAGTGCGGCTCAGGCAAAGGCCCAGCGCAACGTCTTTGCAAATCCTGTGGCGCTGGCGCGGACCAGCGGACGTGTGATCGCCGGATTGGCAAAACCGTGCGTGTCGCGTGCCCAAGGTGGCAGCAGGTCGATCGCAGCGGCAAATGCCATCGCCTGAACCGGCGCCAGGCTGGGGCGCGACGCTGGTCGTTCGATAAGGAAGCGGGCGACTTCGCGGCTACGATCGTCGGCACGAAGGTGCGGGCGTTGCTGTTCGACATACAGCCGCGCCGCGGCATGGGTTTCAGGAACCGGATCGGCACCGAGCGCGCGGCCGACGCGCCCGGCCTGAACGAAATAGGCGTCACGCTCGGCGAGGGGCATGGCGGGGTCGCCATAGCGCAGCCACGCTTCAAGGAAGCACAGGCTCTCGGTCGCGTGAACCCAGGCGAGCGCGGCCGGATCGACGGCGCGATACGCCGTACCGTCGGGAAGCGTGCCGGAGATTTTATCGTGAATACGGCGGACACGTGCAATCGACGCTTCCGCGGCGTCGCGCTGGCCATATGTCGTGACGGCGATGAAGCGCGCGGTACGGCGCAGCCGACCGAGCGTATCCTCGCGAAAATTGCTGTGATCCCACACGCCCGCAAGCACCGCAGGGTGGAGCATCTGCATGAACAGCGACGCGACGCCGCCGATCATCATCGACATGACATCGCCGTGGACGCGCCAAATTGCGCTGTCGGGCGGGAAGAGCGCATCTTGCGAGCGTTCTAACGACCCCTCGCCGCGTGACTGATCGTGAAAAGTCGCGCGGACGCGGCCGATCAGGAACGATTTTAGCTGTAAACTTCGAACATAGTTCTTCGAAAAAGCGGGCACCTCCCCTTCTACGCGAGCTTCCGTAGAACGGCTTCGCGAGGTTATAGTTTTACCTTCATGTCAGGAAAGGCTGGTGGTCGAAGGCGCCTAGCCTCGAACATTGTTCTAAGCCTTCGAACATAGTTTTGGATCGGGCTATGCACGGGCGGTCGCAGGCAGGTCCATGAACGGCTTCCCCGTCATCTTGTCGATTGCCGCCCAAAAGCGGGGCTCGACCGCCTCGATCCGATCTATCAGCATGGCGGCGATCAGCACCCTGTCCGAGCGGCCTATCCGTCTTGGATCCATTGCATGATCGAACCAGCCGTCGTCCCTGGCACCCGCACGTTCGATGCCCGGGATAACGGCCGTGACGCCCGATACAACCTTTTGAACTTCGGGCTGGAGCATTTCCCAGTTGATCCGGCTGCTCCGCTTGTAACCAAGGTCACGGAACAACTGTGCAAGTCCGGACGCCTTTTCGCGCGTCGCATTGGCGGGATATCCGCCGTTCAGTAAAGTCCGGGCACCGCAAGCCAGACCGAGTAGCGCCTCGCGATCGATCTGCATATTCGAAGCAGTTCCGATCGGGGCGTCGGGAGCGCAGTTCGCGCGGGTGGCCGGGGCCATCAACCTGTCCGCCGGGTGCGGCGTGATTGAACTGAAGCGCAGATCGCTACCGTGATCCGGACATAGCATCACGATGGCCAGTTGATGGACGCGCTTCCAATGGAGCTCCTGCTTACGCAGTTCCATCACGTCGAGACATTCGGGACAGAACTTGAGCCGACGTGGCGGCGAGAGCGGTTTGGCTTCCATCCCCGCCGCCTTGTCCGCGCGTCCGTGACGAGCCAAGGCCTCTCCGATTGCCTTCTCCTGCCGATCGTCTGGGAAGAATGCATAGTAGTATGGAAGGAGGGTGTGCCGCGTCACCAGTTCGCGCGCGTCGAGGTTGAGACCTAGAGGAAGTCGGCTAGCCATGGCGTCCAGAGCCGATGGTGCGCGGGCCGAGCCGTGACCGAACGGTGTCCCGAACAGGTCGAGATTAGCCGAACTGGATTCTATGTATCCCGTCATCACGCCATAACGAGCGACAATGCTGTAGAGCAGTTCGTCGTCATAGACTGTCGGGAAATGGGGCACCCTGGATAACGGTGCGGCGGTTGGCGAATCGGTGATCATCTGTGATGATGATTGGCCATCTTGCTTTACGTCAGGCTAACGCGACGGGCCGACGGCGTGATGCGCCATGTGAACCTTCGACGGCCGTACACTGCATTCGACACGGGGTGAGAAGTAGATTGTGAGCAGACTGTATGCCTTGATCGAGGCTGGTGGCACGAAGTTCGTCGTCGCCGTCGCTCGTTCCCGCGACGAGATCCTGCGTGTGGAGCGCATTCCAACGACGTCGCCAAGCACCACGCTAAGTCAGACGATAGCGTTCTTCCAGAATGCGGCCGCCGAGTTCGGCGCGTTCGACGCCGCTGGCATCGGCTGCTTCGGCCCGGTGGATCTTGACCCTCGCTCCGCAACGTGGGGCTGCATCACGTCGACGCCGAAGCCGGGATGGAACGGGGTCAACGTCGCGGGCGCGATCGGCGCGGCCCTTGGCTGTCCCGTCGGCTTTGACACCGACGTGAACGGCGCGGCGCTCGCCGAGGCCCGCTGGGGGGCATCGCAGGGAACGTCGGTCTCTACCTATGTGACCGTGGGCACGGGGATCGGGGGCGGAGTCGTCATCGAGGGTCAGCCGTTACACGGCGCCCGGCACCCTGAGATGGGTCACGTCCGTCCCGAGCGCCATCCGCGCGACCACGACTTCGCGGGCGTCTGCCCCTTTCATGGTGCCTGTCTCGAGGGGTTGGCGAGTGGCCCGGCGATCATGGCGCGCTGGGGAGCGACGCTGTCTGACTTGCCCGAAGACCATGAGGCGCATGAGATTGTCGCGTTCTACCTCGGCCAGCTTGTCGTCATGCAGCAGGCCATGCTGTCGCCGGATCGCATCGTGATCGGAGGTGGCGTGCTCGGCGCCAAGAGGCTGTTGCCACGGATTCGTTCGGCAGCGGCGATGCTGGCCAATGGGTATTTTGGTGTGGATCGCGCTGGCTATGACGTTCTGATCCGCTCACCTGAGCTGGGCGAAAGGTCCGGCTTGCTTGGCGGCCTCGTCCTCGCCGAAACCGCGCTGCTGGTCAAAGCCCCGTTGATCCCGGTATAACGCCGTGAGGTGATTGATGGTTCGATGGAGCGAAGATGATGGACAGCTCGAACGATGCGATTCCGGTCGTAGCGGGCGCAGTCACTGCTGCGCTTTCACCCGACGAACTTGATCCTGCAGATCTGACGGCGCTCCGTGAAGCGGTGGCTCCTCGGGAAGCACGCAATCTCGACTACCTTCTCGATTAGACAGGTTTCGATCAAGATCGCCCAAAGCCGCCAAGCAGTTCAGCGCCGAGAAGAAATACTCCTGACTGAGTCCGCACCGTAGCGCCGGTCGCGACGCACTGGCCTCGCTCAAGCCCGTTGAGCACGATCATTCGTCCATCGGGCCATCGTTGCCGGGAATCGGATCTGACCAGCCCTGCGATCCCGACGAGGCAGCGGCCTTCGTCCTCGATCGCACGCCAGTCGTGCAGCTCGCACTGGTGATCGTATCGGCTGGCGGTCGTCATCCCGCTCCTATGGCTCGACATAGTTCTTACCAAATCTGCCGGCTAGCTCGGCGCCGAGCTCTGGGGTGAGTGGCACGGCGAGGTCGCCGGTCCTGGCGATCGCGCCGGCCGCGTGGTCGAAGAGCGCGATGCATTGTCCGCCGTTGAATCGCGAGATGTAGGCGATCCCGTCGGCGGCGGTGTTCGCATGGATGTATGCGCTCAGTTTCCAGGTTGCGGCGTAGTTGTCGCCCAGGACGTCGGGGATCCGCAACCCGTGGGCGGACACCCCGGCGTCATCGAGGGGGTAGAGCCGCAGGGCCCTGGTGGTGACGATCTCGCTCCGGGCTCTGACAAGTACGTCGGTCGACAGCACGTCGGTCACGGTCGGCAAGCGCACGAGCGTCTCGCCGAAGGCGGTCTCCAGCTTGCGGGCGAGATAGAGCACCTTGAAGACGCCGTCCGGATCGTCGTAGCGCAACTCCGGTGCCGCTCCGGTCGGGCCGAAGTAGATCGGATCGTGGATGAGGCGGTGGATCCGATGCAGCACGGTGCCGGCCCGCAGACTGCGGGTTCGCAGGGGAAGCGTCACTGGCTTATGCCCAGCCGCGCGCGAGCCCGGTCAGCTGGAGGCGGACGTCCTCGCCCACGCCGCGGGACAGCAGGTCGAGGATGGAGGCCGGTCTCTCCCCGAATCCGTCGAGGGGCGCGACCAGGAGCTGGAGCTGCCCCCAGGGGTTCATATCGCCGAAGGCCGCGAGGATGGGCTTGATGCCGGCGACGACCGTGCCGTCCTTGAACTGCGCCGCCGGGAAGCGGATCTCGTTTCCATACGGCACGCCGAGGATTTGTCCGCGCTGCCGCTGCTTGTCGACGGCCGCCGGCGTGACGCCGAGTAGCTGCGCCACGTCGGCGCGCGCGAACATGCCGCCGCCCTTTTCGGCGACCTCGGCGCGGAAGTGGGCGGTTCGGGCCTTGGCCGCGCGCTCGGCCGCGAGGCGCTCTGGAGGCGCAGGCGCGAGGTCGCGGGGTGCCACGGCGAGCGCCTGGCCGGGATCGTTGCGCGCGCTGACGATCGCCTCCAACGTATCGTCGCTGGCGCTTGCGACCGCGACCGCGATCGCCGCCTGAAGGGCCGCGAGGGCGCGGCCACGCAGTCCGCTATTCTCATCGCGAGTGCGAGCGTGTGAGGCTAGAGATGCAACCATTGCTTGTCCTTTCTGTCCTTTATATGGGCCAAACGGACCAAGTAGACAAGATCGGTCTGCTTGCGAGCTTTTTAGCAGGCTAATTCGCGGTCGCTAGGTCGGTCAGCGCCTCGTCGAGATCGATCGACTTCGCGCCAAGAGCAGCCATCACCTGCAGGAGAAACGGAGCGCTGAAGCGCCCTCGGGTGAGCTTGTTGCGTAGGTTTGGCACGTTCTCGATCACGCCCATTCGTGCCAGCCGCTTGACCAGTTCCTCGTGGCTGACGCCGCTCCGAATGAGTTCGTTTCGAATTATCTGCTTCGCCTGAAGGTCAAAACCATAGCCCTTGAGGGTCTTGCGCCCGCGACGTGGTGCCACTTGGGCGCTGACGGTGGTGTCCATTACCATTTTCCTCTCTCCAAACGAGAACCAGTTCATCGCCCCTGATTGGTAATAGTGACCGCCTACGCGACGGAATACATACGCGGTGGCTCTTGGAGAGCCGGACGCGGTTGGGCGATGTCCACTTAAAACACCTAAATATTCTGCTCAAGCGTTTAGACGGTTGATCATCCAATCAACTCGGCTTATGTAGTCCGCGCGGACATGGACTACGGTGTCCGCGTAGTTTCACCGTTGACTCTGGGCCGGGTTGCGGCAATCAACGCAAAGTATGAGCAATGATGATTCGCACCCCGGCCCCGACGAGAGCGTAACGCTGAGGAGAAGTGACGTGCTGGCGAGGATCGCGACGTTGTCGGGGGAGCGTGCGACGCTTGTCGCCCGTGTCGACGAGATTGCGCGGGCGATCGAGGTCGAGACGGCACTGCTGCGGTATTTCCCTGGCGGCGACGCAGATGGAACGCCGCGCACGCGCACCATTCGCGCGATGTTGAAGGAGGTTCTGGCCGAAGCGGGGTCCCCGATTGGCATCCGGCAGATGATCGACGCGATGCAGGCGCGCTTCGGCGCGACCGTCGCCCGGACCAGCATATCGCCGATCCTGCGCAAGATGCTGGGTCGCGGTGAGGTCGAGCATGTCGGCGACAAGTGGCAGCTGGGCCAGGCCGGGCATCCGGAGGCGAGCTAGAACGAATACGGGGATCGTCCGCGCCAACGGACGACCCCCGCGAGCGGCGTGGTCCCAGGATCGCGCTTCAACCGTGCCTACCAGGGCGAACAGAGGAAGGAGAGCCGATGATGACCTGACATCCGACGCGATGAAGCGCCGGACACCTTTTACAGCCGCCATTCCAATCGCACGCCCCTCCCCTCGAGGTCAAGGGCGTAACCGCCGCGACGACGTCGCGGTGTGCGTGGACGCGCGTCTGTCGAAGGTCCGTCCGCCCCTTCTCGCATCACTCTGAACCGTCCCCGCCAGCGTGGTGGGGTATTTCGAGATCGGCTTCGCCCGGTGCGTCAAGCGCGCTGCGGGGTGTGGCCTCATGCGTGAAAGAGACCAATGAAGAACGACACCTACTTCGCCGGCGCCAAGCCGGCCATCGAGCGCGTCATGCGGAGCTTCGAGCGTAGCCGCCACCGCGTCGAATTCGAGATCGAGCCGCTGACCGGCATGGTCAGGGCAGTTCGTGCCAGCGAGCGTCCGCTCGTTGCCGCCCAGTTTGCCGGCGCGGGCGATAGCACGACGCGGTATCTCGATGAGGCGATCGAGCGGTGCGCCCGCATTGCGGACATGCGCCGGCGCATCCGTCGGGAGCAGAGCGCCGATCGCCGGGCACGTGCCAAGCTGGTGGCGATCACGCCCCGCACGTCGGGGGAGGTTTGACATGGCCCGTCGTCGCACCACGGAAAAGAGCATCGCGCGCATGCTGAAGCAGGGCCGCGGTCGCGGCCATGGCAAGGACTACAAGCCGTGGCTGACCGTCACCAGCTTCTCCTCGTCGGGCCGGGTGCACCGCCGTCTCGGCCAGACCACGGGTCGCGTCCAGCACCTGTTCTCGGACATGGAGGAGGATGTCTTCCTGAAGTTCGACGGTCGTCCCGACGTGCTCGACATCCGCGAGCAGTTTCCGCTGCACCGCGCGGAGACGATGGTGATCGCCGATCAGCTCGGAATCGCGCATCCCGCCGACCACGGCGTGGATGTCGTCATGACGTCGGACCTGCTCGTCGATCTGGCCGGAGGTCGCGGCGTTGCGCTCGCGGTCAAGTCGGCGAGCGAGCTCCGTAGGCGCCGCGTCATCGAGAAGCTCGCGATCGAGCGCGAATACTGGCGCCGCCGCGGGATCGCGTGGAAGGTCGTCACCGGCTGCTCGGTGTCGCGCGCCGAGCGCATCGGCGCGCAGGAGCGCGCCCAGTGGGCGCAGGTCGCGCGCCTGAAGTCGCCTAACGCGGTGGACTGGGACGAGTGCGCCGACGCCATGCTGGTCGAGCTGGCCGACGCTGCGTCGGGCACGCTCGTCGAGACCTGCCAGGCCGCCGAGCGCCTGCATGGATGGGCTCCGGGCACCGGCATGTCCGCCGTGCGCCGGCTGCTGGCCCGTGGGCTCGTGGTGCTGGACGGGGTCTCCCGGCTGACGCCGTTTGGTGCGGTCACCCAGCTGCGGCTGGCCGGCGGGGCGGTCTAAGCCATGCTCGCGCAGCACTCCGTCATCGACACCTTGGGCGCCTACGGTCGCCTGAAGGTGGTGTGGACCGATTGGTCGAAAGATGCGGTGTTCACCGTGGACGTGGACGACCCCACGTCCACGCCCGAGACGCATATCGGCGAGGAGTTGGAGCGCGAGGTTGTGGTCAACGGCTGGAAGGTGGAGGCGGGCCAGGCACCCGCCTTCATTCCTGACCACGTTTACATCGGCAGCGCCGAGGGGAACAAGCGGGCGAGGAAGCGCGCCGAGGCGCGGACGAAGCACCTCAAGCTGCGCGACGAGGCGTGGGCGATCGTCGAACCGCTGCTCGCCACGACCGACGTGTTTGACCGCAAGCACCGCGCAGAGCTTGTCGCTAGCGCGTCAACGGCTGCCATCGCGGCCGGAAAGCGCGGTGCCAGCGCCGCGACGATCAACAACAACCTGATGAAGGTCTTCCACGGCGGCATGGCGAAGGACGCTTTGCGCCCGAGTTACGAGGAGTGCGGCAATCCCGGCGACCCGCGGCCGGTCTGCGAGGGCGGCAAGAAGTCGGGGCCGGCGCCGAAGGACGGCAACCCGAGGGGCACGCCGGTCACCGAGGCCATGAAGAAGGTTTTCCGCGTTGGCTTCGATCTGCACGACGCCGTCGGCAAGGTGAAGCTGGTCGATGCCTTTCACCACTGCCTACGCGTCGGGTTCTGGGACGCGGTGCAGAAGCTCCGCCAGGAATTCGGCAAGAAGATCCCCGACGCAGCCTATGAGAGGCTCGGACTGCCGCGCTACGAGCAGTTCGTCTACCACTACCATCGCGAGCGGAAACGCTGGAAGGCTGAAATCAAGCGCCTCGGCAAGTCCGTATACGCGCGGCGCCATCGGCCGCTGCTCGGCAATTCGACCGACGAGGCGTGGGGCCCTGGCGCCCGCTACCAGATCGACGCGACGCAGATCGACGTCTACGCCCGTTCGCGGCGTAACCGCCGCAGGCTTGTGTGGCGGCCGACCCTCTATGTGGTCGTCGACGTCTGGACTCGCATGATCGTCGGCTTCGCCTTGTCGCTCGATCCCCCGTCGTGGATCGGCGCGATGACCGCGCTGGCCAACGCGATGACCAGCAAGGTCGAGTTCTGTGCGAAATACGGCGTCGAGATCGACGAGGAGGACTGGCCGACCCAGCACCTTTGCGCGATCCTTGAGGGCGACAATGGCGAGATGAAATCGTCCGGCGTCCTCGGCCTTATCTCGCAGTTCGGGGTGACCGTGGGCAATGTTACCGCCTATCGGCCCGATTGGAAGGGCATCGTCGAGCGCCGGTTCGGGTTGATCCACGCGATGCTGAAGCCGCACGTGCCCGGCTTCGTTCACGCTGACTTCCGTGAGCGTGGGGCAGAGGACTACCGCCTGGAAACGGCCTATGATTTGGACGAGCTGACGCGCGCGATCATCATCTGCGTCCTCCACTACAACAACCGCCATCGCATCGAGGACTACCCGCTCCTGCCCGAGATGATCGCGGACAAGGTGCCCGCGGTCCCCGCCGAGATGTGGCGTTGGGGCGTGGCCGCTCTTGGCCTGCCGCAGCGGGCGCACCCGGAAGCGGTGAAGTTCGCGCTGCTGGAGCAGGGCACGGCGGTTTGCCGTCGAACCGGGCTCTTCTTCAAGGGCGCCAGCTACTCGTTTGCCGACGCGGTCGACGACGGCTGGTTCGACAAGGTTTCCATGACGGGCCGCGGCTCGGTCCCGATCAGCTTCGACCGTCGCTTCACCGACGTCATCTACGTCCACGACGCGAGGGCGCCGTTCGGCTTCCGCGTGGCGGAGCTGACCGATAGCCGCTTCGGCGGAGCATCCTTCTGGGAGCTCGCCGACGAGCAGAAAGAGGCCAATGCGACGGCCGCCTGGGCCGACCTCCGGGAAACCGCGGAGGGTATCGTCGCCGACAAGGAACTGGATGACGACCGTCGACGTGCCCAGGCCGCCATGGCCCGGACTCCGCCCGCGCCGTCCGCCGCGGCCGAGACGTCAGGCATCCGCGAGGCGACCCGGGAGGAACGCGAGTTCGATATGGTCGAGCAGGTCTCTGAATATCATGCTGACATGTCGCCGCACGCAACCCCGGCACCTACCGTTCTCCCGTCGGCGTGTCCGGCGGCGGAAGCCGCCCAGGGGCGGCAGTCGAACGACAACCACGCGACGCCGTCCCTGGCGGATCGATTGAAGGGAAGGAACTGACATGCTCGACATCAACCTCCACGACGGCTTCAACGGCTGTGATCTGATCGCAGACCCGCTGGCACCGGCTATTTCCGTCGGCGGTGTTTCCAATGCCGCCGACGACCAGGTCGCCGCCGACGTTTCCAACGTGATGTCGGTCGCGGCAGCATCGACCGAGGCCTCGACGGTCGCAGTCGCGACGGCGGGCGCCCCCATGGCGACCGACGAGGTGCCCGCAGGCTGGCTGCCGGAGCTGTGGCGCAACCCGTTCACCCGTGTTTTGGGGCCGCCCCCGTCGTGGCTGGAGCTTTACGACATGCTGATCGTGAAACCGGAGCACGCCGAGTCGGAGCGCGGTCTGCCGCACACGCAACGTCGCTACGGCGGCCTGCGCGTGCTGGACGCGGTCTTTCCAAACGGGAACCACGTGGACCTCGCCGAGCGCGTTGGTATGATGATCAGGCAGGGCTACAAGGCGCGCGACCCCGCGCGCGGCATGCATCGGCCGGCGCTGCTGGCTAGCGCGGCGGCGATCCAGAGGCTCGCCACGGGCGCGTCTCCCGACGAGGTTCAGGCGTCCATGCCGGCCCTGACCCACAGCAACGCGCCCTGCTCCACTTTGATCGGCGACCCAGGCACCGGCAAGACGACAACCATCATGCGCACGCTTTCGAAGATCCCGCAGGTGGTGGAGCAGGTGTTGCCTTACGGTGTAATCAAGCAGGTGGTGTGGCTGAAGATCGAGTGCCCCTCGACGGGCGGTCGCAAGCAGCTCTGCATCGCGCTTCTCGCCGCGTTCGACAAGGTGCTGGGCACGCGCTACGCTGAGCGCTTCGGGGCGGAAGGCAAGCGCGTCGCCGGCGACGAGATGATGCTTTTCGTGCAGCACCTCGTCACGCTGCACGCGGTTGGCATCATCGTCATCGACGAGATCCAGCACGCGCGCCAGTCGAAGGAGGGCGTCAAGCCGCTGGTGAACTTCCTGGTGACGCTGGTGAACATGCTGGGCGTTCCCATCATGCTCATCGGCACCAACGAGGCGCGCCCGATCATTGACGGCGCGTTCCGCGAGGCGCGGCGCGCGTGCGGCCTTGGGCAGCCGAACTGGTCGCGCATGTCGCGTGGCCAGGAGTGGGACGACTGGCTCGAGCGGCTGTGGCCTTACCAGTGGACGGCGGTGCCGACGGCGCTGACGCCCGACATCAGCGAGGCGATCTACGACGAGAGCCAAGGAATCATCGACATCGCTGTGAAGCTCGTGCTGCTCGGCCAGCTCCGCACCATCAGCAGGGGCGAGGTATATGGCACTCCGGAGACCATGGACGCGGCCCTGTTCCGCTCTATCGCCAAGGACGAGCTCGGCCTCATCCAGCCGATGATGCAGGCGTTGCGCGAGAATCGGCCGGAGATGTTCGAACGGTGGGAGGATCTGGAGCCGCTCCACCAGCACGTCGAGCGCCTGCTGTGTCAGGAGACCGGCCGGACCCAGCGCGAGTTGCGTTACCTGCGCGACTTGCGCCAGCGCATCACGGATGCCGAGACGAAGGCCAAGGATGTGCCCTGGACCGCGTTGAAGGCCGGCCTCGTGCAGCGTGGCCACGCGCCGGAGGTGGTCGAGCGCGTGGTTGCGAACGCCTCGCTGACCGTGGCCGCCGACGATCTGCTCGGTATGATGGAGGCGGTCACCGACCTCCTCACCGCAGAGCCTGCGCCCCGACCGGAGAAGGTCAAGCGTCCGCCCTCGAAGAAGAAGGAGGTGCTGGCTGACGACATGCGCGCAATCGCCGCGTCGTCCGAGGATCCGGCTGCGGCGCTGGCGGCTGCCGGTATGCTCGCGACGCCGGACGAGATCCTGGCGTCGTGACGTTGGCCGTGTTCCCGGCTCCGATCGCGGGCGAGCTCCTCTACGGGGTGCTCGCCCGCCACGGTTTCCTAGCGGGATCGCCCAACGCCGCCGAGCACGCGACCGAGCTGTTTGGACGTCGCTCGGCGGTAGCGACCTTTGACCTGCCTTCGGGACTGGACGCGCTTGCGTCGAACCTGCCGGCGCTGTCCGGCTTGGATGGCGCGGGCTTGCTGAGGCACACGCTATTCCCGTTCTACGCTGCATTCCAGGACGAGGAGGCGCGGAGCGCAGCGGAGTTCGACATGCGGGCCAGCGACGCGTCCAGCGCACATCATAGGCTCGGCGTCGCCGCCTTTCGCATCCGCGCTGGCGTCGCGTTGCGCTTTTGCCCGGAGTGCGTTGTCGCACAGCGCGCGACGCACGGCTTCGCGACCTGGATGGTCGCTCATCAGCTTCCGGGCTTCCCGGTGTGCCCGGAGCACGGATGCTGGCTGCGGGACAGCATGGTCACAAGGTCATCGGCGGGCCGGCATGGTTACGTCGCTCCCGATGAGCGTAACTGTCCGGTCGATGGTGCATCGAGCCTTGACGTCGAGGTTCCCGACCTCCTGCTCGATCTGGCGCGCGCGGCGAACGCGATTACGACCGGCGCGATGCCCGCGCGACCGCTGTCGCATTGGCGCGACCACTACGTGACGCGGTTGGCGGGAGTGGCGCTGATGCGGTCGGCGCGAAAGGTCGATCAGTCGGGCTTGAACGAGAGTCTGGCGGCATACTGGGCTCCGGTGTTTCCGCACCTGCCGGCCGCTTGCGCCTTCTTCGGGGAGCGGGGCTGGGCGGCGGCCATGGTTCGAAGCCACCGCAAGGCCATGCATCCGTTGCTGCATTTGTTGATGGACGGTTTCCTTTCCCATCTCGAACGGGGTGGCACCGTCGTGGCCGGTTCGGAATTTGTGTCCGTCGGCGGCATGAGCTTGCCGCATTCCACGTCGGCCGTGAACCCGCGCACCGGACGCACGCCTCGCGCCGACTGGCCAGCGTTGGATGCAGCGCTTGCGCGGGAGGTGGAGCGCGAGGCGACGATCGTGGGGGCGCTCATTCCGCCCGTGCGAGCGACGCCGGCCGAAATCGAGCGGCGTGTGCGGAGGAGCGGCTGGTTCGGCAAGCGTCGCTCGAAGCGGCCCTTGGCCACGACTGCGCTCGCTGCCATCGAGGAACCTCTCGATGCTTTCAGGCGCCGCCGCGCAGCGCACTGGGCGGCGACGCTAGGGCCGGGCTGCAGGCCGTGGCAGGTGATGCGTCCTGCCGGCCTCAGGTCTGATCAGCTTCCGATGATTCGCGAGGTGATGGCGCAGGCGGCGGCGTCGGCCGCGCGCTGAGATCCGGCAGGATGCGCTGCGCGTGCAGTATCTTGGCTACGCTCACACCGGCGTCGGCGAGGTTGACCATCAGCTTGTTGCCGAGTTCGCGCAGGTCGATGTTGAGTGCCGGGGCGGCTGCTTCCATGTCGAACGGCGACCTTGTCGCCTCGCCGAGACTGAGCGTCCCGGCGTCGCCACCTCGCGAGCCTCTGCCTTTCGAGCGCTGCTCGTCCCCCAGCGGGTGCAACGCCTCGATGTTGATCCTGAGCACCAGGGGCGGCCCGTTCCCGTTACGCAGACTGCGAAACATCCGTTGCAGGTCGCGGTCGTGCCTGTCGAGGAAATCCACGACGGCGCTGGGCGGGATGTATGCCCGCTGGAGGGTCATGGCGACCGCCCACTTCAGCGCCGACGTGAGCGAGTAGCCGTAGTTGCGGCGCTCGCGCTGGATCCCGATTGGGCCGAACAGCCCCAGCTGCAGGAACGTCTTCATGCGGGCGTTGAATGGCCCCTCGCCCTCGTCGCGCACGCCCAGCGTGCGCATGAGCGCCGTCTTGAGCATTCCGTGCTTGATGCCGATCGGATCGTTCTCCACGACGAAGTCGTCGAGCACTTGTCCGTTCTCGAATGCGAAGACGTGGAAGTGGCCCGACGGCAGCGCGGTCCACCAGCTGCCGGCACAGGTCGGGTCGGCATTGGCCCGCTCGCGAAGTCGATCGCGAGTGAGCTGGAGGATCTGGCGTGATGTGAACCCGTCCGGACTGGTTGGCTCATCGGGCAGATCCGCCTCGATCTGCACCGTGGTGCCCAGCGGATCGGTGGTCGCCTTGCGCTTGGCGGGAATGTCCTTGACGCGCGCACGCGTCGTCGGCTCGAGGACGATGTCGTCCATAAGCTGCTCCTCTTGGATTGGTGTTTTGATTTAGGTGATCGCGACCATCCGCCCCGGCAGTGGCCGACGCGGATGGGTCGCTGTTTTTCCGCTCATCCTGCGGATTCGCAGGTGTTGTCACGCAGAACTATGTTCGAGATATCTGTTCGGCGCTATTTTCAGAAGTCAGTCAGCCTGCAAGACTATGTTCGAATTGGCAGAACTATGTTCGATCTTCACATTAGCGGATTAGCGGGCTGCATCGCGTCACTCGACCGTGACCGACTTGGCGAGATTGCGCGGCTGATCGACGTCGGTGCCCTTGGTCACGGCGACATGATAAGCGAGCAGCTGGATCGGCACCGCGTAAACCAAAGGCGCGATGAGCGGGTGCACGGTCGGCATCTCGATCGTCGCCATCGCGTCGCCGCCCGCTTCGGCAAGACCGGCAGCGTCCGAGATCAGCACCACCTTCGCACCGCGCGCCATCGCTTCGTGCATGTTGCTGACGGTCTTTTCGAACAACGGCCCGCCCGGCGCGATGACGATCAGCGGGACGGCTTCGTCGATCAGCGCGATCGGGCCGTGCTTCATTTCGCCCGAGGCATAGCCTTCGGCGTGGATGTAGCTGATTTCCTTCAACTTCAACGCGCCTTCGAGCGCCAGCGGGAAGTCGACGCCGCGGCCGAGATAAAGGACGTCACGTGCTGCCGCGATGATGTGCGCCATGGCCTCGATATTGCCATCGTGCGCCAGCGCGGCGTTGATCGCGGCGGGAGATTCTTCGAGGTGGCGGACGATTTCGCCCTCTGCCGCCGCGTCGAGCTTGCCCTTGGCGCGCGCGAGATTGACGCTGAGTGCGGCCATCACTGCGAGCTGGCAGGTGAACGCCTTAGTCGAGGCGACGCCGATTTCGGGGCCGGCATGGGTCGGCAGGAGCAGGTCGACTTCGCGCGCCATGCTGCTGGTCGGGACGTTGATAATGCCCGCCGTCGTGACTCCTGCCGCCTTCATGTGGCGCAGTGCCGCGAGCGTGTCGGCAGTCTCGCCCGACTGGCTGACGACCACGCCGAGCACGCCCGGCCCGAGCACCGGATCGCGGTAACGGAACTCGCTTGCGACATCGACGTCGACGGGCAGCCGCGCCATCTGTTCGATCCAGTATTTGCCGATCATACCGACATAGGATGCGGTACCGCACGCGACGATGACGACGCGCTCGATGGTCGACAGGTCGAACTCCATCTGCGGCAGCGCGACTTGTTGTTCGAGCGGTCGAAGGTACGAGCGTAACGTCTGAGCTACGACGATCGGCTGCTCGTAAATCTCTTTCATCATGAAATGCCGGTGATTGCCCTTGTCGATCGACAGGCTGGTCACGCCCGAGGCGACGATCTCGCGTTCGACAGGGTTGTTGTCCTTGTCAAAGATCCGCGCACCGGTGCTGGTGATGACGACCCAATCGCCTTCGTCGAGATAGCTGATGCGCTGAGTCAGCGGCGCGAGCGCGATGGCGTCCGAGCCGAGATAGGTTTCGCCCTCGCCATAGCCCACAACCAGCGGCGAGCCGAGGCGCGCGCCGATCAGCAGTTCGGGATGCTGGCGGAAAGCAACGGCGAGTGCGAAGGCGCCGCGCAGGCGTGGTAGCACGACCTTTACTGCATCCTCGGGCGACGCGCCGTTTTCGACCTGCTCGCTGATCAGATGGGCGACGACTTCGGTGTCGGTTTCGCTTTCGAACACGCGGCCACGCGCTTCAAGCTCCTCGCGCAGCGATTTGAAATTCTCGATGATGCCGTTGTGAACGAGGGCGACTTCGCCGGTGGCATGCGGATGCGCGTTCTTGGTGTTGGGCTTGCCATGCGTCGCCCAGCGCGTGTGGGCGATGCCGGTAGTGCCGGGCGCGGGATCTTCGGCGAGGACGCGGACAAGGTTCGCCAGCTTTCCTTCGGCGCGGCGGCGGATCAGCTGGCCGTGATCGACGGTGCAGACGCCCGCCGAATCATAGCCGCGATATTCCATCCGCTTGAGCCCATCGACCAGCCGGTCCTGAACCGGCGCGCTGCCGACGATGCCGATAATGCCGCACATGAAACTTGGCTTTCGCTAGAGAGTGTAAGGGACGCGGATGCCCGGCATGTTGGCCGGAAAGTCCTTGGTGTTGCGTGTGACGAGGATCGAATCGTTTACTTGCGCGGTAGCCAGAATGATTGCGTCGATCAGCTTCATTCGGTTGCGGTGCCGGATAGCTGCACCTGCCAAAGCGATCCGCGAATCGACTTCGATGATTTCGAAGAAACTGAGCAGACCAGCTACGTGCGTGCGGCGATCCGAAGGCTCACCTGCCAGCACTTCTGCCCAACTCAAGCGGCTGATGCGATGCCGGGTGTAGCGCGCGAGTTCGGCGCTAGCTCCCGACCGGTCGCACAGCCAATCGATCAGGATGTTGGTGTCGAAGACCGGGGCGGCCATTCAAATCCCAAATCTTGATCCTCACGCATGGCGCGTTGGTATTCGACACCATCAGGAATGTCGTCACGATTAGCCCAATATCCGGCACCGCGCGCGATCCAATCAAGATCGCCCTTATCTTGCAAATGACGCTTTACCGCCTCGCGTATCTCTGCGGCGCGCGACCGATTACCCTTGACCGCAAGATCGTCGAGCCGCCGAACGTCATCATCGGGAATATCAACCAGCGTTCGCATGATATCGCGATATCATATCGTGATATCGCGTCAACCCTTTCGATGCGCGAGCATCCGTTCTCGGAAGCGCTTTGCCCATCCGGCGAGGTTGCGCTGTTTGGGCCGGATCAGGGCCAATGCGTCGGCATCGACATCCTTGGTCACGACCCCGCCAGCGCCAACGATCGCGCCCGCGCCGATATTGACCGGCGCAACCAAGGCGCTGTTCGAGCCGATGAATGCGCCTTCGCCGATTACTGTCTGGTATTTGAAGAAACCGTCATAATTGCAGGTGATCGTGCCTGCGCCGATATTAGCCTTGGCACCGACTACGGCGTCGCCGAGATAGGTCAGATGGTTGGCCTTGGCACCTTCGCCGAGCACCGCCTTCTTGGTTTCGACGAAATTGCCGATCTTGGCATCTTTGCCGAGCACGGTGCCGGGACGCAGGCGGGCGTAGGGGCCGACTTCGCAGCTCTCGCCGACCGTTGCGCCTTTGAGGTGCGAAAAGGCACGGATGTTTGCGCCGTTGGCAATTTTGACGCCGGCGCCAAAGACGACATTCTGCTCGACCGTAACGTCGCGACCGAGTTCGGTGTCCCAACTGAACCACACGGTTTCGGGTGCGCGAAGCGATACTCCGGCAGCCATGGCGTCGGTGCGGCGACGCTGTTGCCAAGACGCATCGACTGCAGCGAGTTCGGCGCGGCTGTTGACGCCCGCGACTTCCCAAGCCTCGGCCTCGATCACTGCCGATTTGCGGCCATCCTGTGTGGCGAGCATGACGATGTCGGGAAGATAATATTCGCCCGCCGCGTTGGCATTGCCGACACGCGCAAGCAGCGGCCAAAGGTCGGCGCCGTGTGCCGCCATCAGGCCCGAGTTGCACAGGCGGACGGCGCGCTCGGCGTCGCTGGCGTCCTTATATTCGACCATTTTGAAGATGACGCCGTCCGCAGCGATGATCCGACCATAGGCACCCCCGTCATCGGGCGTGAAACCGAGCACGACGACCGCCGGTGCGTCTGGCGCATGCAGCCGCTCAATCATCGCGCGCATCGTTTCCGCGCGGACCAGCGGCACGTCACCATACAGGATCAGCACATCGCCATCGAAACCGGCAAGCGCATCCTTTGCTTGCAGAACGGCGTGACCGGTGCCTAATTGCTCCTCCTGCACCGCGATCGTCGCATCGGGCAGCGCTGCCGCAATCTGTTCGCGCCGCGCGCCCGCGACAATCACGGTACGCGCCGGGCGCAGTTCGGCGGCACTGGCCAGCAGGTGCAACAGCATCGGCCGCCCGGCGACTGGATGCAGCACTTTATGCAGGTCCGATTTCATGCGCGTGCCCTGCCCGGCGGCAAGGACGATAATGGCCAGTTCGCTCATCCCCTGCCCCTAGTCTTCGCGGGGTGAACGCGGCAAGGGCGGCGCATGGCCTTCCCGTTCCAAATCGTTGGTTTCGACCTTGATGGTACCCTGCTCGACACCTCGGGCGACCTGACTGCCGCGGTGAATGTCGCACTGGCCGAGGCGGGTCGCCAGCCCCTGACCGTCGAACAGGTCAAACCTATGATCGGCGGCGGGGCAAAGCACATGCTGATGCAGACGCTCGACGCGACCGGCGGCTGCAACGACGACGAGGCTAAACGGCTCTACAAACTCATGTTGGGCTATTATGAGACGCATCTGAGTGTGCACACACAGCCCTTTCCCGGGATGCTCGAAGCGCTGGATGCGCTCGAGGCACACGGGTGCAGGGTCGGTGTCGTCACCAACAAATTCGAATCGTTCGCGGTCCAGCTATTGCGCGATCTCAATATACTCGATCGATTTGAGACGGTGATCGGCGGCGACACTTTGGGGCGCGGCAATGCCAAGCCGTCCGCCGCGCCGATCCACGAATTGGTGTCGCGGCTGGGCGGCGGAAGCGCGGCCTTCGTCGGCGATTCGATTTACGATATGCAGGCGGCGCGCAATGCGGGCGTGCCGTCGGTCGCGGTCAGCTTCGGGTTCTTGCTGCACAGCCTGGAAGAAATGAGAGCCGATGCGGTGATCGATGGGTTCGACGAACTGGTCTCGGCGCTGGAGCGGCTTGGGGGATGAGCGACGCGCTGCTTGACGCGGTTGCCGATCCGCTAATCGTGCTGGATGGCACGCGCGTTGTTTTGGCCAATACCGCCGCGCGGACCATGTTCGGGGCGCATATCGCCAACAGCGACATTCGATTGACCTTGCGTCAGCCCGAGGCAGCGGCACTGATCGCGGCGAGCGCCGATGGGCTGGTCGAATTTTCCGGGCCGGGCGGCGCGGACCAGCGGCTGGAAATGCGGATCAGCGCGACGATCGACGGTCGTCGCGTCGTTCAGATCGTCGATCGCAGCGCACGGCATCTGGCCGATCGCCTACGTACAGATTTCGTGGCCAATGCCAGCCACGAACTGCGCACGCCCTTGGCGGCGATCCGGGGCTTCATCGAGACTCTGGAAGACGATCATGCCGGCGGCGATCCCGCTATCCGCGCGCGTTTCCTCAAAATCATGGGCGACGAAGCGCAGCGCATGGAGCGCCTGATCGAAGAACTGCTGTCGCTCAGCCGGATCGAGGCGGATCGGTTCATCCTGCCCGATGCGCAGATCGCGCTGGCCGACTTGATTGCCGATGTTGCCGCCGAAACCGTCAGCCAAGATGGCCGATCGTTCGCGGCCCTCAATCTCGCAATCGAATCGGAGCCGACAGTGCGCGGCGACCGCGCGCAACTCAGCCAATTGCTGCACAATCTGATCGACAATGCCCGCCGCTATGGCGATCCCGGCAGCGCAGTCACGGTGCGCCTGTGGGTCGCGCAGGACATGGCGATGCTCAGCGTCGCGGATCAGGGGCCGGGGATCACGCCACAGCACTTGCCGCGCCTGACCGAGCGGTTCTACCGCGTCGACGATGCGCGCGGTCGTGCATCGGGCGGGACAGGATTGGGCCTCGCCATCGTCAAGCACATTGTCGACCGGCATCGCGGGCGGCTGGACATACGCAGCCAGTCGGGCGTGGGCACCACGGTAATCGTCGAGCTGCCGGTCATCCAATGACCGCTGTCATCGAACCGTCACGCATATGACGCAAAGGCTCGACACGATGGCAACCCAGATCCGCAATGAACCCCCGAGCATCGGCGGAGAGATTGGCGAGTTGCGCGTGCTGATTGCCGAAATGGGCGGGCGTGCCGAACGCGCGATCGCCGGGTCCGTCGCCGCGCTGACCCGCGGTGACGAGGTTGGTGCCGCGGCAATTGTTGCCGAAGATGCGGCGATCGACAGCATGGCGGCAAAGGTCGAACGGCTCGCAGTGGCAATCATCGGTCAAGGCGTGTTGGCTGAGCGCGACCTGCGAGATGTCGTTGCCGCGCTAAAAATGGCCGGAGTGGTCGAACGGATCGGCGACTATGCCAAGAACATCGCCAAGCGCGTCCCGCAAATCCGCAACGACCGTAAGATCGAGGCGGTCAGCGTCCTTCCGGCGATGGCGGAGGCGGCGATGGCCATGGTCCGCGACGCGCTGGACTCTTTTGCCGCGCGCGATCCGGTCAAGGCGGCGGCGGTAACGCGGCGCGACCGACAGGTCGACGATTTCTACGACTCCATTTTCCGCGCGCTGGTCACGCACATGATGGAGAACCCGCCAACGATCGGTGCGGCGGCGCAGTTGCTGTTCGTCGCGAAAAACCTCGAACGCATCGGGGACCAGGCGACCAACATCGCCGAGATGGTCTATTTCGCCGCCACCGGCGAACAACTGGCCGAGCGTGAACGCGGCGCAGGTGAAATCGGGTGAGCGTTCCCGCCGTCCTGCTGGTCGAGGACGACGCGTCACTGGCGGAATTGCTGGTGTATCATCTCGAACGCGCGGGCCATAAGGTGACACATACGGCCGATGGTGAGGAAGCCTTGCTGCTGGCACGCGAGCATACGCCCGATCTGGTGCTGCTCGATTGGATGATCCCCAATTTGTCGGGGATCGAAGTGTGCCGTCAACTGCGCCGGAACCAGACGACTGCCAACGTGCCGATCATCATGCTGACCGCGCGTGGTGAGGAAGACGACCGCGTACGAGGGCTGGAAACCGGCGCAGACGATTATATCACCAAGCCGTTTTCGCCACGCGAACTGGTCGCGCGCGTCGGCGCGGTGCTGCGACGCGTGCGTCCGGCATTGGCGGGCGAGCTGCTGCGATACGCGGATATCGAGATGGATACGGCGGCGCACAAGGTGCGGCGCGGCGGTCAGTCGGTGACGCTGGGGCCGACCGAATTCCGCTTGTTGCGGCATCTGCTCGAACACCCCGGCATGGTGTTTTCGCGCGAACGGCTGCTCGACGCGGTGTGGGGCCGGGACAGCGATATCGAGGCCCGCACCGTCGATGTGCACATCCGCCGCCTGCGCGTGGCGATCAACGAAGGCGGCCGCGCCGACATCGTCCGCACCGTCCGATCGGCGGGCTATGCGCTCGACGCCGAGGGTATCGCCTGAGCCGAACCGTTTCGTTTCCGCAACCAGCCGTTGCAACCGTCGCGGCACTTGCGGGTTAGACCTCCAGCACCGCAGCCCCTCCCGCGGTCCAAATGGAGACTGACGATGAAGAAAATGGCCCTGATTGCCGCACTGATGTTCGGCACCGCCGCTGTCGCCCAGACGACGAGCGGCACGATGACCGACCAGACGACGACAACCACCAGCACCACCATGCCGACGACGACAACCGATCAGACGACGCCGCCGGACAGCAGCACGACGACGACCAGTACAATGTCGGCGCCGACGACCGATTCCACGATGGCCGCCCCAACGACGGCTGCGCCGATGACCGCGCCGGCCGACAGCGGCATGGCTGCCCCTGCTGCCACGGGCGACTATCCGCGATGCACGCGCACAGTGACCGATCACTGCAAGCAGTCGAGCGCACGTGAATCCGATACGAAGGGCGGTCCGGCCAAGCACCGCCGCCGTTGACGTTCGCGTCAACCGCATGACAAGGGCGTCCGGTCATTAGGCCGGGCGCCCTTTTCATTTCACGGAGATTCGCATGACCATCAGTTTTCAGGATCGCGTTGCCATCGTCACCGGTGCAGGCGGCGGTCTGGGTCGTGCCTATGCGCTCGAACTGGCACGGCGCGGCGCGAAAGTGGTGGTCAACGATCTGGGCGCGTCGCGCGACGGCACCGGCACGTCGGACGCCGCGCAGCAGGTCGTCGATGAGATCAAGGCGGCGGGCGGCATGGCGATGGCCGACGGCAGCAGCGTCACCGAATATGACCAGATGCAAGCGATGGTCGCGCGTGCCAAATCCGAATGGGGATCGGTCGATATCCTCATCAACAATGCCGGTATTTTGCGCGACAAGACCTTTGCCAAGATGGAGCCGAGCGATTTCGAACTGGTCGTGCAAGTGCATTTGATGGGTGCCGCCAACGCGACCAAGGCGGTGTGGGAAACGATGCGCGAACAGGCCTATGGCCGCATTCTGATGACCGCGTCGTCGACCGGACTGTATGGCAATTTTGGCCAGACCAATTATGGCGCGGCCAAGCTGGCGCTCGCGGGCTTTACGAAGTCGCTTTATCTCGAGGGTGCCAAATACAACATCCGCGTCAACACGCTTGCCCCGACAGCGGGCACCCGGATGACCGAAGACCTGTTCCCGCCCGAAGCCTTCAAATTGTTCGCGCCAGAAAATGTCGTTCCCGCGGCCCTGTTCTTGGTCAGCGAAGACGCACCGTCGAACGCAATCGTCGCGGCGGGCGCGGGCGTAGTCGCGGCGGCTTATGTCACGCTGACGCCCGGCGTCGCGCTGCCGGAGGGCGAGCGCACGCCCGAAGGCGTTGCTGCGGCGTGGAGCCAGATCACATCGCGTGAAGGCGAGATCGTGCCAAACTCCGGTGCCGAACAAGGCGCAATGGCGCTCAAGGCGCTTCAGGCGAGCGGCCTGGTTACGCCCTCGGGCACGCGCGGCTGATCAGGCGCGGTCGAAACCCCGATCGCGCGCAAGGATGACCAATTCGGTGCGCGAACCGATTTCGAGTTTTTGATAAAGGTTGTGGAGGTGCATCTTCACGGTGCCCTCACTGATCCCCAGCTCGTGAGCAATCTCCTTGTTGCGGCGGCCATTCGACACCAGCCGCGCAACGTCGTTTTCGCGCGTCGTCAGTGCGGGACCGGCGGGGGGCATCGATCCCAGATGCGCAATGACTTGTTGCATCGCCGATTTGTCGAACCACGGCTCCCCCTCGATCGCGCCGCGCACCGCGCGCAATAACATGTCGCCTGCCGAGTCTTTTAGCACCAATCCATCCGCGCCAAGCCGGAATGCTTCGTCGAGCAATTCGGCATCGATCCCGGCAGTGAGCAGGACGATCAGCGTCTCCCAGCCCTCGGCCCGCGCCATGCGCAACAGGTCGACACCGCTATGACCGGGCATGTTGATGTCGAGCACCGCCACCGTCGGCTGATGCGCCTTGATCGCCTCCAGAGCGGCAGTGCCGTCATTGACCTGGGCAATGACGTCGAATTCAGTCCCGACGAACAGGCCGGCAATGCCATCGCGCATCAGCGGGTGATCGTCGGCAACGAGTACGGTGATACGCGTCATGCGGCTTCCTTACGAGGGATTATGATCCGGACCCGGGTGTCGCCGGGTGATGTTTCCAGGTCGAGCGAGCCACCCAGTGCCCGCGCGCGTTCGCGCAGGCTGCGTGGGCCGAAGCGGTCGCGCGACAATTGCTCGTCGGTCCACCGGCCCGTCTCGCTAAACCCCTTGCCGTCGTCGGCGATGCGCAGTTCGATGGCGCCGTGGAGCCGCTTAACGACCGCATCGACGCGTCGTGCCGCGCCGTGGCGGACGGCATTGGCCACCCCTTCGCGCATCAACCGGGTCAGATCGAACATCAAGCTGCCGGGGGCACGCAAATCCACAGGATCGACGCTCGCTGCAACCTCGATACCCCAATGACGGCCTAGCCGATCGGCCAGCGCGGTCAGTTCGTCGGCTATGACGACACCAGGACCGCGCGTCGGGCGCAGCGCACCAACCAGGCCGCGCAACTCGCGCTGTTCGTCGGTCAGGGCAGCGCGCAGGGTCGCAAGACGGCCGCGTCCAGTTTCCGACAAGGTTTCCTCCCGCTCCAGCGCCCCGATTTGCAAGGCGGACCCGGCAAGAAATTGCAGCACGCCGTCATGCAGGTCGCGCGCGAGGCGGACTCGTTCCTCGCCGGCCACGGCACCACGCCGTAGCTCCTGCGCACGCCAGCGTTCCATCAGTACGGATGCTTGCGCGGCGATCGTCGCTCCGACCTGAAGATCCTCCGAAGCGGGTTCTTCGTGGTCCAGCACAAACAGCCAGCCCACAAAATCCTCGACCAAGACGCGCATCACCAAGGCCCGGTCGAAATTCAGCGCGCTCCATAACGATGGATCGAGCGGAGACCGCGGGCCAGTCACCATGCGATCCTCTCGGCGATACAGCGTTCGCCCGCTGCGATCGCACAGGAACACTGCTTCTTCGGCTTGCCACCTCACGAGATCGTCGATTGCCATGCCGCTACCGAATTCGTGGCGTTCGCCCGTCTCGGTTTCGAGCCATAATTGCGGTTCGTCGCCCTCACCCCACAGAAACGCGCCGCGTTCCGCGCCAAACACCCTCAACGCGTGTGAAATGGCGACGGCGACCGGCGGATCGTCGCTCGCCGAATCGACGGCGGGGTATGACAAGCGGCTGAGTTCCGTGAGAAGGCGTTCGACGTGCCGCCCAAAGGCCCACAGCAAAGTGGCAACGACCAGCACATTGCCATTGCGAAGGGTGAACCGCAGCAACGGCAAACGCTGCGGATCCGGAAGCGCTGCGGCGGCAATGCCGGTCGGCAAATAGGCCAGCAGCACGATCCCCGTCATGATCACCGTTCCGCGCGAGCCCCATTGCACCGCGGCGGACACAATCAGAAAGATCATCGGCGTGAAGAACGGCGTGTCGGCACCGCCGCTCGTCGAATACAGCAGCGCGACAGCAACCGCGAGATCGATCGCCTGGAACACGATTGGCAGGGTGAGTACGCGAATGGCAAAGGCGCGCAGGTAGAGCAGCGCCAGAATGATCAGCGCATAGGCCAGATAACCTATCACCAGGTTGCGCACCGAGGCACCAGCCATGCCCGAAACCGTCGTCAGCATCAGGAAGATCGCCAACATCACCCGGGCGAGCGCGATGACCCGCGCACTGCGCGTCGACAACAGGCTGCCCATTTCCATTGCTGCCCCCGGCACGATTTCAAGCCTCCTTATGCTGTCCCCGTATAGCGCGCATCTGATCGAAAGATCAGGGTAGCGGACATCGACACCGCTTTCGACGGAAATCGCGTGTTATGGCGTATTGCAACACTAACACACCTGTGCGATACGGTCGGTAACAGGAGGATGCGATGTACAGCGAACAGGACTTGGAAAGCGCAATAGCAGCAGGCGTTCTGACACCCTCCGCAGCACAGGCGCTCCGCGCACATGTCGAAACAACCCGCGCAGCACCGGCGGCAGATGAAGAGAGCTTCCGCCTGCTCACCGGCTTCAACGATATTTTCGTCACAATTGCCGCCGGCATCCTGCTCTTTGCCGTCGCGTGGATAGGCTACACCATCCCACCGCATCTCGAAGGGAAAGGCCCGACGCCGTTCATGGGCGCGTTCGTCGCCGCGACGGCGTGGTTGCTCGCTGAATATTTCACGCGTCAACGCCGTATGGCGCTGCCCAGCATCATTCTGCTCCTTGCCTTCACCGGCGGGGTGTTCATGACCAGCATGGTCATTGGCGGGCTGATCATCGGTGAACAGCAGTTCGGCAACAACGTCGCGCCGGTTGCCTGGCTGGGCGCGTTTTCGGCTGGTGTCGCGGGCGTTGCGACGTGGCTGCACTGGCGGCGCTTCATGGTGCCGATCACGGTGGCTGCAGGCACGGCAACCGTCGTCGGCGGTGTGATCGGGCTGATCCTCGCCAGCTTTGGCGGCACCCACCCGTCGGAAAATCTGGTAATGGCACTAGTGCTGGCCGCAGGGCTGGCGGTCTTCGCTTTCGCCATGCGCTGGGATGGCAGCGACCGTTCGCGCCAGACGCGCCGCAGCGACGTCGCTTTCTGGCTCCACCTGCTCGCCGCGCCGATGATCGCACACCCGGTGTTCCAGTTGCTCGGGATCACCCGCGGTGATTCGATCTCTCTCGGCACCGGACTGTTGGTAATCGGAATCTATGTCGGCTTCGGTATAGTCGCGCTGGCCGTCGATCGCCGCGCGTTGCTGGTCTCAGCACTGGCCTACGTACTCTACGCCTTGACCGAATTGTTCAGACAGTTTGGCGCGGTCGAACTCAACGTCGCGCTGACGGCGTTCGTCATCGGCTCGGCACTGCTGCTGCTCTCGGCCTTTTGGGGACAGGCGCGGCGCTTGGTCGTCGAGCGATTGCCCGAAACGGTGCGTCTGCGTTTGCCGCTGACCGTGCGGCCGGCCTCGACCTAACCGTCGACAAGCTTCATCAGCCGCCGTTCGATGGGGGCAAGCACCGGCGCGAGGTCGTGCCCGCGCTTGAGGATCGCTCCACCCTCGCCGATCAGCGCCCATTGCCCCTGCTTCTGGCGGAGCGACGGGCGTTTTTCGATCCGGACTTCCGGCCTTTCGGCGGCACGGCGAAACGCGCTGAACACCGCTGCGTCGCGGTCGAAACTGATGGCATAATCGCGCCAATGCCCTGCCGCGACCATCCGCCCATAAAGGCCGAGGATGCGTTCCAGTTCCAGCCGCTCGAACCCGATCTGCGCCCCCGGCTTGGGGAACGGCATGACCACTCCCATCAGGCGGACTTGGTCTTTTCGTCGAGCATCGCGGACAGCCGCGCGCGCAATTGCTCGACCTCGCATTTGAGGATTTCGAGCTGCTGCGTCGCCGGGTCGAAGCGTTCGCCGCACGGTGTGCCGTAAGGCACGAACGCCTTTTCATATTCGGTCGCTTCGACCAGCGTCGATCGCGCCGGAATGCCGACCATCGTCGCGCCTTCGGGCACGTCGCGCGTCACTACCGAATTGGCACCGATGCGCGCGCGGGGACCCACTTTGATCGGACCCAGAACCTGCGCGCCCGAACCGATGATGACGCCATGGCCGATCGTCGGGTGGCGCTTGCCGGGAATACCCGCCGCCGGGTCGGTCCCACCCAGAGTGACACACTGATAAATCGTCACGTCGTCACCGATCTCGGCCGTCTCGCCAATGACCGTAAAGCCGTGATCGATGAAGAAATTGCGCCCGATCTTTGCGCCAGGATGGATGTCGATCGCGGTCAGCATGCGGCCTATGTGATTGATCAGCCGCGCCAGCCAATACAGCTCGATCCGGTACAGCGCATGCGCGGCACGGTGGAACCCTAGCGCCCACACACCGGGATAGAGCAAGACTTCATACCGCGTCCGCGCCGCGGGATCGCGCGCCTTCACGGAATCGAGATAGCTGATCAGGCTCATCGTGAAACCATTTAAGGGACGACGGCGCGACATTCAAACCCTGCATGCGTTATGACCGGCAGATGATCGTCGATCCTGCTACGCTGGAAGCCGCCCTGCCCTATCTCGCGGTGGGTTTCGGGGCCCAGTTGATCGACGGCGCGCTAGGCATGGCATTCGGGCTGATTTCCAACACCTTGCTGGTCAGCATCCTCGGCATGCCCCCGGCGCAGGCGTCGGCGCGGGTGCATTTGGCCGAAGTGTTCACCACCGCGGCATCCGGGATCAGCCATGCGTTGCACGGCAATGTCGATTGGCGGTTGTTCAGCCGCCTGGTCGTGCCCGGCATTATCGGCGGTGTGTTCGGCGCCTATGCCTTGTCGCAGCTCGACGCCAGCATCTCCCGGCCGTTCGTTATGACGTATCTGGCGCTGACCGGATTGTATCTGTTGTGGCGCGGCTGGCGCTACACGCATGAGACGCGCCGTCCAAAAGTGGTTGCGCCGCTGGCCCTGGTCGGCGGGTTCCTCGATGCTGTGGGCGGCGGCGGCTGGGGACCGGTGGTGACGTCAAACCTGCTGCTGCAAGGCACCGATCCACGCCGCACCGTGGGGACGGTCAACACTGCGGAGTTCTTTCTGACGGTCGTCGTCTCCGCCGCATTCATCCTCAGTCTCGGATGGACGGCGTTCACCCTTGCGACGTCGGGGTTGATCGTCGGCGGCGTGCTGGCCGCACCTTTCGGGGCAATGCTGGCGCGGAGGGTTCCTGCACGGGCCCTGTTGCTGATTGTCGGCGTGGTCCTGACGCTGACCAGCGCGCTCAGCCTGTGGCGAGCGCTGGCTTAGTCCATATGCTTCAGGCCGACTCGGAGGTAGTCCCATCCGGTCAGCGCGGTCAGGACGGCGGCAATCCACAAACAGCCAAGGCTGGCGAGGTGCAGCCAATGCCATTCGGGCAACGCGCCCGCCAAGATCAGCCCGCCGAGCGATATCATCTGAAAGGTCGTCTTCCATTTAGCGAGCCAGCTGACCGGCACCGATACCCGCAGCCCGGCCAGAAATTCGCGCAGCCCCGACACCGCGATTTCGCGCAGCAATATTACCAGGGCGGCGATGATGTTCACGCCCTGGATCGCCGCCGCTTCGTGCCGCGTGCCGACCAGCATCAGGATCACCGCGGCGATCATAATCTTGTCGGCAATCGGATCGAGGAATTGACCGAGTTTGCTCACCGCCCCCTGAGCACGCGCGAGATAGCCGTCGAAATAATCGGTCACGCCCATCAGGCAGTAAAGCACGAAGCCGAGCGCATAGCCCGTTGGCCAAGGCCACCACAGCAAAGCGACGAGTACCGGCACCGTGACGATGCGCGACAGGGTGAGCAGGTTGGGAAGCGTCAGCACGACGAAGACGCTAGACCGTTTGGCGTCGCGGCGAAAGGCGACTAGGGGCGCTTCGGATGAAGGCGTCGCGCCGCGTATGATGCAGAATAGCATCCACCTCCTGCGCTCGCGGCGGTTCCTGCCGTTGTTCGCAACGCAATTTCTGGGCGCGTTCAACGACAGCTTGTACAAACAGGCGGTCGTCCTGTTCGTAACCTACCAGCTTTATTCCGACGCGGCACGCGAGGCGCAGTTCTCGGCAATCGCGCAGGCCTTGTTCATCTTGCCCTTCTTCATCCTGTCGGCGATTTCGGGGCAATTGGCCGACATCACCGACAAGGCGCGCGTGATCCGATGGGTCAAGACCGCCGAGATCGGCATAATGGCGGTGGGTGCTGCGGGGCTGATGCTGCAAAATGTCACGCTGATGCTCGCCGCAGTGCTGGGCATGGGCGTGCATTCGACCTTTTTCGGTCCGATTAAATACGCATTGCTGCCGCAACATCTGCAGCCCGATGAGGTTCTCGGCGGCACCGGATTGGTCGAGGCGGGCACCTATCTCGCGATCCTCGGCGGCACCGTCGTCGCGGGCTTCATATCGGGTGATCCGCGCGCCGTTGGCGTGGCGGTCCTGGCGCTCGCCACGCTCGGCTGGTTCAGCGGACGGCAAGTGCCCCCGGCTCCGCCCGCAAGCGAAAGCCGCGAAAAGCTCGACTGGCATTTGTTGCGCGCGTCTGCTCGGCTGGTCCGGGCGACGATGCACGTCCGCCGCCTGTTCCTGGCGATCCTGTCGATCAGCTTTTTCTGGACCATCGGCGCGGTGATCATCATCGTCTTCCCGCCGCTGGTGAAGAACGTCCTCGGCGCCAACGAAGCGGTGGCGAGCATGTTCATCGCAATTTTCTCGATCGGCATCGCCGTCGGATCGGTGGCGATCAACCGGCTGTTGAAAAGCCAGGTTTCGGCGCGCTTCGCTCCCGCTTCGGTGCTGGCGATGGCGGTGTTCGTCTTGCTGCTGCGCTACGTCGCGCTGAGTTGGGACAAGCATGGTGTGACCGAGCTGACCACGTTGGGCGGATTTCTCCATCACCCTCTCGCCGCGCTGATGATCCTCGCCTTACTTGGCGTCGCCATAGCGGGCGGGATGTTCGTCGTGCCGCTTTATGCGTTTCTCACGACCACCGTCGAAAAAACCGAAACGGCGCGCGTCGTCGCGGCCAACAACATCGTCAATTCAGGGGCGATGGTGATCGGCGCGGTGCTGGCTTACGCGCTGACAGCGCTGGGCATCGCGGCGACCGGTCAGCTGGTCCTGATTGCCGCGATGTGCGTGGTTTCCGCCGGACTGGCATGGAAACTGCATCGGGCCTGCGATCAGGACAGAAAGCCGTAAAAGGCCAGAAATCCGGCGGCAAAAGTCATTACGAACAATTGCATGTCGTTCAGCGGTTCGCGCGACAGCAAAGTGGCCTTAACCGGCATAAACCCGCGACGCAGCGGGTGCCCGGCGGATTTATAAGGCGTGATCGGATGGCGAGTCATTATGCGATGCTAACACTTTGTTAGCCACTTGGTTCGCCCAAATAAGGGTTAAAATCTGACCCGCATCGGGACGATCCTGAATGGGACGGATCAGGCGCGTTCGAACACCGCTGCGATCCCCTGCCCCCCGCCGATGCACATCGTTTCCAGGCCATAACGGCTGCCACGCCGGTGCATTTCGCCGAGCATGGTCGCGAGGATGCGGCCGCCGGTCGCGCCGATCGGATGGCCTAGGCTGATCCCCGAGCCATTTGGATTGAGGCGGTCATCGTCAGGGTCGACGCCCCAGCCCTTCAGCACCGCGAGGACTTGCGGCGCGAAGGCTTCATTGAGCTCGATCAGGTCGATGTCGCTCCAGCTCAGGCTGTTGCGGGCGAACAGGCGGTCGACGGCGGGGACCGGGCCGATGCCCATACGGCTTGGGTCACAGCCCGCAGCAGCCCAGCTGTGAAACCACGCCACAGGCTCGAGACCGAGTTCGTCGAGCTTGTCCTCGGCCACCACTAGGCATGCCGCCGCGCCGTCATTCTGCTGGCTTGCATTGCCCGCCGTGACAACCCCGCCCTCGATCGGCTTTAATTTGCCCATCGTTTCCATCGAGGCGTCGGCGCGAAAACCTTCGTCCCGCGTCATAACCATTGGATCGCCCCGCTTCTGAGGGATCGTGACGGGGACGGTTTCCGCGTCGAATTTGCCTGCATCCCATGCCGCGGCGGCGCGTCGATGCGAGCGGACGGCGTAAGCATCGGCATCCTCACGCGAAATACCGTAATCCCTGGCGAGGTTTTCGGCGGTCTCGATCATCCCGGAGATGACTCCAAAACGCTCAACCGGCTGCGACATCAACCGCCCGCGCGTCAGGCGGTCGTGCAGCGTGACATTGCCCATGCGTTTCCCATCGCGAATATCGGTCGTGTAATGCTCGACATTGGACATGCTCTCGACGCCGCCCGCCACGACCACATCCGCCGCGCCAGTCTGCACCATCATCGCCGCGTCGATCACCGCCTGCAGCCCGGACCCGCAGCGTCGGTCGAGCTGGTAACCCGCGACGCTCAACGGAAAGCCCGCAGCGAGCGCGGCCCAGCGACCGATCGCGGGTGCCTCGCCATTGCCATAGCCCTGCGCGAAGACGACGTCCTCGATCCGTTCGGGATCGACGCCCGACCGTGCGACCAATGCCTCAAGGATGATCTTGCCCAATTCGCCCGCGCTCAGGCTCGACAGCGTGCCACCGAATTTCCCAACAGGCGCACGACAGGGCGCAACGATGGCGGCACGACGAAGCGTCATGGGCTGATCCTCAAGAGCGTGTCGGTGGTGAGCCAACCGAAATGGTAATTGGCGAGAAACAGCAGAAACATCGCGCTGGCGAGGATCGTCGCGCGCATCGCGACCCGCGCGAAGCTGAAGCTATGCGGCGCGCTGTCGGCTTGCCCCGCGATCTTGGTCACGCCGGCTTCGTCGGCAGTCCGAACACCGAAGGGCAGCACCAGAAACCCGCTCATCACCCAGAACAGCGCGTAGATCGCGAGCATCGACTGGAACTTCATGGGCGCGTGCCTAGGCGTTCACTACCAACACGTCGACCACCGGTTTCTTGCCTGTCCAGCGCACGGCGCAGCGCCTGACGGCCAAGCGCACAGCCTCCGGCAGCTTGTCGAGAGATTTGGCGTCACGCACGGCCTTGGCGGCATCATCGGATGCTTCGGCGAAGAACGCGTCGCGGTCTTCTTCCACCGGCACACCCTGCGTCTTGATCACCGGGTAGCCCAGCAGTTGCTTGCCGCGCAACGCGATAGCGACCGAGATTTGACCATATTGCGCGATGCGGCGGCGTTCGTTGATCGTCTGCCCTTCCGACGGCAGGATCACGTCGCCGTCGAGGATCAGGCGGCCAGTGCGTTCGTGGCCGACGATCTTGGGGCCATTCGGCGCGAGGCGCACGACGTCGCCGTTCGATTGGACGATCGCCTTGCCGATGCCTTCGCCGAGGCCGAACCGTGCCTGCTCCGCCATGTGACGTCGCTCACCATGCACCGGCACGAGAATTTCCGGACGCAGCCAGCGATACATGGCGGCGAGTTCGGGCCGCCCGGGATGACCCGAGACGTGAACATGCGCTTGCTTCTCGGTGACCATCGTCACGCCCTTGCGCGCCAAGGCGTTCTGGACGCGGCCGATCGCGGTTTCGTTGCCGGGAATCTGCTTTGACGAGAAGATTACCGTGTCGTTGCTGTCGAGCTTGATCTGGTGGTCGTCGAACGCGATGCGGCCCAGCGCGGCGCGCGCCTCCCCCTGCCCGCCCGTCGCAATGACCAATAGGTCGCGCGCCGGCAGCTTCATCGCCGTGTCGAAATCGACCAACGGAGGCAAATCACCGAGATAACCATTTTCGCGCGCGGCCTGGAGCATCCGGTCGAGCGAGCGCCCGGCAATGCACAGCTTGCGGTTGTTGGCCTTAGCCACCTGACCCAACGTCGCCATGCGCGCGAGATTGGAGGCAAAGCTGGTTACGACCACGCGGCCCTTGGCTTCGGCCACCGCCGCCATAAGCCCGTCGCGGACGCTGCCTTCGGTGCCGGACTCGCCGTCGTTAAAAGCGTTGGTGGAATCGCAGACTAAGGCGAGGATACCGTGATCGCCGATCGCGGTCAGTGCCGCGGCACTCGCCGGGTCGCCAAGCACGGGATCCGCGTCCAGCTTCCAGTCGCCGGTGTGGAAGATCCGCCCGTAAGGCGTTTCGATCAGCACCGCGTCCATGTCTGGAATCGAGTGCGCCAGTCGCACCATCGTGCATTTGAACGGCGCGAGTTCGATGCTGCCGCCTTCGGGGATGACATGCAGCTCGACGTCAGTAATGCCCTCGCGCTCCAGCTTGCCGCGGATCAGCGTCGCCGTGAAGGCATTGGCATAAAGCGGCACGCCCAGATCCTGCGCCAGATATGGCAGCGCGCCGATATGATCCTCGTGCCCGTGCGTGAGCACGATGCCGAGCAGATCGTCGGCGCGATCTTCAATAAATTGCAAATCGGGGAGGACGAGTTCGCACCCCGGATATTCGGCCGGATTGGCAAAGGTCAGGCCGCAATCGACCATCAGCCATTTGCCCTGGCAGCCATAAAGATTGACGTTCATGCCGATCTCGTCCGACCCGCCAAGGGCCAGAAATAGCAGTTCGTTTTTGGGAGTTGTCATTTTTTCTTCTTTTTCGTCATTCCCGCGAAGGCGGGAATCTATCTCCCGAACTTTGCGCATGTTAAATAGTCAGTAGATGGATCCCCGCTTTCGCGGGGATGACGGCTATCCTTCTTTCGCTGAGCGGCGCCACAACAGCGCCAGGCCTTTCAGCGCGAGGTCGGGATCGACCGCGTCGAACAGCGCTTCATGCTGCTGGAACAACGCTGCCAAACCACCCGTCGCGACGATTTTGACCGGCCGGCCGATCTGCGATTTCATCCGCGCGATCAGCCCTTCGACCATCGCGACATAACCCCAATAAATGCCGATCAGCATCTGGGATTCGGTCGTGCGCCCGATGACATTATCGGTGTCGGGCGCCTCGATTGCAATGCGCGGCAGCTTCGCCGCAGCGGCGACCAGCGCGTCGAGCGACAGGTTGAGCCCGGGGGCGATAATGCCCCCCTTATAGGCGCCGCGGAAATCGACATGGTCGATCGTCGTCGCAGTGCCGAACGAAATGACGATCAGGTCACCGTCATGCGCGGCGTGCGCGGCGATGGCGTTGCAGGCCCGGTCGCTGCCAACCGCATGCGGTTCGTCGACATCGAGCGCGATGCCGTATTCGAGCGGCGCGCGACCGGCGATCAGCGGTGTGACGTTGAAGTATTTTTCGGCCAAAGTCTGGAAGTTATGCAACGCTCTGGGCACGACGGTAGAGATCGCGACCGCGTCCACCACGTTGCGATCCAGCCCCTCGAGTTCGATCAGGCCGATCAGCCACACGGCGTACTCGTCCGCCGTGCGGCGCGCATCGGTCGCGATGCGCCAGCGCGCACGGGGGGTGCCATCCGAGTTCACCAGCGCGAACTTGATGTTGGTATTCCCGGCTTCGATTGCGAGCAGCATTGGCTAAACCTGAAAAACGTCGCCGGCGTGTATGACGCGCGCCTCGCCCGACGGCAAACGCAGGCGCAACGCACCCTCGGCGGTGAGGCCGTCGAATTTCCCCGCCATCCGCTCGCCATCGGGCCAGGCGGCGTCGAGCGGGCTGCCCATCGGATGCGCGACCGCTTCCCACGCGGCAATTGTCGAGGCCAGCGGTTGGTGGCGCCAACGGCTGATGCTGACAGACATGTCCTCGGCTAGGCTCGCCGTGAAATCGCGTGGTGATACCAAAGTTCCAAGCGCGGCCAGATCGTTCGTCGAACGATCAGGCAGATCTGGATGCGTGACCAGATTCACACCCGCCCCAATCACCACCCAGTCGCCGCTACGTTCGAGGAGAACGCCAGCGACCTTGGCGCGCCCGGCAAGCACGTCATTCGGCCATTTGAGCGTCAGGCCCGGCGTGTGGCGGCTGAGCGCATTGTGCACTGCAATCCCGGCCGCCAGCGCCAGCGTTGCGGGCGGTGGATCGCCTGCTCTGACCGCGACCAGCGTGCTGCCATAGAAATTGCCATCGGGGGACTCCCACGCGCGGCCCATCCGCCCGCGTCCGCCGGTTTGACTTTCCGCCACCAGCCAGTCGGCATCGCGCGCCATGCCATTCGCGACCAACGCAAGCATGTCGGCGTTGGTCGATCCCGTCTCTGCGACGAACTGGATAGTCAGAGCAGGTTCGTCGAAGCTGCTGCGGTCACCGCGCCCAGCCACGGGATCATCACATAGCCCGCGACGATCACAACCGCGCAAAGCGTGATCAGCATGCCTTCGGCGCGATCGGTGCGCCCGGCCAGCACGTCCGACGGCTCGTCGAAATACATGATCTTGATGACCTTGAGATAATAGAAGGCGCCGATCACGCTGGCGGCGATGCCGATCGCGGCGAGCGGCCACAGGCCGGCCCCGACCAGCGCATCGAACACCACGAACTTCGCCCAGAATCCGAACAGTGGTGGAATGCCCGCGAGGCTGAACATGAAGATCGCCAATGCTGCGGCAAGCCCCTTGCGACTCTGCGACAGGCCGCCAAGGCTGGTGATGCTCTCGACTGAGCGACCGTCCGCATCGCGCATGTTGAGGATGACGAGAAAGCTCCCCAGCGTCATCACCACATACACCGCCATATAGGTCAGCATCGCCGCGACACCTTCGCGTGTTCCCGCGCCGAGGCCGAGCAGGGCAAAACCGATATTGTTGATCGACGAATAGGCCAGCAGGCGCTTGATGTTGCCCTGCCCAATCGCGCCCGCCGCGCCGAGCACGATCGAGGCCAGCCCGGCGAAGATCACGATCTGGCGCCATTCGAGGACCGCCGGGGCCATCGCGCCCATGGCGATGCGCAGCAGCATAGCGACGGCCGCGACCTTTTGCGCGGTGGCGAACAGAGTCGTCACCGGCGTGGGTGCGCCTTCGTAGACGTCGGGCGTCCACATGTGGAACGGGACGGCGGCGATCTTGAACGCGATGCCGGCGAAAACGAATACCAGTCCGAACACCTGCCCGGTCGTCAGGCCCGCGGCAAAAACCTTGGCGATGCCGGTGTAGGCCGTGGTGCCGGTGAAGCCATACGTCAGCGAAATGCCATAAAGCAGAATGCCGCTCGCCAACGCGCCCAGCACGAAATATTTGAGCCCCGCTTCCGCCGAGCGCGTATCCCGCCGCATAAAGCTTGCGAGGACGTACGACGCGAGCGACTGCAACTCCAGCCCGACATAAAGCGTGAGCAAGTCGGTCGCCGAAATCATCATTCCCGCGCCCGCCGTCGAAAGCAGGATCAGCACCGGATATTCGGGGCGCAGCGTGCCGCCGGCAAAACCGTCCTGCGCATGCGTGTTCGCGGCGAAGAAGCGCGGCGCGATGATGATGCAGACCGCGGTCGCACCAAACACCAACAGCTTGGCAAAAGCAGAGAAGGCGTCGGCGCGGTAGAGGCCACCAAAGCCCGTGCCGGTCACCTGTGGCAACGCCACTGCGAAACATGCGGCAACCAGCAGCGCAACCGCCGCGATCGAGACGATCCGAACAGACTTCGCGCCCGCCCAGCCCGCGACCATCAACAGCGCAATGGCGCCGACCGACAGGATCAATTCGGGGAGTGAAAGAAGCGGGTTCATTGGTGCGCCTCCGCATGATGCGCGGGCGCAGCAGGTTTGCCGACAGTCACTTGTGCGTCGGACAGAGGCTTGGCGCGCTCTATCCGCGCCATGATCGTTCCGATGTCGCGACGCATCGGACGCAGGAAGCTCTCCGGATAAACGCCCATCCACAGCACCGCGAGCGCGATGGGGACCAGGATCGCCCATTCACGGGCGTTCAGATCGGGCATCGCTGACGCATCGGCGTTGGCGGTGGTCCCGAACACCACGCGGCGATACAGATACAGCATGTACGCCGCGCCCAGGATGATGCCGGTGGTACAGGCGAAGGCGACGATGCTCGACGCCTGATAGCTGCCGAGCAGCGCCATGAATTCGCCGACAAATCCGCTGGTGCCGGGCAGGCCGACGCTTGCCATCGTGAACACCATGAACAGCACAGCATAGCCCGGCATGTTGTTGGCGAGGCCGCCGTACCGGTCGATCTCACGCGTGTGCAGGCGGTCGTAAATCACCCCAACGCACAGGAACAAGGCGGCGGAGACGAGGCCGTGCGACAGCATCACGATCATCGCGCCTTCCAGCCCCTGCCGGTTCCACGCGAACAGGCCGATGGTGACGAACGCCATGTGCGCTACGCTCGAATAAGCGATCAGTTTTTTCATGTCGCTCTGCACCAGCGCAACGAGGCTGGTGTAGACGATGGCGATCATCGACAGGATCATCACCAGCCAGAACCAGTGCGACGCGCCTTCGGGCAGCATCGGCAGGCTGAACCGTATGAAGCCGTAACCGCCGAGTTTGAGCAGCACGCCCGCCAGGATCACCGAACCGGCGGTCGGCGCCTGAACGTGCGCGTCGGGCAGCCAGGTGTGCACCGGCCACATCGGCATCTTCACCGCGAACGAGGCGAAGAAAGCGAGGAACAGCCATTTCTGCGCTTCGACCGGGAAGTCGTAACGCATGAGTTCGGGTATGCTCGTGGTGCCCGCGGTCCGCGCCATCCACAGCATCGCGACCAGCATCAGCACCGAGCCGAGCAGCGTATACAGGAAGAATTTGTAGCTCGCGTAAATCCGGTTCGCGCCGCCCCAGATGCCGATGATCAGGTACATCGGGATCAGGCCGGCCTCGAAGAAGATGTAGAACAGGAACAGATCCTGCGCCGCGAACGTGCCGATCAAAAGCGCTTCCGTCAGCAGGAACGCGGCCATGAATTCGGGCACGCGTTTCTGGATCGCCTCCCATGACGCGGCGATGCACACGGGCATCAGGAACACGCTGAGCACGATAAGCATCAGCGCGATGCCGTCGATGCCCATCGCCCAGGCAAAGCGCCCGAACATCGGGACATATTCGGTGAATTGCCACTGCGCGCCGGTCGGATCGTAAGCGGCCCACAGATACAGGCCGAGGATAAGGTCGACCAACGTCGCAACGAGCGCCAGCCAGCGCGCCGTCCGGTCGCCCGAATACAGGCATGCCACCGCCGCGAGCAACGGCACCGCGATCATCAAAGTGAGCACGCCGCTCACCGTGTCACCGCCCAGGTCGTCGCGGCAGCGAGGCCGATCAGCATGACCAAAGCATAGGTGTAGAGGTAACCCGATTGCAGGCGCACCGCGCCGCGGCTGCCCATCGCCACCACCGCCGCCGCGCCGTTGGGCCCGAAGCGGTCGATGGTCTGTTCGTCACCGCGTTTCCAGAAGAAGCGGCCAAGCGCGAACGCAGGGCGCACGAACAGGAAATCGTACAATTCGTCCCAATACCATTTGTTGAGCAGGAACCGGTAAAGCGGTCCGAACGTCGCGGCGAAGCGCGCCGGGATGCTGGTGTCGCGGATATAAGCGAACCACGCGATCGCGAAGCCGATCAGCATGACGATCGACGCCGACAGTTTGACCAAAGTCGGCACACCGTGACGCGCGTGCATCAGATGTTCGTCGAAGAAGATCGCGCCGCGCCAGAACTGTGTACCGCGCTCCGGATCGAGGAACACGTCCGCGAACGCCCAGCCGGCGAGAATCGCACCGACGCTTAGCATTACCAAAGGCAGGCGCATGGACCACGGGCTTTCGTGCGGGTGATAGCCGCCGGTGCCTTCGACCACGTGCACCGGGTGCGGATCGCTGCCCTGCCCTTCGCCGGCCGGTTCGGCATAGTCGCTACCATGGTGATGCGCGTCGTGGATCGCGTGCTGAATGTGCTCGCTCGACGCCCAGCGCGGCTTCCCGAAGAACGTCAGGAAGATCAGCCGCCACGAATAGAAACTGGTCAGCAAAGCCGCGAAGACCGCAATGGCATAACCGAACAGCGCGCTGTCGGTGCCACGCGCATACGCCGCCTCGATGATCGCGTCCTTCGAATAGAAACCGGCGAACCCGAACACGTCCGCCACGCCGACGCCGGTGATCGCCAGCGTTCCGATCGTCATCGCCCAGAACGTCCAGGGGATCGATTTCCGCAGGCCGCCGTAGAACCGCATGTCCTGTTCGTGGTGCATCGCATGGATCACGCTGCCCGCGCAAAGGAACAGCAGCGCCTTGAAGAACGCATGCGTGAACAGATGGAACATCGCCCCGCCGAACGCGCCGACGCCCGCGGCGACGAACATGTAGCCGAGCTGCGAACAGGTCGAATAGGCGATCACGCGCTTGATATCGGTCTGCGTCGTGCCGACCGTCGCCGCGAACAGGGCGGTCGCGGCGCCGACATAGGTCACGACGGTCATCGCCGTCGGGCTCGCTTCGAACATTGGTGACAGGCGGCAGACCATGAACACGCCCGCGGTGACCATCGTCGCGGCGTGGATCAGCGCGCTGACCGGGGTCGGACCCTCCATCGCGTCGGGCAACCAGGTGTGCAGCCCCAGCTGCGCGGATTTGCCGCAAGCGCCGACGAACAGCAGCAGGCACAGCAACGTCATCGTGTCGAGACGATAGCCGAGGAAGCCAATCGTCGATCCGGCCATGTGCGGCGCGGCGGCGAGAATTTCGGGGATCGAGACGGTGCCGAACACCAGGAACGTGCCGAAAATACCGAGCGAAAATCCGAAATCGCCGACGCGATTGACGACGAACGCCTTGATCGCCGCAGCGTTCGCGCTGGGCTTGTGATACCAGAACCCGATCAGCAGATAGGAGGCGAGACCGACGCCTTCCCAGCCGAAGAACATCTGGACAAGGTTGTCCGCCGTCACCAGCATCAGCATCGCAAAAGTGAACAGCGATAAATACGCAAAGAAGCGCGGCTGGCTGTCGTCCTCCGCCATATAACCCCAGCTGTAGAGGTGGACGAGGCTCGACACGCTGGTGATGACGACCAACATCACCGCGGTCAGGCTG
This sequence comes from Sphingomonas antarctica, assembly GCF_965137005.1. NCBI lineage: Bacteria > Pseudomonadati > Pseudomonadota > Alphaproteobacteria > Sphingomonadales > Sphingomonadaceae > Sphingomonas > Sphingomonas antarctica. The sequence continues at coordinate 220,893 of NZ_CBCRXM010000001.1, read as the reverse complement.
TCGATACGCAGCGACCACATCACCTGCAGCGCGTCCGAACTGATCCAGTGGAGGACCGGCACCACCGTCGGCACACCGAGCGGCGTCAGGAACAGCGCGAAGACGAACCAGGCAATGATTGCACTGACGAACAGCGCGCCCGTGGTGATCAGCTTGGCGGCCGTATTGCCTAGCCAACGACCGCCAAGACCCGCGACCAAAGCCGCGATCAACGGCAGGAACACCATCAATTTATAGATCATCAGCCGCGCATCCGGTTGACGTCGTCGACGCTGATCGTCGCACGGCCGCGGAAATAGATGACGAGGATCGCGAGCCCGATCGCGGCTTCACCCGCAGCGACGGTCAGCACGAACATCGCGAACACCTGTCCCACCAGATCGTTGAGATAGGCCGAGAATGCGACGAGATTGAGATTCACGCTGAGCAGGATGAGCTCGATCGACATCAGAATGACGATCAAATTCTTGCGGTTGACGAAAATGCCGAGGACGCCGGTGACGAACAGAATCGCGGAGACCGCGAGATAATGCTGGAGGCCGATCACAGTTCGACTCCCGCGCCGACCGGCTGATCGATATTCTTCACCGCGTCCTGCGGGCGGCGCATGACCTGTCGGCCCGGACGCTGCGCCTTGACCCCGCCACGCTCGCGGTGCGTCAGCACGATCGCGCCGATCATCGCGACCAGCAGCACTAGGCCTGCTGCCTCGAAGATGTACAGATAGCGCGTGTAGATCAGCAGCCCGAGCGCTTCGATATTGGGCACCGCCGAAGGCGTCGGCGCGGCGCGCTGCGCCAACTGGATGCCACCCGCGCTCCACGCCTGCCCGGCGATCAGCGTTTCGGCAATCAGCACACCCGCGATGAGCAGCCCGAAAGGCAGATATCTGGTGAACCCCTGCCGCATCTCCGAAAAGTCGATGTTCAGCATCATCACGACGAAGAGAAACAGCACCGCGACCGCGCCGACGTAAACGATGACCAGCAGCATCGCGATGAATTCCGCGCCCGCGAGCACCATCAGCCCGGCAGCGTTGAAGAACGCCAGGATCAGCCACAGCACGCTGTGCACCGGGTTGCGCGCGGTGATCGTCAGCAGGGCGCTGACGACGACAACGGCGGCGAAAAGGTAGAAGGCAAAGGCGGCGATCACGACCCGACCTCTCTACCGTTTGTGCTGAGGAGGGACTGAGCCTGTCGAAGGCCCGTCTCGAAGCATCGATTGAGCGCAAGTCCTTCGAGACGCCGCTTCGACAAGCTCAGCGGCTCCTCAGGACGAACGGTGATGTGGAACATGCCGGCGCGCCTATCGGTACGGCGCATCGGCGGCAAGGTTCGCCGCCAGCACGCGTTCCCAACGGTCGCCATTGTCGAGCAATTTGGCCTTGTCGTAGATCAGCTCTTCGCGCGTTTCGGTGGCGAATTCGATGTTCGGACCCTCGACGATGGCATCCACCGGGCAGGCTTCCTGGCACAGCCCGCAATAGATGCACTTGGTCATGTCGATGTCGTAGCGCGTCGTGCGGCGCGAACCGTCGTCACGCGGCTCTGCCTCGATGGTGATCGCCTGAGCCGGGCACACCGCTTCGCACAGCTTGCACGCGATGCAGCGTTCCTCGCCATTGGGATAACGCCGCAGCGCATGTTCGCCGCGAAAGCGCGGCGACATCGGCGTGCGCTCATAAGGGTAGTTGATCGTCGCCTTGGCCTTGAACAGATATTTGAGGGTCAGCGCGTGCCCCTTCAAAATCTCCCACAGGAAGAACGATTTGATCCAGTGCGCGATCATGATGCGCCTCCGTAGCGCGTCGCCATCAGGATGCCCGAGACGAGGAAAACCCAGAACAGGCTGATCGGCAAAAACACCTTCCAGCCCAGCCGCATCAGCTGGTCGTAACGGTAACGCGGCAGCGTCGCCTTCACCCAGCTGAACACGAAGAAGAAGAACAGGATTTTTGCGAACAGCCAGATGATGCCGGGGACGAGATACAGCGGCGCCCAGTCGACCGGGGGCAACCAGCCACCCCAGAACAGCACCGCGTTGAGCGCGCACATCAACAGCACGTTGGCATATTCGCCGAGCCAGAACAGCGCGAACGCCATGCTCGAATATTCGGTCTGATACCCGGCGACGAGCTCGCTCTCCGCCTCGGTCAAATCGAACGGCGCACGGCCGGTTTCGGCCATGCCGCTTATCAGGAACATCACCGCCATCGGCAGGAACAACGGGTTGAAGCCATAGCCGTTGAAGATGCCGAAGACATGGCCCTGCTGGTTCAGCACGATGCCCGACAAATTGAACGTCCCCGCCCACAGTACGACCGTGATCAGGATGAAGCCGATCGAGACTTCATACGACACCATCTGCGCCGCGGCGCGCAACGCACTGTAAAACGGGTATTTCGAGTTGGACGACCAGCCCGAAATGATGATCCCGTAGACGCCGAGGCTCGACGCCGCGAGGACGTAGAGTAGCCCGACATTGATGTCCGCCAGCACCACGCCCGCCTGCCACGGGATCACCGCCCACACGATCAAAGCGACGGTGAAGGTGATGATCGGTGCGAGCAGAAACAGCCCGGTGTTGACGCTCGACGGGATGATCGTTTCTTGCAGAAACACTTTCAACCCGTCGGCAAAAGACTGCAGCAGCCCGAGCGGTCCAACGACGTTCGGTCCGCGGCGCAAAGCGATCGCCGCCCAGATCTTGCGATCGGCATAAATGATCATTGCCACCGCCAGCATCAGCGGCAGGCTGATCAACAGGATATACGCCGTATTCGCGACGAACCAGCCGAGTCCGAAACCGAGATGCGTTTGGAGGTAAGCGGTCACTCCGCCGCCTCCGCAAATTCGACGCCGTGGACCAATTCCTCGGAACAGCGCTGCATCGTCGGCGACGCGCGGCAGATGGCGTTGGTCAGGTAGAAATCGTTGATCGGCGACGCGCCGATTTCGCCCGACAGCGCGGTCGACAGTTTGGGCACGGACCAGCCATAATCGGCAAGCCCTTCCCGGCCCAGCGCGGGCACGTCCGCCGCCATCGCCGCGCGCAGCGCGTCGAGCGTGTCGAACGGCAGTTTGTGGCCGAGCACATCGCTCAACGCGCGGAAGATCGTCCAATCCTCGCGCGCGTCGCCCGGCGGGAACACCGCCCGTTCCGACCGCTGCACGCGACCTTCGAGGTTCACATACGTCCCGGGCTTTTCGGCATAGCTTGCGGCGGGCAGTATTACGTCCGCCGCGTGCGCGCCCTTGTCGCCGTGATGGCCGACGAACACTTTGAGGCCAGTGAGTTTCGAACAATCGACCTCGTCGGCGCCGAGCAGGAATATCAGCTTCGGATCCGCAGCGAGGATATTGGCCATGCCGCCCTTTTGCGCATAACCGAGCATCAGTCCGCCCATCCGGCTGGCCGCCATGTGCAGGGCGTTGAAGCCGTTCCAGCCGTCACGGACCAGGTTGAGCGTTTTGACCAAAGCCAGCGCCGCACCATGTACGCCCTTGGCTTTGAGCCCCGCACCACCCAGGATCACCACCGGACGTTCGACCTTGGCAAATGCGTCCCGCGCGACATGGGGCAGGTTGGCAAGCAGTGACGCATCGCTGCCCAGCCATTCGTGTTTGTAGGTCAAGTCCATGTCCGGACCGACGACAAAAACCTTCGCGCCGCGACGCACCGCCTTCATGATCCGCGTGTTGACCAACGGTGCTTCGAAGCGCGGGTTGGTGCCAATCAACAGGATCGCGTCGGCCCGCTCGATATTCGCGATCCCGGTGTTGAAATTGACCGCGCTGAGGCTCGAGCAATCATAGTCGAGCCCGGTCTGACGCCCTTCGAGCAGATCGCTGCCCATGGACTGGAGCAAAGCTTTCGCCGCATACATCGTTTCGCAATCGACCAGATCGCCGGCGATCGCCGCAACGCTGCTGCCCGCATTGGCCGCCTTGATCGCAGCAAAAGCTTCGTCCCAAGTCGCGGCGACGAGCTTGTCGCCTTTGCGGACGTACGGTTTGTCGAGCCGCCCGCGCACCAGCCCGTCGACCGCGTGGCGCGTCTTGTCGCTCGCCCATTCCTCATTCACGTCGTCGTTGACGCGCGGCAGCGCGCGCAGCACTTGCCGCCCGCGCGAATGCAGCATGACGTTGGTCCCAACCGCGTCCATCACGTCGATCGCCGGGGTGCGCTTGAGCTCCCACGGTCGCGCCTCGAACGCATAAGGCTTCGACGTCAGCGCGCCGACCGGGCACAGATCGACGACATTGCCCGACAGCTCGGATTTGAACGCGTGCTCGAGATAGGTCGTGATCTGCATAGCCTCACCGCGATACAGCGCGCCGAGATCCTCCACCCCCGCGACCTCCTCGGCAAAACGAACGCAGCGCGTGCACTGGATGCAGCGCGTCATCGCCGTCTTGACGATCGGCCCCATATATTTTTCGGTGACCGCGCGCTTATGCTCGTCATAGCGCGAATGCCCGCGCCCGAACGCCATCGCCTGATCCTGTAGGTCGCATTCGCCGCCCTGATCGCAAATCGGGCAGTCGAGCGGGTGGTTGATGAGCAAAAACTCCATCACCCCTTCGCGCGCCTTTTTGACCATCGCGCTGTCGGTGCGGACTTCCTGCCCATCGGCGGCGGGCAGCGCGCAGGACGCCTGAGGCTTGGGTGGGCCGGGCTTCACCTCGACCAGGCACATCCGGCAATTGCCGGCTATCGACAGACGTTCGTGATAGCAGAAGCGCGGGATTTCTTTCCCCGCAGCCTCGGCGGCCTGGAGCACGGTGGCACCAGCGGGGACTTCGACCTCAATGCCGTCGACGGTGAGTTTAGGCATTAGCGCGTACCGCGGAGCAGAGGTTGTAAAAAGCGAGTTTGCTCGAACAATTGAGCCCGCAAAGCGGGATTGCATCTGGCAGCAATTGCCTGAACCCGCTTTGCCGACGCCAATTGTGTCGCCGCCATCATTTTGTCGTCATCGCTGACCCGATAATTCTTTATTCCGGGGGTGAACCCATAAGGCTGCGCCTTATCCAGTTCGAATTGGCGAATTAGAGCAGAAAACGCCGGGCCATTATATTCAGCTCGAAATGCCTTTATCGCAGCTACGCCTTCAGCTGAAGCGCGGATGCAGGCATAGACGGGCGGGTGAGCCGCCGCTTCGAGATCACTGGCGATCGAAGCGTCGACATTGCCCGGCAGCAATTCACCACACGGCTTACGCGGAATGCCGAAATCATTGCCGCCACCAGCCAATAGAATAATCTCGGACGCACGATCTGGAGCGTTCGTAACGAGACATTGAGCCCATCGCATTGCGGGAGACTCCGCGGCCTCGGCGCAAGCCGGCGCCGCGCAGATGGCCATCGTCGCAAACCACATACCGAACAATGCCAAGAGCCTCATTCCGCCGCCTCCGCATATTGGCCGCCATTGCCCGCGATCCGCCGCTCGATCTCCGGGCGGAAATGCTTGATCAGGCCCTGGATCGGCCACGCCGCCGCATCGCCGAGCGCGCAGATGGTGTGGCCTTCGACCTGTTTGGTCAGGTCGTAGAGCATGTCGATCTCGCCGACCGCCGCGTCGCCGGTGCGCAGGCGTTCCATCACGCGCCACATCCAGCCGGTGCCTTCGCGGCACGGGGTACATTGGCCGCAGCTTTCGTGCTTGTAGAAATAGGACAGGCGGCTGATCGCCTTCACGATGTCGGTGGATTTATCCATCACGATCACCGCCGCGGTGCCGAGGCCCGAGCCGAGCGCCTTCAACCCGTCGAAATCCATCGGCGCGTCCATAATCTCAGCGGCGGGGACTAAGGGTACTGAGGAGCCGCCGGGGATGACCGCGAGCAAATTGTCCCAGCCGCCGCGGATGCCGCCGCAATGTTTTTCGATCAGTTCGCGAAACGGGATGCCCATCGCTTCCTCGACCACGCAGGGCTTTTCCACGTGCCCGCTGATCTGAAACAGTTTCGTGCCTTCGTTCTTCGGATTGCCGATCGCGGCGAACCAGGCGGGGCCGCGGCGCAGGATCGTCGGGACGACTGCGATGGATTCGACATTGTTGACCGTCGTCGGACAGCCATAAAGTCCCGCACCCGCCGGGAAGGGCGGTTTGAGGCGCGGCTGACCCTTCTTGCCCTCGAGGCTTTCGAGCATCGCGGTCTCTTCGCCGCAGATGTATGCGCCCGCGCCACGATGGACGAAGACGTCGTAATCATAGCCGGACTTCAGAGCGTTCTTGCCGAGCAAGCCCGCAGCATAGGCTTCGTCAACCGCCGCCTGCAGCACTTCGGCCTCGCGGATATATTCGCCGCGGATGTAGATGTAGGCGGCGCGCGCGCGCATCGCGAAACCGGCGATCAGCGCGCCTTCGATCAGCTTGTGCGGATCGTGGCGGATGATCTCGCGATCCTTGCACGACCCGGGCTCGGATTCATCCGCGTTGACGACGAGGAAGTTGGGCCGTTCGGGCGTCGGCGCCTTGGGCATGAAGCTCCACTTCATGCCGGTCGGGAAGCCCGCGCCACCGCGACCGCGCAGGCCCGAGGCCTTCACATCCTCAATGATCTGGTCCTGCCCGCGTGCCATCAGCGCGGCGGTGCCGTCCCAATCGCCCCGCGCCTGCGCCGCGTCGAGATTCCACGGCTGGAAACCGTAGAGGTTGGTGAAGATGCGGTCCTTATCGGCGAGCACAGCTGCTCTCCGGCGCAATAAAGTTTTTCGTCACCCCGGACTTGATCCGGGGTCCAGCTTCTACTTCGCGCAGCGTCGAGAAGAAGCTGGACCCCGGCTCGGAGGCCGGGGTGACGGGAATTGGGTTATAGCGGTTCATCGACCCGTTCCGATTAAACGTTCGGCAAGGAAGTAGACCGCCACCGCGACGGCGAGGCCGATCAGCAACGCGCCGACGAAGAACACTATCTTGATCACCAGCACCATGACGATGACGGCGACGATCAGGGCGATGAGACCGGCCATTAGGTGAATTCCTTCAGCGTGGTCGGGCCGCCCTCGGGGCAGCTGGTCTTGCGCCCAATCTGGCTGAGCGTCGGCGGGGTTTCGCCGCGGGCGAGCGCATCGAGAACTTTGTCGAGCAATTCGGGCGTCAGATCCTCGTAATTGTCATCGTTGATCTGGACCATCGGCGCGTTGGCGCAGGCACCGAGGCATTCGACCTCGGCCAGCGTCCACAGCCCGTCCTCGCTCGGGCGGCCGACATGCATGCCGCGCTTGCGACACGCGGTCATCAGATCTTCGGCCCCGCGCAGCATGCACGGCGTCGTGCCGCACACTTGCACCAGATACTTCCCGACCGGTGCGAGGTTGTACATCGTGTAGAAGGACGCGACCTCGAGCACGCGGATATACGGCATGTCGAGCTCGCGCGCGACGAACTCCATCACCGGGATCGGCAGCCAACCATAGGTGCCGACCTCGTCACCCACCTGACGCTGGGCGAGGAACAGCAGCGGCATCACCGCCGACGCCTGACGCCCCGGCGGATAGCGCGCGACGATGTCTTTCGCCTTGGCGGCGCTGGCCTCGCTCCAAGCGAAATTGCCCCAGCGCTCGCGAATTTCAGGCGTGTCAGAAAGGGTTGCGGCTTCAGCCATTGTCGTCTCGATCACCGGAGAGCGTACGGATCGAGCCACCCATTACACGCCAAAAGTTCTTGGTAGACCGCAAGAGGTAGTAAATCGTGACGGGAACCAACACGACCCCAAGTATGGCGACGGTCATCAACGAAAGGACGTTCTCACTCACTCCCAACATCTTCGCGCTGGCAAGGATGACAAAGGAGCCAAGAAACAGAATGCCGATTGTCCATGGTCGGATGCTATCGAAATCTCGATCAATCCAAAGCAGTACGCCGCGTAGCGTCACCGGTCGCACTCCCCGAACACAATATCCATCGCGCCGAGCACCGCGGTGGTGTCCGCGAGCATGTGGCCCTTCATCATGAAGTCCATCGCCTGCAAATGCGAAAACGCGGTCGGGCGGATTTTGCAGCGATACGGCTTGTTGGTTCCGTCGGCGACGAGATAGACGCCGAATTCGCCCTTGGGGCTTTCGGTCGCGACATACACTTCGCCCGCGGGGACGTGGAAGCCCTCGGTATACAGCTTGAAGTGATGGATCAGCGCTTCCATCGACTGTTTCATCTCCGCGCGGCGCGGCGGCGCGACCTTGGTGTCGTTGGTCATCACCGGCCCCTCGGGCATTTCGGCGAGGCATTGTTTCATGATCCGCACCGACTGGCGGCATTCCTCGACGCGCACCATGAAGCGGTCATAGCAATCGCCGCGCGTGCCCACCGGCACGTCGAACTTCATGCGATCGTAGACATCGTAAGGCTGCGACTTGCGCAGATCCCAGGCGATGCCCGACCCGCGGATCATCGGCCCCGAAAAGCCCCAGGCGAGCGCATCGTCCTTGGTCACCACGCCGATATCGACATTGCGCTGTTTGAAGATGCGGTTGTCGGCGACGAGGCTGATCGCATCCTCGAACAATTGCGGGAAACGGTTGTCGAGCCAGTCGCCGATATCCGCCGCGAGCTTCAGCGGCATATCCTGATGCACCCCGCCCGGGCGGAAGTAATTGGCGTGCATCCGCGCACCGCTGACCCGCTCGTAGAACCCGTAAGTGTCCTCGCGCAGTTCGAACAGCCACAGGTTCGGCGTCATCGCGCCGACGTCCATGACGTGCGAGCCGAGGTTGAGCAGATGATTGCAGATCCGCGTCAGTTCGGCCCAGAACACGCGCAGATATTGCCCGCGGAGCGGCACTTCGAGATCGAGCAGCTTCTCGATCGCCAGCACGAAGCTGTGCTCCATGCACATCGGCGAGCAGTAATCGAGCCGGTCGAAATAGGGGATGTTCTGCAGATACGGCTTGGTTTCGATCAGCTTTTCGGTGCCGCGGTGGAGGAAGCCGACATGCGGATCGGCGCGTTCGACGATTTCACCATCCAGCTCCATGACCAGGCGCAACACGCCGTGCGCGGCGGGATGCTGCGGGCCGAAATTGATCGTGTAATTGGCAATCTTGGTGTCGCCCGGCGTGGGATCGGCATCGTCCCACACGCCTTCGAGTTCGCGGATAAGTTCAGCCACGAATTGTCTCCGCAACAAAGTGGCATGTCACCCCTGCGCAGGCAGGGGTCCAGATGGACTCTCCACACTGAAACGCAGCCGCGTATTGCGAGATCATCTGGGCCCCTGCCTGCGCAGGGGCGACATGGAATGGATGGATCACTGCCCCTCCCCCTTCGCCTTGCGCGCACGCTTGGGCTTCGCCGCGCTATCGGTCGGTTCGCCCGCGCCGGACTGGCCCTTGGTCTCGGTGGTCTTGGGTTCGGCAACCGGCGTCTTGGCCGAAGACTGCGCGGCATCGGCCTTCTTGATCTCGTCCGCGCTCAATGGCGTCGGCGCGCCCTTGGCTTCGGGCAAGGCGGCTTTCTCGTCGCCGGGCAGGACGTATTCCGCGCCTTCCCATGGCGACAGGAAATCCCAGTTGCGCAGGTCCTGTGCCAGCTTGACCGGTTCGTAGACGACGCGCTTGGCTTCTTCGGAATACCAGACTTCCTGATAGCCGGTCAGCGGGAAGTCCTTGCGCAGCGGGTGGCCGGTAAAACCGTAATCGGTGAGGATGCGGCGCAGATCGGGGTGACCGTCGAACAGCACGCCGTACATGTCGAACACTTCGCGCTCGAGCCAGTTGGCGACCGGCCATAGGCCCGTCGCGGTCGGCACCGGCGTCGCTTCGTCGGTGGACAATTTCACGCGTACGCGCGCGTTCCGCGTGACCGAGAGCAGGTGGTAATTCACGTCGAACCGCTCGGGCCGCTCGGGATAATCCGCGCCGGCGATTTCCATCAACTGCTGATACGCTTGCTCATCGCGCAGCCAGGTCAGCACCGCGATCAGCGCGTCGCACGTCACGACGATCGTCGTCTCATCGACCTTGTGCCACGCATCGACGACGCCAACGCCATGCGCGGCGCGGACGGCGTCGATCAGGCCGTCATGCGGCTTGACCAGCGGCGCGACCGACTGGCTCACCGTTCGATCGTTCCCTGACGACGGATTTTCCGCTGCAACTGCATGATGCCGTACAGCAACGCTTCGGCGGTCGGCGGACACCCGGGCACGTAAATATCGACCGGCACGATCCGGTCGCAGCCGCGCACGACGCTGTAGCTATAGTGATAATAGCCGCCGCCATTGGCACAGCTGCCCATCGAAATGACGTATTTGGGCTCCGACATCTGGTCGTAGACCTTGCGCAGCGCCGGGGCCATTTTGTTGCACAGCGTCCCCGCAACGATCATCACGTCCGACTGACGCGGGCTCGCGCGCGGCGCGGCGCCGAAGCGTTCCAAATCGTAACGCGGCATATTGGCATGGATCATCTCGACCGCGCAGCAAGCGAGGCCGAAGGTCATCCACCACAGGCTGCCGGTGCGCGCCCATTGGAACAGATCCTCGGTCGAGGTGACGAGGAAGCCCTTGTCCTGAAGCTCGCCATTCAGGCCGTCGAAATAGGCATGATCGGGTGCGGTCTGTTCGCCTTCCTGCCGGAACAGGTTTTCGGGCGCGGTGAGTTCTACTCCCATTCGAGCGCTCCCACTTTCCACGCATAGGCATAGCCCAGCACCAGTTCGACGAGGAAGATCATCATCGCGCCCCAGCCGGTCCAGCCGATCCCGTGCAGCGACACCGCCCAGGGAAACAGGAACGCCGCCTCCAGATCGAAGATGATGAACAGGATCGCGACGAGGTAGAACCGCACGTCGAACTGCGCGCGCGCATCCTCGAACGCCGGGAAACCGCACTCATATTCGCCGAGTTTCGACGCGTTCGGTTGATGCGAACCGGTCAGGCGCGACACGATCATCGGCAGGACCACGAACGCCGTCGAAATGAACAGCGCGATGGCCAGAAACAGGAGGATCGGCAGATAGCCGGCCGCGACGTTTTGCATGATGGAGCCTGTAAGGCGCTGCACTGCAGCGGGCAAGGCAGCTAGCCTGTGAGAATCACTCGCAATTACTAGCGGAGCGACCCTGCGAGGAGCTTGTGCAGCTTGCTGTGCAACGTGTCGGTGGCGGCGAGCACTTCCTGCCGCTCCATCACCTGATCGCTGCCGCGGAAGTCGGTGACGAAGCCGCCCGCTTCGCGCACGATCAGCATGCCGGCCGCGACGTCCCATGGCTGCAACCCGGATTCCCAGAAACCGTCATAACGCCCCGCCGCGACCCAGGCGAGATCGAGAGCCGCCGAGCCGAAACGGCGAATGCCCGCGACTTCGGGCGCGACCGCGCCGAAGATGCGGCTCCACTGCGCGAAATCGCCATGACCCATGAACGGAATGCCGGTGGCGATCAGGCTGTCGGGCAGATCGCGGCGTGCCGAGACACGCAGGCGCTTGTCGGTCAGCCACGCGCCGCGCCCTTTCTCGGCCCAGAAAGCCTCATCGGTCAGCGGTTGATAGATCAGCGCGGTGGTAATTTCGCGTTTGCCCGACGCCATCGGCTCTTCGACCGCGATCGAAATTGCGAAATGCGGAATGCCGTGAAGAAAGTTGGTCGTGCCATCCAGCGGATCGACGATGAAGCGCGGCTTGTTGGGATCGCCCGCGACCTCGCCGCGCTCCTCCATCAGGAAGCCCCAGTCGGGCCGCGCGCGCGACAGTTCCTCGAACAAGGTCTGTTCGCATTGCTGATCCGCCTGCGTGACGAAATCCGCTGGCCCCTTGCGGCTGACCTGCAGCTGCTGGACCTCGTTGAAGTCGCGACGCAGCTTTGGCGCGGCCTTGCGCGCCGCGCGGTCCATGATGGTGAGTAGGCCGGAATGGGAAGGCATTAGTCGGCGCGGCGGACGTAGGTTTGTTCGTAAACATCGACGACGATCTTGGTGCCCGACGAGATATGCGGCGGCACCATCACGCGGACGCCATTGTCGAGCATCGCGGGCTTGTAGCTCGACGAGGCGGTCTGCCCCTTCACCACCGCGTCGGCATCGACGATCACGGCTTCGACGGTGTCGGGGAGTTGCACAGAAAGCGCTTCCTCCTCGTGCATTTCCATGACGACATCCATGCCGTCCTGAAGGAACGCGGCGGCGTCGCCCAGCAAGTCGCGCGGCAGCGTGACCTGCTCGTAATTTTCCTTGTCCATGAACGTCAGCGTGTCGCCTTCCGCGAACAGGAACTGGAAATCCTTCTGGTCGAGACGGACGCGCTCCACGGTCTCGGCGGAGCGAAAGCGCGTGTTGTTCTTGCGGCTGTCGCGCAGGTTCTTCAGTTCGACCTGCATATAGGCGCCGCCCTTGCCCGGCTGCGTGTGTTGAATCTTGACCGCGCGCCAGATGCCGCCCTCGAACTCGATGATGTTGCCGGGACGAATCTCGACCGCGTTGATCTTCATGATGGAACCTTGCTCGGAAAGCGCGCGCGCTTAGCTGCCGGACGGCTTTCCGGCAAGGATCGGATAGGGATTGATCGCCGTCCCCTGCCACCAGCGTTCTCCCGGCGCCATGCGGTTGAGCGCGAAGTGCAGGTGGAAATTGCCCGGCCCGGCGTCGCCCGTATCGCCGACATAGCCGATCAACTGGCCCGCGGTGATCCGCTGTCCTTCGGCCAGCCCCGGCGCATAGCCGCGCAGATGCGCGTAATAGGCGGTCCATTTGCTGTCGTCGGTGCGGATGTAGATCGTCGTCCCGCCGCGATCCGACTGAAACAGCTTTTCGACCGTGCCCGGCAGCGCGGCAAGCACCGGGGTGCCGCCCGGCGCCATGATGTCGATCGCCTCGTGCACCCGCGCGCCGCCTTCGCGCGACTGGTGCCAGGTGTCGGTCAATTGATCGGACTTTACGCCCTGCACCGGCATTACCAGCCCGCTGGGCAACGGCTGTGCGCTGCCCGATTGCGCGACAGGTATGGCCGGCGCTTTCGGTCCGTCCAGCGTCGATGACGGCGACGCGTAGACGTAAACCACCGCCGCGACGAGCGCGACGACGATCAGCACCAGCAGGAGTTTGACCGACCTCAAAGCTGGAACTTGGCCTCCATTCCCGGTTTGACCATCAATGCCAAGCGCGCCGCGTCCCAATTGGTCAAGCGAATACAGCCGTGGCTTTCGGTGCGGCCGATCGTCTGCGGCTCGGGCGTCCCGTGGATGCCGTAATGTGGTTTGTTGAGGTCGATCCACACCACCCCGACCGGGCCGTTGGGGCCGGCAGGCAGCATCGCCTTTTCATCGGTCGTCTTGGCATCCCAGAACAGGTCCGGATTGTAGCGAAATTTGGGATTGGGATCGACGCCCATGATCTTCCACGTGCCGATCGGCAGCGGGTCGTGCGACGAGCCCATCGTCGCCGGAAATTGCGCGATCAACCGGTCGTCCTCGCCATAGACCCGCAACGCCGCATCGGACTTGTCGACCACCAGACGCTTGGCGACCGGATTGATCGCCTGGACATTCAGGCTGTTGAGCGTTCCGCGCCACACGTCGTTTCCGCTGGGATAAGCCCGCGACGTCGGCATGGCGTTCGGCACCGTGATTTTCGCGCCGGGACGCAATTGTGTCTCTCGACTGCTAAGCGCGATCAGCGTCGCATTGGTGGTGTGGAACCGCTCGGCCAGCGCCTCGAGCGTATTCTTGTAATACAGTCCCGGGAGCTTGGCCTGCTCCGCCGGGTCGTGCGGGAACGGATTGGTGTACGGTCCGGCAACGTCCCCCGTACCGAGCGTGATTTCCTTGACCGCGCGCCACGCCTGGAATGGCAGCAGCGCGTTCAGCGTCGGCTGGTCGACGATGCCCGTAGTGGCCAGACCGCGCGATTCCTGAAAACCCTTCAGGGCCAAAGTCAGTGACTGACCGCGCTTTCCATCCAGCGTCCCTGGCGAGAATCCCAGCTTGTCCAGGATCACCTGCACGTGCAGCACCGGAAGATTGACCGCGGTTGTTGGGGCGGCGGCACCGATCGTCAGCGGCACGAGGAGCAAGGGGAGCAGTTTTTTCATGCAGGTCGGAACGCATGCGAAAGCATCTCGGCGCAAAAAATAATCGCAAATCGTCGCTTTTATCCAATTAGTTGCGGGAAACCGCGCGTATCAGACGCGTTATGAGCAAGTCGATCACGCCACATTCGGTTCCCGCATCGGGCCTGTTCGGCTCGACCTGGCATTTGTCGCGCGAACGCGGCACCGCGCCGACGGTCGATCAATTCGAGGCGCGCTACGTTGCCAACGATCGCTTAGCCGGTGATGACGCGCCCAAACGCGCGAACCGCTTCGGCCTCGTCGCCTGACCACACGGCCGAACTGACCGCGAGGAAGTCCGCCCCTGCAGCAATTAGCGGCGGCGCATTCTCCGGTGTAATCCCGCCGATTGCCACGCACGGCGCGGGAAACAGCGTCGTCCACCACCCGATGATCGATGGCTCAGCCCGGTGCGAGACTTCCTTGGTCGTCGTCGGATAGAACGCCCCGAACGCGACATAATCCGCGCCCGCTTCGCCTGCTTCCATCGCCAGATGCCGGCTGTCATGGCACGTCACGCCGATCTGCGCCTCCCGGCCCAGCACCTCACGCGCCTCGCGAACGTCGCCATCGCCTTGCCCGAGATGCACGCCGTCGGCACCGATCCGCTTGGCCAGCGAGATACTGTCGTTGACGATGAAGTTCACGTCCGCATCGGCGCAGATGCGCTGAAGCGGTTCCGCCAGTGCGACGGCCGCATGCTGATCAATGCCTTTTACGCGAAACTGGAACGCCGCGACCGAACCCGCATCCAGCGCGCGGGCCAGTCGTTCCGGGAATCCGCCCCCCACATCGAGCGGCGAGATCAGATAAAGCTGGCATAACGGGCGCCGGTCGCGCGCGAACTGGGAGGCAAAATCATCGTCCATCCGCCGTCCCTAGCGTCCCCGCGTGAATTGTCAGCGCAGCTTTGGCGTCAGCATCCCCACGCGACCGCGATAATCGACATATTCATGTCCAAGCTGTGCCACGAGATCGCGTTCTTCGTACCGGATCGCGATCAGCACATAAACGGTCATCGCCCCCGCAAACAGCGCATGGCCCAGCGTCATCGCCGGGATCGACCACATCGCGATGAGGAAGCCGAGGTACAGTGGATGCCGCACGAATTTATAGAGGAACGGCGTCACGAAATTCATCGGCGCAATCTCGCGCCGCCGCCAGTTGGTCCATACTTGCGTCAGGCCGAACAGTTCGAAATGGCTGATCAGGAAGGTCGAGAGCAGGACAATGCCCCATCCCAGTCCAAATAGTGCCCATAGCAGAATTTGACCGGCTGGCGCGGTGACGGTCCACAGCGGCGCGACGATGGGCCGCCAAAATGCGTAAAGCAGGATCAGCATCAGGCTCGACGCAACGACGTAGACACTCCGTTCGAGCGCCTTCGGCACCACTTTCGTCCATGCCGCCTTGAACCCTGGCCGTGCCATCACGCTATGCTGCACCCCGAACAAGGCGACGAGCAAAAGATCGACCACGGACGCCATGCCGGTGCTGGCAATCGGTCCACGATCGATCGTCAGCGGCACCCACGGCAAATTGCCGACGAACGCGATCAGATAAAGAAACGTCGCGAAGAAGAAGACGTAGGCCGCACTGCCAAACAGCAGGATGATCGAACGAGACATGGGTGCACTTCCGTTGTGATGTCAGTGCGACCCGTCCCGTCTTCTCGCGGTGCGGTGGATTTAGCTCAAGCCCGGCGCGATGGCTAGGCGACCTTGTCGACCGACGCCGCGTAGATTTCGTCGATCGCACCGCCCAGCGCGGCGTCGAACTCCGCTTCCGACATGTCTGCACGGAGGTCCGAGAGCAATGCGCGGCTGAAGCTCGCGATCATGCCCTTGTTCTTCGCCAGTTCGGCACAGGCGTCGGTGCGCGAAAAGCCACCCGACAGCGCGACGACCTTGAGCACCTTGGGGTGATCGACCAGCGGCGCGTAGAGATTGGCCTTGGCGGGAATCGACAGTTTGAGCATGACCTGTTGCCCATCGGGCAATGCGTCGACCGCCTTGAGCAATTCGTCGCGCAGCAGCGCGTCGCACTGAGCGCGCTCGGCCGACTTGATGTTCACTTCAGGTTCGATGATCGGCATCAGGCCGGCGGTGTTGACCCGCGCGGCGATTTCGAACTGTTGCTCGACGATCTCGGCCACCCCTTCGGCATTCGCGAAGTTGATCACCGAGCGTTCCTTAGTGCCGAACACGCCGAGACCCTTGGCGCGCGCGAGCAATGCGTCGAGTCCGCCGATGGGCTTCATCAACTGGACGCCATTCGCTTCGTCCTCCAACCCCTTGTCGATCTTGATGAAGGGAACGATGCCCTTGTCGATCAGCGCTTGCGGTGCGGATTTGCCGTCGATCTGACCGTCCATCGTGCGTTCGAACAGGATCGCGCCGAGGACTTTTTCACCGGTGAAGACAGGCGACATCACGATCCGCGCACGCATCGCGTGGATCAGCGCGAACATTTCCTCATCGTTCGAAAACGCGTCCGCCCCGATGCCATAGCCCGCCAGCGCCTTGGGCGTGGATCCGCCCGATTGATCGAGCGCAGCGATGAAGCCCCGTCCAGCGGCGATCTTGGCGTGCATCTCGGCGTGGTTCATGCGGGTCAGGCTTTCTGGATCGTTGGGATTTGCGGCGCTGTTAGCGGGGCGAAGCGCTCACGAAAAGGGCCGCGGCTGGCGATCGGGCCTGCACATCAGCGGCGCGAGCTGGCGCTCCCACACGGCGAACCCGGCAGCGTTCAGGTGCGCGCCGTCGATGGTCAGCTCGGGCCGCAGGTGGCCATCCACCTTGAACATCGGCACCAGATCGAGCCAGGCGACGCCGCGCCGCGTCGCCAGTCCAAGCAATGCGCGGTTGAGGGCGTCGATCGCCGCGTTGCGTCCCGCCGGGCACAGGGTTTCCGGCCCGGTACAGGGTAGCGCCGATTGCATCACGACGGTTGCGCCCCCGCCGATCAAGTGCGTCACCGTCGTATCATAATCGCTTACGATGGCGGCGATCGGTCGTCCGGCGACCAGATCGTTGACCCCCGCCATGACGAAGACTTGCGTCGGCCGATGCGACAAAACTTCGCCCAAACGGCCCCTGACGCTCGCGATGGTATCGCCGGAAATGCCGCGATTGATGACGCGGCAGTCACGAAACCGCTCGTCCCAGCGGCCGTAAGCCGTGAGCGAATCGCCGAGCATCACGACGTCCGCTTGGCCCGGAGGCAGCGCGGCATCGATTGCGACAAGAGCGTCGTGAAACGATGACGACGGTTTGGGCGGCGTCTCACCCGTCGCGCGCATCTTCAATGCAAAAAGCGCTTTGAAGGGCGGAAGCTGATAATGCCCAGTGGCCATGCCAATTACGTAAGCAAGCAAAAGCCCGGCGATGACGGCGAGCGTCCGCAACCGAGGAAAGCCGCTCATTAAGCAACGCTATCCGATTGTTGCCGCGATGGACACGGGTATAATCGGCCCAACAATCTCGCCTCAACAAAAACGGGTCACGAAGGCGATCCTTCGCGACCCGCCTTATTAACCGAAATGGGGTTTAGGCGGCAGCGGCAGCCGAGCGGCGGCGACGCATCGTCACGCCGACCACGCCGAAGCCACCGATCATCAGCGCCCATTGTGCTGGCTCCGGTACAGCCGCGATGCTCGCCGACAGGCCCGTGCTATCATATTGATAATTGCCGTTATTGTTAACGACGAACGACACGGTCGAACCGGCAGCCAGCGCTTGTGTGAAGTTGAATGTCGCCTGCGTCGCGGCAGCGGGCGTCCCGGCCAGCGCGCTGCTGCTGTAGAGCAGCGATGCACCGTTGTAGATCGACACCAGAACGCCATTGCCGCTGCCATTACTGGCGGCGTTGCTCAGGCGCTGGAACAGGCCCGACACCGAATAGGTGCTGGTCGTGGAGACGAGAAACGTTACCACTGTATCGGTCGCGCCAGCGCCGTCAGCCGGATGCAGCCACAATTCGTCATTCGGGATCGCGACAGTCGACAGGCCCGGAGGGTTCACATCGCCAGCCGTCGTGTTGAGCCCGACGCCCTGATAATCGCCAAACGAGTGGCAGGCGAAGCCGCTCTGTCCAAAACACGTCGACGAATAGGTCGAGAACGGGACAAAGCCGGTGCTGCCCGCGCCGGTGCCATATGCCCATGAGCCGCTGGGGTTGCCTGACGAAAAGCTGCTCACGGCGTCATAAGTGATGGCATTGGCCGTAACAGGCGCCAATGCAAAAGCGGCGGCAGCAACAACGAAAGCGCCCATCGAAAAATTCCCCGTACAGACTATTCAAATCAATCACTGGCCGGGCGTTAGCATAACTCGCCTCGACGTCCCACGACAAACGCGTGTCGTTATGGGACGATAACATTGGTCAACCGAGCGCTGCTACCCCTGGCAATTCGCGCCCTTCCATCCATTCGAGGAACGCGCCTCCCGCAGTCGACACGAAGGTAAAGCCGTCTGCCACTCCCGCCTGATTTAGAGCCGCGACCGTATCGCCGCCACCCGCGACGGACACCAGGCTGCCGCTCTGCGTCAGTGCCGCCGCGGTCCTGGCCAGCGCCACGGTCGCGCGGTCGAACGGTGGGGTTTCGAACGCACCCAGCGGCCCGTTCCAGACCAATGTGCGGCAGGTCTTCAGGACATCCGCCAGCGCTTCGGTTGCGGCGGGGCCGATGTCGAGGATCATTTCATCCGCCATAACTTCGTGCACATTGACGGTGCGGACCGGCGGGTTGGGGCGGAATTCCTTTGCAACTACAACGTCATAGGGGAGATGGACGGTGCAGCCGGCCTTGTCCGCCGCGTCGAAGATGCGGTTGGCGGTTGCGACGAGATCGTGTTCGCACAGCGACTTGCCGACATCGACCCCGCGCGCGGCGAGGAAGGTGTTGGCCATGCCGCCGCCGATGATCAGATGATCGACCTTGTCGACCAGGTGTTCGAGTACCGCGAGTTTGGACGAGACCTTGGCGCCGCCGACGACGGCGGCGACTGGATGTTCAGGCGAGCCCAAAGCCTTGTCCAACGCGTCGAGTTCGGCCTGCATCTGCCGCCCGGCAAAGGCGGGCAGGACACGCGCCAGCCGCTCGGTCGAAACGTGCGCACGGTGCGCGGCGGAAAAGGCGTCGTTGACGTAAAAATCCGCAAAACGTGCCAAATCGGCTGCATGCGACTGGGAGTTCTTCTCCTCTTCGGTACTGAATCGCGTGTTTTCGAGCAGCGCGACCTGACCCGGCTGCAGGTCGCGCAGCGCGGTCGGATCGGCGTAGTGATCGACGAACATCACTTCGCGGCCCAGCACATGCGCCAGCGGCTGCGTCAGCAATGCGGTCGACAGGCTCGGATCGCGCGCGCCGTTCGGTCGCCCGACATGCGCCAGCACCAGCACGATCGCGCCGGCGTCCGCCAGCTCGGCGATCGTCGGCACCGCGGCGCGCAGCCGTGTATCGTCCGTGACCTTGCCGCCCTCCATCGGGGCGTTGAGGTCTTCGCGGACGAGGATGCGCTTGCCGCGAACGTCGGCCCTGAACTCGGCAAACAGATCGTCGAGCGTTTTGAACGCCATGATCAGACCAGCTTTGCCATCGCGCCGGCGGTGTCGACCATGCGGTTCGAGAAACCCCATTCATTGTCGTACCAGCTGACGACGCGGACCAGTTTGCCGTCCATCACGGCGGTCTCGAGGCTGTCGACGGTCGAAGATGCAGGCTCGTGATTGAGGTCGATCGAAACCAGCGGTTCGTCGGTATAGGCGAGCACGCCCTTCAGCGGTCCGCTTTCCGATGCCGCTTTGAGCAAGGCGTTGACCTCGTCCCTGGTCGTGTCGCGCGACGGGGTGAAGGTCAGGTCGATCAGGCTGACATTGGGTGTCGGCACGCGGATCGCCGACCCGTCGAGCTTGCCCTTCAGTTCGGGCAGCACTTCACCGACCGCGCGGGCGGCACCCGTCGTGGTCGGGATCATCGACATGCCCGCGGCGCGCGCCCGGCGCATATCGCCGTGGATCTGGTCGAGGATCTTCTGGTCGTTGGTGTAGGCGTGGATCGTGGTCATCAGGCCACGCTCGATACCGATCGCGTCGTTCAGCACCTTGGCGACGGGGGCCAGACAGTTGGTCGTGCAGCTGGCGTTCGACACGATGACATGATCGGCGGTCAGCTTGTCGTGATTGACCCCGAACACCACGGTAAGGTCGACGCCCTTGGCCGGCGCGGAGATCAACACGCGCTTGGCACCGGCATCCAGATGCTTTTGCGCCGATTCGCGGTCGGTAAAAAATCCGGTGCATTCGAGCGCGATGTCGACACCGTTGGCCGCATGCGGCAATTTGGCCGGATCGCGTTCGGCGGTGACGTGAATGCGCTTGCCATCGATGATCAGGTCATTGCCTTCGGCTTCGACGGTGCCGGGATATTTGCCGTGAACGCTGTCGCGCTTGAACAGCATGGCGTTCGATTTGGCATCGCCCAAGTCGTTGATCGCAAGCAGTTCCAACCCGCAATCGGGCTGTTCGAGGATCGCGCGTGCGACCAGCCGACCGATGCGCCCAAACCCGTTGATTGCCACCTTCGTCATGTATTATTCCCCAAATTTGCGATGAGCCACGGCGCATTGCGCGGGCCTGGTTGGTCCGCGCCCCTTTGTCGCGCGAAGGCAATTTGGTCAACGTTTCGGTTACCCTCGCGCCTTGCCGGATTCCGTTGGTCTGCTTATGGCCGCGACGATGAATTCAGAACCCGAAGAAGTGATCGCGCGGATCGACCGTGCGTTGGGCCGTCTTGAGTCCGCCATTACCGCTGCACGCGGATCGGTCGCCGCCAAGCAAGCCGCCGAAGCCAGATACCAGGCCTTGCGCGAACGCACGCAAGCGGCGCTCGACAGCCTTGAACAGGTTATTGCCAGTGCCGGCCAACCATCGGCCGGGGGTGCCCGCTAATGGCCGATGTCAGCCTGAACATCGGCGGTCGCCAATATTCGGTCGCCTGCCGCGATGGCGGTGAGGATCATCTTCGCCAATTGGGTGCGCAGGTCGATAAAAAGGCCGCCGAAGCATCACGCGCGGTCGGCAGCGCCACCGAAGCCCGCACCCTGCTCCTTGCGGCACTGCTGCTGGCCGACGAACTCGGCGACGCGCGTCAGGGCAAGGCGCCCCCGCCGCAGGTTGGCTTGTCGCCCGCCGTTGCCGAAGCCCTGGCGCAATTGGCCGAACGGGTCGAAGCGATGGCCGACAGCCTTGAGACTAGCCACGCAAAGGCTTAGATAGGGCGTGACGGGAACTGCCCGGTACGAGCTTTATACATCCCTGAGGCTATTTATCATCCTAGGGGGCTGTCCCTGCCCGGATCCTGGTCCGAAGCACATGGTCCCCACCTGACGTTAGAGCGTCAGTGGATATCGGAGCAAACGGCCATGGCGGTCCCGTCACCCACCAAAGCCGAATTTCGCGCCTGGCTCCGCAAACTGCGCGATGTCTATGTCGGATCGTGGTCGCTGCCCGATCGATGCGCGAACGCTGCACGATTCGCCGAACGGGCCTTGCCGCTGCTCGCCGGGGCCAAGACCGTCGCGGTGTATCTGCCGATCGGGACCGAGGTCGATACCCTGCCGTTGATCGGCATACTCGATGCACAAGGTGTGGCGCTGGCCCTGCCCTTTTATTCCGGATTGAAAGCCCCCCCGCTGTTCCTGGCTTGGAAACCGGGCGACACGCTGCTGTCAGGACCGATGGGATTGCGGCAGCCCGATCCGGCAACCGCCGCTGCGGTCGATCCCGACGCGTTCATCGTGCCGTTGCTCGGCTATACCGAAGCGCTCGATCGGCTGGGTTACGGCGCGGGCTATTACGACCGTGCGTTTGCCGCGTGGCCCGACGCCAAGCGCATCGGGATCGCCTGGGATTGCCAAAAATCGCGATGGTTGCCGATCGATCCATGGGACGTAAGGCTGCATGCCATTGTTACCGATGAAGGCGTTGTGTCGTGAACGAACCGTCGATCCGCAAGCCCATCGGCGTGCTCGCGATTGTTGCGTGGATCGTCATTTGGGCGGTGCTGGCGGTGACCTTGCCCCGGCCCGAGAATGTTTGGCTGCAGATTTTGTGGTTCGGGGCGTTTGGATTGGCGTGGATCGCGCCGTTGAAGCCGGTGTTACGGTGGATGGAAGCCAAGAATTAAAGTCCTCCCCCGTTGGGAAGGTGGCAGCGCGAAGCGTTGACGAAGGGGGCGACGGTCGGCTCGCCGTGGCAAAGCCACGTCGTCGGTCCTTATGCTGCGCTAAGGTCGGCCGGATCTTCGGCTGCTGCTGACGCAGCACCGAAACGCTGCTGCGCTGCGTTTCTGCCTACGATCCCTGGCGCGAGTGACGGGGCTCGAACCCGCGACCTCCGGCGTGACAGGCCGGCACTCTAACCAACTGAGCTACACCCGCAGCGACAGGGAAGCGGGCCTGTAGGTCCACCCCCGATTCACGTCAAGGCGTTCCCGTCACCCGCTTTCGGAATCGCCGACGTGCGTCAGCATGCCTTCCTCGAACAGGAAGCCGGTGATGTCGGGCACGCCAGCGGCGGCGATCACGCGCTGAATGATGATCAACAGCGGCACCGCCAGCAACGCGCCCAGCGGACCCCACACCCAGCCCCAGAAGCTGATCGAAATGAGGATCATCAGCGGATTGATCTTGACCCGCCGCCCGACGAGAAATGGCGTCACCGCATTCGCTTCGACCAGATGCAGGCCGATCATGATCGCGGGCGGGGTGAAGGCGGTCCAGATGTCGTTGAAGCTCATCAACCCGCCCAGTAGCAGCAGCAACGACGCAAAGATCGGTCCGAGATACGGGATGTAGTTGAGGATCGTGACGAGACCGCCCCACATCAACGGACTGCCCATGCCGAGCAGCCACAAGGCACCGGCGACGATCACTCCGAGCGTCACGTTCACCAACGTGATCGTCCCGAGATAGCTCGACGTCGCGCTGACCACATCGCGCAGCACCCTGGCCGTGGTGACGGCCCCGGCGATGCTGGTCCGGCTGGTGATCGTGCGGCGTTTGAGCCGCGTCCAGCCGGCGAGGAAGAAGAACACCAGCAATAACGAGTAGAACATCTCGATCAATACCGATGGCGCCGATGTCGCGAGCAAGGCGAGTACCGAATTGGGCGGCGGGACCGCCGATGTGCTTGGGCGACCGACCGGGCCGCTCGCAAACCGCTTCACGAGGTTGTCGAGGAAATGCTGCAGACTTTGAAACAGGTCGAGCACCGGTGCGATGTTGGTGCGGATGCGCGTGAGACGTTGCGGCAGCAACGTGACCCACTCGCTCGCTGGCACGACGATCGCCGCCAGCGCGACGTTGACCACGACGAGGAACAACAAGACGCAGAGCAAGGCGGCCAGCCCCGACGGCACGCGGCGATTCTGCAACCCTTCCAGCAACGGCACCAGCGCGATCGCAATCACCATCGCGGCGGTGACCGGCAAAAAGAACACCCGTCCGGCTTGCAACGCGAACGGCGCGGCGAACAGAAAGCCGGCGCCGGCAATCAGCGTCAGCGACGCGAGCAACCGGTCGCGACGCTGCGAATCGTCTTGCGGACTGTCAGCCACGACGGGCGCGGCCTCGATCCGTTTTTCTATGGTCGCCGCTCCGCTCAATGCACGATCTCCCTGGCGCCTTCGTGTGGAGCGCGCCCGACGTGGCGTCAACGGATCGCACGGAGCGAGGTTGCGTACGCGGGCATGTCGGCTAACGCCGAACGATGAGCCTGCCCGAAATCCTTGCCGCCGCTACCTTCGATGGAGCGACGATGCGCGCCGAAATTGCCGAGGGGTGGTTGCAGGGGCGCACGGCCTATGGCGGCCTGTCCGCAGCCATCGCGCTGGCGGCGGCCAAAGCTGGTCTGCCCGACCTGCCGCCGCTGCGGTCGGCGCAGATCGCCTTCGTCGGGCCGCTTGCGGGAGTCGTGACCGCCACGCCGACACTGTTGCGCCGGGGCAAGAACAGCGCGTTCGTCGGGGTCGATGTCGTTGGCGAAAGCGGCGTGGGTCTCCGCGCACTGTTCCTGTTCATGGCACCGCGCGAGTCGGCGATCGCGCATGACGATTTGCCCGCGCCCGCCATTCCGCTGCCCGACGCGCCGATGGACAGCGAGCGGTTGCCGCAAGGCTTCCTCCGCAATTTCGATGTTATGCCGTGGGATCGCGGCAAGGGTACGATCCGCGCCTGGCGCCGGTTGCGCGAACGCGCCGGCCTCGATCCCGAAATCGAGCTTATGGCCATTGCCGACGCGCTGCCGCCCGCGGCAATGAGCTTGATCGACGGTTGGGGTCCGATTTCGACCACGACCTGGCAGTTCAACGTCATCGAAGCGGCGGCGGGGGATGGCTGGTTCCTGCTCGAAGCCGTCGCCAATCACGCCGCCCACGGTGCCTCGGTCCAGGCCATGAACCTCTGGAATCACGAAGGGCGCGCCGTCGCCACCGCCACCCAAAGCGTCGCATTGTTCATTTAAGCGATGCCGGAGCTTCCCGAAGTCGAGACAACGGTGCGCGGGTTGCGGCCGGTTCTCGATGGCCGCGTGCTGACGTCGGTCGAAACCCGGCGTGGCGATTTGCGCCGCCCGTTCCCCGTCGATCTGCGTCAGCGGTTGACGGGTGCGCGGGTGACCGGCCTCGGCCGCCGCGCCAAATACGGGCTGATCGCCACCGATCGCGGCGATACGATGGTGTTTCACCTCGGCATGTCGGGGCGATGGCGGATCGATCCGGGCGCATTGGAGAAGCACGACCATTTCGTGCTCGACACCGATGACGGCCACCGCCTCGCACTCAATGACGCACGGCGGTTTGGCTCGATCGATCTGGTTCACACCGACAGGCTCGACGACTGGCCGGCGTTCAAGGCGCTCGGTCCCGAGCCGCTTGGCCCCGACTTGACCGTCGCGCATTTGCGCACGGCGTTTCGCGGGCGGAAGATGCCGGTCAAGGTGCTGCTGCTCGACCAGCATATCGTTGCCGGGGTCGGCAATATCTATGCGTGCGAAGCGCTCAACGTCGCGCGGATCAGCCCGTTCGCCGAGGCGGGCAGCCTGTCGGGCGAACGCCTCAAACGCCTGGTCGCGGCAATTCCGAAAGTGCTCAATGCCGCCATCGACGCGGGCGGGTCGACGCTGCGCGATTATGCACAGCCGAACGGCGATCTGGGCTATTTCGCCAGCCAGTTCCGGGTCTACGGTCGCGAGGGTGAGACGTGCATGTGCGGCGGCACGGTACGGCGCGATGTTCAGGCCGGGCGATCGACCTTCTGGTGCCCGCGCTGCCAGCGTTGACGATTCGGGTTTGTCTGGCTATGCGGCCCGCTTGAACCGGCGCGTTTTCGCGCCTCTTTTTGTTTTTGAGGGAATACAGTCGCATGGCGAATACGCCGCAAGCCAAGAAGCGCATCCGCCGCAACGACCGTCGTGCCGAAGTGAACGGCGCGCGCGTCGGCCGTATCCGCACCTTCGTCAAGAAGGTCGAAGCCGCGCTCGACGCTGGCGACAAGACCGTTGCCGCGACTGCGCTTGCCGCTGCCCAGCCGGAAATGGCGCGTGGCGTGGCCAAGGGCGTGCTTCACAAGAACACCGCGTCGCGCAAGTTCGCGCGCCTGACCAAGCGAGTCGCCGCGCTCGGCTAAGCCAGCGACGACGCTCAAGAATTTCGAAGGGCTCGCGAAGCAATTCGCGGGCCTTTTTTCTTATCCACAGCCATGCCGTTGAATCCTTAGGATTCCCGCCAATTTTGCGTTTCCGATTCGGTCTCACTTGGTTGGAAAGCGGCAGAAAACCGGCAAAAACCAGCCGCGCTACGGGCGAATCCTCACCTTCCCCGAGTCAAGCCGGATTATTTCATTTTATTTACGGCGCGGTGCTTGCACCCCCCCGTCGATCCTCGCACAAATTGGGCCAGCAGATTCGACGACTCGTCGTTGCGATCGGCCTCAAAGACCTGCGACGGAGACGCCCCCGGTTGAAGCCGGATGCGAGCAGGACTGGGCCGCCGCATCGGTGTGGGGGTACGAGCATTAGGTAAGAGGGAACGGCGTGACAGCGGTCAACGGCGAACGCGAAATTGTGTCTGAAAGCGTTCTCGCGGCCTGGAAAGCGGTGCGCGAGAATCTGCGGCGCGATGTCGGCGCGCGTAACTTCGATCACTGGCTCGCGCGCATCAGCCTTGGCGGCTTTTGCACCAACGACCGCGAAGTCGAGCTGCTGCTGCCCTCGCGTTTCCTGGCCAATTGGGTGGCGAGCAATTTCGGCGACCGCCTGACGCTCGCCTGGCGGGCGATCATGCCCGACGTGCGCAGCGTTCGTATCGGTTCGCGTGAAGACGTGCCAGAGGTGCTCAGCGCCAAATCAGAACCTGCTGCCGAGCCGAACGTGGTCGAGGTCATTGCGCCGCTGTCGCGCTTCGACCCGCGCCTGACCTTCGATCAGTTCATCGTCGGCGATGCCAATCGCGTCGCCTGCAACGCCGCGCGCGCGATGGGCGCGGATGGGCCGATGCGGTTCAGTCCGCTCTACCTCCATGGGCCGACCGGTCACGGCAAGACGCACCTGCTGCACGCCATCGGCCACAGTTACATGGCGATGAAGCCGGGTGCCAAGGCGCTGTCGATGTCCGCCGAGCGCTTCATGGTCGAATTCGTGCAGGCGATCCGCGCCAAGGACACGATGGCATTCAAGGAACGGCTGCGTTCGGTCGATCTGCTGATGATCGACGATTTCCAGTTCATTGCCGGCAAGGGGCCGACGCAGGAAGAGTTCCTCTACACGCTCGACGAGTTGATGCGTGCCGACCGCCGGGTGGTGATCGCCGCCGATCGCTCGCCGCATGAGCTGGATGGCGTCGAGGGACGTATTCTGTCGCGCCTGACGCAGGGTCTGGTCGTCGATATCCAGCCAGCCGACTATCCGCTGCGCCGCGAGATCGTGCACAGCCGCGCGGCGGCGATGGGCGTCACGGTCCCGGTCAACGTGCTCGACCTGCTCGCGTCGCGCATCGCCAGTTCGATCCGCGAGCTGGAGGGCGGGCTCAATCGCCTCCTGGCTTATTCGTCACTGAGCAATCGCGCGATCGACGAGAAGTTTGCCGAAGACATTCTGGCGGACATGTTCCGCGCCAGCCGCCGCCGGATCACCATCGACGAAATCCAGCGGCGCGTGTCGGATCACTTCAAGATCCGCCAGGCGGAGATGGTTTCGGCGCGCCGCGCCCGAGAAGTCGCCCGCCCGCGCCAGATCGCGATGTATCTCGCCAAGCAATTGACCCCGCGTTCGCTGCCCGAGATCGGGCGCCGGTTCGGTGGGCGCGATCATACGACGGTGATCCATGCGGTCCGGCAGATCGAAAAGCTGCGCGGGCAGGACAGCGAGATCGACGCCGATGTTCGCCTGCTGATGCGGTCGCTCGAGGGATAAGGGTACGTCGCAAACACGAACTGCACACCTTCCGCACCGCCTGGACCACTCACCCACGTACCTGTCGCCCCTGCGCAGGCAGGGGCCCAGATGCGTTCGCAACCTGCGACAGAGTCTCCATTTGTGAACTTATCTAGACCCCTGCCTGCGCAGGGGCGACAGGGTTACTTCAGCCGACAAGGTGGGTGCGGCGCAAACAATTCACGCCTTCCCACACCGTCAACGCGAAACCCTAACGCCGGTTCTTCGGCGCCGGGGCAATGGTGATCTTGACCGTTTCGCCGCTATTCCCCGGGAAATTGGTGAACATCGCGTCGATCAAATTCGGCACCGTGGTCGTCAGATCTTTGTTCGTCGATTGCGCCTGTGCGCGGCCCTCGAACACGCGTTCGCGCGTGCCGGGGCGCTCGATCTTCATGTCCAGTTCGGACGTGTAGATCGTGTAGCTCTCGACGTCGCGATAGTCGTCGAACAGGAACGGGTCGTAGAATCCGCTATAATAGCCGCGCCCGAACCCGCCGCCGAAGCCGCCATAGCCGCGGTGCCAGCCGCCATAGCCGAACCCGCCGAAACCAAAGCGTCCGCCGAACGGGCCAGAAGCGCTGGGATAAGTCTCGATGCGCTCACGACCCTGGTCGACCATGTAGTTAACCGTCACGACCAGATTGGCGCTGCCTGGCGTTTCGGCGCGCGCATAACCGACCTGGCCGAGGCGTTGAGCGACCAGATTGGCATATTGCGAAAATTCGAGGCTGTTCTGCAGCCGCGGATTGTCGGTGCGGATGGTAAAGCTCTGACCCTGCGGCGCGGGCAGGTTCTGAAAGCGCGAAACCTTCGCCTGAAACGGTGCGGCGCACCCGGCAACCGCCAGCAGCGACAAGGGCGCGGCGAATTTCATCAATGTTTTCATGGGGCTGACCTCTTGCTGCGGCCGAGTATGCCGCTTGCTGCATGAACGAATGTTGACTGGTTTCGTTTCGTCGCGGGTCTTGCTCACTTTGCCGCGATCAAGCCCAGCGCATCATAGGCCCTGGCCAGCGTCGGGGCGGCGACCGCACGGGCGCGCGCGGCACCGTCCTGCAAATGCCGGTCGAGTTCGGGCGAGCCGCGCAACGCTTCATAGCGTTCGCGGATCGGGGTGATGCGCTCGATCAGGCGATCGGCGAGCGCGGCCTTGAACGGGCCGAACTGGCTGCCGCCGAATTCTCCGAGCACCGTTGCCGTGTCGCTGTCCGCCAGCGCCGCATAGATGCTGACGAGGTTCGCGGCTTCGGCGCGCCCTGCCAGCCCCATGGGGTCCGACGGCAAAGGCTCCGGATCGGTCTTGGCCTTGCGCACTTTCTGCGAAATCGCGTCGTCGGGATCGCTCAGATTGATGCGACTCATGTCCGACGGATCGGACTTGCTCATTTTGGCCGTGCCGTCACGCAAGCTCATGATCCGCGCCGCGGCAGGCGGAATGAAGGGTTCGGGGAGGGTGAATAGATCGACGCCGGTATCGGTGTTGAACTTGGTGGCGATGTCGCGCGCGAGTTCGAGATGCTGTTTCTGATCGTCCCCCACAGGGACGTGCGTCGCCTGATACAGCAGCACGTCGGCGGCTTGCAGCACGGGGTAGTCGAACAGCGCGATCGAGGCGCCCTCGCGGTTCTTGCCGGCCTTGTCCTTCCACTGGGTCATCCGGTTGAGCCAGCCCATCCGCGCGGTGCCGTTGAGAAGCCAGCAGAGTTCGGCATGCGCGGGGACCGCCGCCTGGTTGAACAGGATCGATTTGGCCGGATCGATACCGCAGGCGATCAGCGCCGCGGTCATGTCGCGCACGCTCGCCAGCCGCACGTCGCGGTCGATATGGTCGCTCAACGAATGAAGGTCGGCGAGGAAGAACAGGCTTTCGCCGCCCGTCGCCGTGACTTCGTCCTGCATCCGCACCCAATTGCGGATCGCGCCGAGATAATTGCCGAGGTGCAAATTGCCGGTGGGCTGGATGCCCGAAACGATACGCATGATGGTCTAACGCTTCCGCGAGAACTGGGAGCGCAATTCGCTAAGCGAAACCGCGCCCAGCGCAAGCGCGGCGACGCCGTATACCGCTGCGCCGGCGCCACACAGCATGCCGAGGGCGATGATCCGCTCCCAGAAGCCGCGCGCCATGTGCGCGTCGAACAATGCGCCGCCGAACCACAACGCGACGCCCATGGCGGCGGACGCGAGAATGATGCGGACGCCATTGCGGCGCATTCGCGCGTCGAGCCGGAGATGGTCGCGACGATGCAGCGTCCAATAGAGTAGCAGCGTGTTGACCCAGGCCGCCGCCGCCGTGGACAGGGCGATACCGACAAAGCCGGTGTGGAGGACCAGCACCGACAGCAGATTGCCGACGAGGTTCACAAGCATCGACAGCATTGCGATCCGCACCGGCGTCTTGGTATCCTGTCGTGCGTAAAAGCCCGGGGTGAGCACCTTGATCAGCACATAGGCCGGAACGCCCAGCGAGAAGGCAGCGAGCGTCGCAGCCGTTCCGGCGGTATCGATCGCGTTGAAGGCGCCATGTTCGAACACGCCCCGGATCAACGGGGTCGCCGCGACCGTCAGTGCCACGGCCGCGGGCATCGCCAGGAGGAGAGACAGTTCGAGAGCGCGGTTCTGGGTATGCTGCGCCGCCCCAGTATTGCCCCCGCCGATGTGGCGCGACAAAGCGGGGAGGATCGCGGTGCCGACGCCGATGCCGATCAGCCCCAGCGGTAACTGGTTCAACCGGTCGGCATAATAAAGATAGCTGACTGCGCCTTGCGGCAGGAAGCGCGCGGCAAGGCTGGTCGAGATCAGCAGGTTGAACTGGATCGCCCCCTGCCCCAGCGCCGCCGGGCCGATCAGCGCGAGCATGTGCCGCACCTGCGGGCTGAGGCGCGGACGGCGCAACGCGAGGCTGACCCCGGCCTGGCGGCACGACCACACCAGCCACGCCAGCTGCATCGCGCCCGAAATCGTTACCGCGATTGCTTGCGTTTCCGCCGTCGCCAGCGGCGTGGCGCCACGAAAGAACAGCAAAGCCCCGATCATGCAGATGTTGAGCAGCACCGGCGCCGCCGCATTGACCCAGAAGCGGTCGAGCGAATTGAGCACCCCGCCGAGCAGCGACACGATGCTGATCAGCGCCAGATAGGGAAAGGTGATCCGCGTGAGGTGCACCGCGAGGTTGAATTTTTCCGCTCCGCCATCGGGAAAGCCGCCGGTCATCGCCCATACGATCGGCGCGGCGGCAAGCATCATCAAAGCGGTGAAGACGACGAGGAACGGGAACAGCACCGACAGCACTTGCGACGCGAACTCGCGGGCCGCGGCCAGCCCGGCCTCATGCCGTTCCTTTTCCGCCTCGGCCATCGTCCGGTTGAACAAAGGCACGAATACTGCGGCAAAGGCGCCTTCGGCAAACAGGGCGCGGAACAGGTTCGGCAACCGCCAGGCGATGAGGAATGCGTCCGACGCCAGGCCAGCGCCGACGAAGCGCGCCATCAACATGTCGCGCACCATGCCGAGAATGCGGCTGACCAGGGTCAGCCCGCCGATGGTGGATGTGGCGCGGACGAGGTTCATTCAGGCGTCCTTCGAGACGGGCCTTCGACTTCGCTCAGTCCCTCCTCAGGACAAACGGGCTTGTAGCAATCCGTTCGTGCTGAGGAGCCGTTGAGCTTGTCGAAACGGCATCTCGAAGCACCTGCAATCAGGCCTCGCCCGCCGGCTGCGCCGACACCAACGCCTCGCCCTGCGCCTGTTGCTGCATGTACAGCTGCGCGAAATCGATCGGCTCGAGCATCAGCGGCGGGAAGCCGCCGTCGCGGACCGCATCGCTCAGAACGCGGCGGGCGAAGGGGAACAGGATGCGCGGCGCTTCTGCCAGCAGAAATGGCGGGATCTGTTCGGCGGGGACGTTGCGGATCCCGAAGAGTCCCGCATAGGACAGCTCGACCTGGAATGCGACTTGGCCTTCGGCTTCCGCCTTGACGTCGATCTTGAGCACGACTTCGTAAACATCATCGGCCAGTTGCGACGAACCGATGTTGAACTGGACGTCGATATTAGGCTGATTTTGCCACTGATAGACCGCCGGCGAATTCGGGTTTTCGAAGGACAGGTCCTTCACATATTGCGAGATCACACCTGCCTGGGGGCTGTTATCCTGTCCGTTGGCAAGGGTTTCGGGCGCCTGGTCGTCGGCCATTGGTCGTCTGTTCCGTTCGTGCGTTGATGGATCGTGAAGGGCGCGCGACTAAAGCGTGACAGCGCGATGGGCAATGGCGGTTTGAAGTCACGCCGCCTAACGCCTATGTCTGGTGTCGAACGAGGAGTGGCAAGTGGTCGGTATCGTGTTGTTGGCAATGGTGGCGGCGTTTCTCGCGATGCGCCTTTACGCCGTGCTCGGTAAGCGCACCGGCCACGAACAGACGTTTGTCGCGCCCCCGGCCGAACCGCTGGCGCGCCCGGCGACGCAGATGATCGAGGGTCAACCGGCCGCTTCAACCATTGTCGCGGACAGCCCGGTCGAAGCCAGCGCCGCCGCCGGCCTGCGCGCGATTGCCGCCGCCGATGGCGGATTCGACGCACCGCGTTTCGTCGAGGGTGCGACGGCGGCTTACCGCATGATTCTCGAAGCCTATTGGCGCGGCGACGTCGATACGCTGAAGCCCCTGACCGGCGAGCACGTCTTCGACGCGTTTTCGCACGCGATCGAGGAACGCAAGGCCGCCGGCTTCGCGCTCGACAACCGTTTGGTGACGATCGACAAAGCAATCATCTCGGCGGCGATGCTCGAAGGTCGTCAGGCAGAAATCACCGTCCGCTTCGATGCCGATATCGCCGCGGTCACGCGCGATACCAATGGCAAGGTCGTGGCGGGGTCGCTCGACGATGCGGTGCCGACGCATGACGCGTGGACGTTCGCCCGCGAAGTTCGCGCAGGCGATCCCAACTGGTTGTTGATCGACACCGACGAGTCTGCGTGATCGGCCATTTGCGCCCCGCATTGGCGGCGGTGCTGTGCCTCGCCATTTCCGCCTGTGTGGGTGCACCCAAGCGCCAGCCGGTGCGTGTTGCGCCGCCGCCGGCGACGCGGCCCGCCCCGCCGGCGCCGATTGTCGTGACGCCCCCGCCACCAGCCAATGCCGTTGCGGCCGGTGTGACGAGCGCCAGTTTTCCGCCGATCACGCTCGACAATGCCACGCGCGCGTTGACGGCTTTTCGCGCGACATGCCCGGCCCTGCTCCGCCGCAGCGATGTGTCCGGTCTGACGCAGACTGCCGATTGGCGCGCGGCGTGCGATGCCGCCGCGACCGCCGATCCCGCCAGTTTCTTCGCGCAAAACTTTGCGGCCATCCGCGTCGGCGACGGGGCGGCCAAGGCGACAGGTTATTTCGAGCCTGAAATCGCCGGATCACGCACGCAATCGCCCGATTATCCGGTGCCGGTTTATGCCAGGCCCGGCGATATCGTCACCGGGCCGATTCAGGTCTGCCCCGATGATCCGACGACGGGACCATGCCAGACCAAGCAACGCCGTGGCCGCTATGATGAAACCGGCGCCTTCGTCCCCTATTGGGATCGTGGGCAGATCGAGGACGGGGCTCTCGCGGGCAAGGGGCTGGAGATCGCCTGGGCCGCCGATCCGATCGACCTGTTCTTCCTCGAAGTGCAGGGTTCGGGTCGCCTGCGCTTGCCCGACGGCAGCGTGATGCGCATCGGCTATGCCGGGCAGAACGGGCATGATTACACCGGCATCGGCAGCCTGATGAAATCGCGCAACCTGCTCGGCCCGGGGCAGACGTCGATGCAGGGAATCGTCGCCTATCTCCGCGCCCATCCCGATGAAGGGCGCGCGATCATGCGCGAGAACCGGTCATACGTGTTCTTCAAGGAATTGACCGGTCCCGGTCCGCTCGGCGCATTGAATGTCGCCGTCGTCGGCGGGATCAGCATCGCCGCCGATCCGGCCTTCGTCCCGCTGGGCGCGCCGTTCTGGATGGATGTGGATCGCCCCGAAGCCGACGGGCTGTGGATCGCGCAGGATACCGGCGGCGCAATCAAGGGTGCCAACCGCATCGACACCTTCTGGGGCGCTGGAGACGAGGCCAAGCGCATTGCGGGCGGGATGCTGGCGCGCGGCACCGCCGTGGTGCTGGTGCCGCTGAGCGCAGCCGCGCGGTTGTTGACAAATGCGCCGGCTCGCCCCTGACGAAGCGGCCCTTTGGGGTCAGCTCGCAAAATCGGTGACGCGGCTCGGGCAGCCGCGCAAAGGCACACCACGCCCGCTGATCGCCGATGCGCCGGAACCCGTCGCGCGGCGCGGTGCGGCGGGGACGACGCTCGATGCGGCGTGGGACCGCAAACTGGCCAAGGGCGAAGTCGCGCCCGACCGGACCGTCGATCTGCACGAGATGACCGTGGCGGAGGCGCACCGGGCGCTGGATGCCGCGATCGGCAGCGCGGTCGCGGCGGGTGCGCGGCTGTTGGTCGTCGTCGCCGGAAAAGCGCGCGATGGCCGCGCGGCGCGGTTGATGCCCGGCGGGCGCGGGATCATCGCCGCATCGGTCGAGGACTGGCTCGCTCTGTCGCCCTTCACCGGCAACATCGCCGCCGTCCGCCGCGCGCATGTCCGCCACGGCGGGGCTGGTGCGCTTTACGTGGTCCTCAGGCGTCGGCGGTGAGAATGCGGCGGTAGATTCGCACCAGCGTGTCGATATCCGCGAGCGCTACCGCCTCATCGACCTTGTGCATCGTCGCGTTGCACAGCCCGAATTCGACGGTCGGGCATAGTTTCGACATGAAGCGCGCGTCGGATGTGCCGCCGGTGGTCGACAGTTCGGGCGTGATGCCGGTTTCGGCGACGATCGCGTTGGCGATACGTGCGCTGAATGCGCCGGGCGGGGTCAGAAACGCTTCTCCCGAAATCCGCGCGTCGAGAGTCGCACCCGGCTCACTGGCGACGATTGCGCCGATATGCTCGACCAGAGCGGGGCCGCTTTGCCGATCGTTGAACCGGATCGACAGGCGCGTACTGGCGTCCGCCGGAATGACATTGGTGGTCGGGTTGCCGACATCGACGGTGGTGATCTCGATGTTCGACGGCTGGAACCAGTCGGTCCCTCGATCCAGTTCGACTGCCTCGATTTGCGACAGAATGCGGATCAGCCGCGGGATCGGATTGTCGGCGAGGTGCGGGTAAGCGACATGCCCCTGCGTCCCCGCGACATGGATCCACATGTTGACCGACCCGCGCCGCCCGATCTTGATCGTGTCGCCCAGCCGCGCGGTCGATGTCGGCTCGCCGACCAGGCACAGATCGGGAATCAGGCCGCGCGCCTGCATCCGTTCGATAATCGCCGCCGTCCCATAAATTGCGGGGCCTTCTTCGTCCCCCGTGACGATCAGGGTGATGCGTTTGTCGGTTACGCCGTCCGCCGCCGCGACGAAGGCCGCAATCGACGACTTCATGTCGACTGCCCCGCGTCCATAGAGCAGGCCGCCCTTCACTTCCGGCGCAAATGCATCGCCGTTCCACCCCTCGCCCGGCGGCACGACATCGAGATGCCCGGCAAAGGCGAAATGCTCGCCGCCGTCACCCCGCGTCGCGAGCAGATTTTCGACCGGCCCGTCGGGGGCTTCACCCGTGACGAAGCGCTCGACCGCAAAGCCCTGCGCCACCAGCGCCGCCGCCAGCACGTCGAACACCGCACCAGTCGCCGGAGTGACGCTGGGACAGGCGATCAGCGCCTTGGCGAGTGCGATCGGATCGGTCACCGCTCAGGCCGTCGCCGACGGCTCATATTTATCGATCACCCATTGCTCGTCCTGCGCCGCAGCGATCCAGTCCAGCATGAACGGATGCGCCAGCACCGCATCGACATAGGTCTGAGCGAAGCGCGCAATCGGCAGTTGATAGGTCATGAAACGCGTGCAGACCGGCGCGAACATGATGTCCACCGCGCCGAACGGGCCGAACAGGAAGTCACCCTCCCCGCCGAACCGCGCGCGCGCCTGCGCCCACAATTCCATGATCCGTGCGATGTCCGCCTGCACGGCTTCGGTCGCCGGGGTCGGGATCGTCCGCCGCGTGTTCATCGCATGTGCGCCGCGCAGCGCGGTAAAGCTGGAATGCATCTCTGCGGCGATCGAGCGGGCGAACCCGCGCGCCACCAAATCCTGGGGCCAGAAGCGCGTGCCGCCGGTCTTGTCGTTCAGGTAATCGATGATTGCGATGCTGTCCCACACCACCGCGTCCCCGTCCCACAAGGTCGGCACCTTGCCGCCCGAGGGCGCGAGTTCGTTTGCCTGCGCCTGATCCCATGCGGGGGTCGACATTGGCAGGACGACCTCGTCGAACGCCAGGCCCGATTGCTTGCAGGCGAGCCAGCCGCGGAGCGACCAGGACGAATAGGCTTTGTTGCCGATGAAGAGCTTCATCCGGTCGGCGTTAGCGGGGGCGCCGCGTGGCATCAACAAAAGCTCTTGAAGTTGACCCAGCGTCAACTGGCATAAGGTCCGCATGATCGATTCGCTGGACATCGCCGAAGTCGCCCGCCGCACCGGGTTGTCGTCACGCGCGCTGCGTTTTTACGAGGCGCGCGGGCTGCTCGCGCCATTGCGCACTGCGTCTGGACGCCGGCATTACGGCCCGGGCGAACTGGGGCGGCTGCACCAGATTCTGGTGCTCAAACGCGCGGGGCTGACCTTGGCGCAGGTCCAAAAACTGCTGTCGCGCGGCCCGCTCGATCTTACGCGGTTGATCGACGCGCAACTCATCGAATTGAACGAGCAGGCGACGGCGATCGACCGATCCCGCGCTTTGCTCGCCACCGTCAAGTCCCGCGTCGAGCGTAGCGAGCCCATCGACGTCGCGACCTTCTGCTCGCTGATCGAACAAGGAGAAAAAACCATGGCCAACGATGCCTGGGACAAAGTGTCGGACAAATATCTGACCGGCGAAGAACGTGCCGATTTCGCGGCGAGCTATGCCGACATGCCCAAGGAATTCGACCAAGCCGAATATGGCGCGAAATGGAAAGACCTGGGCGGTCGGATCAAGGCCGCGCTGCCGCTCGACCCGGCGGGACCCGAAGCGCAGGCGTTCCTCAAGGAATGGGGTGAATTGCTTGCGCCGTTCAACGCCGTCGCCACGCCCGCGATGAAAGCAGGGGTGCAGCGGATGTACGAGAATATGGACCAGTGGCAGGGCCAGGGCGGCGCCGACCCCGGCTTCGATGTCGAGGTGTTCAAGTTCATCCAGTCGGCAATGCGCGCGAAAGCCGCCTAGTTGCGGGCCGTGCCGTCCCCCGATCTTTAGAAACGAGGGGCGGCGCGGCCTTGGCGCGTTTGTCGAGAAACAACAGCGCGTTGCGAAAGTCCTTCGCCGGGGCGGCGTCGTGTTCGACATGCTCAATTTCTCGCCGATAGATTTCGGTGAAGCCCGCGGCGCGCAGCGCGTCGCCGGCCCGCACATTCATGATTTTCGCGCTGTCATTCTCCCCGGCGAGGATGGCGAAGCGCATGCTGCGCGCCTGGGCGAGTTGCTCCGGCAACGGCCAAGGCAGATCGGCCGAGCCGAGCAGATCGGTGCCGGCATCGAGCAGCGCGCCCTTGAACAGTTCGGGATAAGCCAACGCCAGTTTCAGCGCGACGCGCGACCCGCCCGAAAACCCGGCGATGACGACGCGCGCGGGATCGATCCGATACTGCTGCATCACCCCCCGCGCCGCCATCAAGGCGAGCGGCGCGCGGCGGACGAAGGCGCCCCGGCGATTGCCCGAATTGGCCGCACTGACACCGATCATCCCGAATTCGTCGAGCGTAGCGCCCCAGCCCGGCGGCAAGTCCGGCGTATCGAACGGCGAGATGTAAACCAACAGGCCATAGCCGTTCGGGGGCATGTGCCCGGGCACCGCGACGCTGAACCGTTCCTTCGCTGCTTCGACTTGCAACGGCGGCGGGACGACCTCGTGGCGGTCGATCCGCGCGGCGATCGCCGCACCGAGCATCCGCCGCGCAAGGTCGCGCGGTTCGACCGGCTGTATGTCGGGAAAGCCGGTCGTAACGGGGGGCGGCGCAGCGGCGAGCAGGCTCAGCGCCAGCACCGCACGCCACCGGTGCATCAGCCGATCGCGTCGAGAATCGCCGCGCGCAGTTGGGGGAGGCCCAGACCGCCCTCGGCTGACGTCGCGATGATGTCCGGATGAGCGGCGGCGCGTTTTCTGGCGGCGTCCGCCGTCCGTTCGGTGACCTCGGCCAGTTCGGTCGCCTTGACCTTGTCCGCCTTGGTCAGGACGACGACATAGGACACCGCCGCGGCGTCGAGCATGTCCATGATTTCGACATCGACAGGCTTGATGCCGTGACGGCTGTCGATCAGCACGAAAGCGCGTTTGAGCGATTGCCGCCCGCGCAGGAAATCGTTGACCACAAACCGCCACTTCTTGACCATGTCCTTGGGCGCCTTGGCAAAGCCATAGCCGGGCATGTCGACCAGCCGCAGTTGCAGCGGTTCACCCACGTCGAAGAAGTTGAGCTCCTGCGTTCGTCCCGGCGTGTTCGACGTGCGCGCGAGGCCATTGCGGTTGGTCAGCGCGTTGAGCAGCGACGATTTGCCGACGTTCGACCGCCCGGCAAACGCGACTTCGGGGGCATCGGCCCCGGGCAAATGTTCGAGCGAGGGCGCGGATTTGAGAAACGCGATCGGCCCGGCGAACAGTTTTCGCGCGGGTTCGATCAGGTCTGACGGATCGGTCACGGGAGTAAATCCCGTGACGTCGGTCGGAGCGATCGCTCCGCCGCCCGGAGGGACGTGTCGCGCAAATAGCTCGCGCTATTTGTGTCGCACGTCACGTCGTGGCGACCTTCATCCCCGGATGGCGCGAATAGAGCCACGCCTGCTGTGCGATCGTCAGCACGTTCGACGTGATCCAGTAGACGATCAGCCCGGTAGCGAAATTTGCCATCATGAACATGAACACCCACGGCATGATCTTGAAGATCTGCTGTTGCGCCGGGTCCATTTGCTGCGGGTTGAGCTGGAATTGAATGTACTGCGTAATGCCGAGAATGATCGGCAGGACGCCGATGGCGATCATCTGTGGTGGGGTGAACGCCAGTAATCCGAACAGATTGACCGGGGTCAGCGGGTCGGGCGCCGACAGATCGTGGATCCACAGCATGAACGGCTGATGCCGCATCTCGGTCGACAGGATCAGCACCTTGTACAGCGCGAAGAAGATCGGAACCTGCAGCACCAGCGGCAAACAGCCCGCGAGCGGATTGACCTTTTCCGCCTTGTACAGCGCCATGATTTCCTGCTGCAGACGCGGTTTGTCTTCTTTATACTTTTCCTGCAGCGCCTTCATCTTGGGCTGCACGATCTTCATTGCCGCCATGGATTTGAACTGCTTTTGCGCGATCGGGAACAGCAGCAGGCGCACGGTGAAGGTCAGCAGGATGATCGCGAAACCGAAATTGCCGGTCAGGTGGAACAGCCAACTGAGGTAGCGGAAAATCGGCTTTTCGATGACTTCATACCAGCCCCAATCGACCGACTTGCCGAGCAGCGGGATGTTGAACTGAGCGGCATAATCGTCGAGCAAGCCGACTTCCTTGGCGCCGGCAAAGAAGTGTGTCGCGCTTTGCACGGTGGCACCGGGGGCAATCATCTGCGGCTGGGCGGCATAGTCCGCCTGATACGACCCCTGGCTCGCCCGGAAGCCCGCATCAAGCGCGCCGGTCCCCGCCGGCGCCAGCGCAGTCAGCCAATATTTGTCGGTAAAGCCAAGCCAGCCGCCCGGCGTCTGGAACCGTTCGCCCGCCGCGTCTTCGTCCAGGTCCTTCCAATTGACCTTATAGTTCGCCGCCGCGTTGAACACGCCCATCGGGCCGACATGCGCGTTCCACGCACTGACATCCTTCGACTTTCCGAAGCGGCTGACGAAGCCGTACGGTCGCAGCGTCGCGGCCTGAGCGCCGCCATTGGTCACCGCCTGTGTCACCGTCAGCATGTATTTGTCGTCGATGGCGTAGCGGATCGCGTAGCGCAGCCCCTGCGGACTGGTCCATTGCAGCGTGACCGGCGTTTGCGGGGTCAGCGCGGCGGCGTCGGCAGTCCACACCGTATTGGCGTCGGGCACCGTGCCCGCGGGTCCGGTCCAGCCGAACGCGGCATAATAGGCTTCGGGCGTTCCCTGCGGGCTGAGCAGGCGCACCGGCGGCGAATTCTTGGCGATGGTCTGGCCGTATTTGGTCAGGACGAGATCGTCGACACGTCCGCCGGTCAGGTTGATCGAGCCGCTGACATTCGCATTCTTGAACGGCACGCGCGCGGTCGCGGCGATCGCCTTGACGGTGTCCTTGACCACCGGCACCGGCTGGACCGCAGGGGTGGCGACCGGCGTGGTCTTGCCGTCGGCAATCCTGGTCGCGGGCGGGTTGGCCGTCGGCATGATCCGGTCCGACAGCGCGCTCCAGCCGAACAGCACGAGCGCCGACAGCACGATCGCCAGGATCATGTTGCGCTGATTTTCCAAGACCTTGCCTTTCAATTCTTATCTGGGACGGGATCGTAGCCATGCCCGCCAAACGGATGACACCGCGCAATCCGCCGCGCGGCCAGCCAGCCGCCGCGCGCCGCCCCATAGCGGGTCAGCGCCTCGATTGCATAGGCCGAACACGAGGGCATGAACCGGCACGTCGACGGCAGGATGCGCGACGGCGCCAATTGCCACCCGCGCGCGATGAGAATGAGCAAACGGGCGATCAAAGCGCCGCCGCCAGTTCGCGGGCCAGCGTCGCATAATCCCGCTCGATACCGCCAGCGCGACCGATCAGTACATAATCGCGATTGTTCTGAGCAACGGGCGCAATGACTTCGCGGGCGAGCGCACGAAAGCGCCGCTTCATCCGGTTGCGGACCACCGCGTTGCCGATTTTCTTGGTCACGGTGAAGCCGACGCGTGGTTCCGCATCGCCTTCACGGATGTGCGTCAGGAGAATGAAGCCCGGCGTAACCCGCCGCCGCCCCTTGTTCGCCGCGAGAAAATCCGCGCGGCGACTCAGCGTGATCAGGCCGACAGCTTCTTGCGGCCGCGATTGCGGCGCGCGCGGATCACCGAACGACCCCCCACCGTCGACATGCGATGACGGAAACCGTGGCGCCGCGCGCGGACGAGATTGCTGGGCTGGAACGTGCGCTTCATCGGTCGGGCCTTCGAGTGAAATAGAAAAGGCCGCCCCTGCGGACGACCGGTCAGCGGCGCTCATGCCGGAATCACCCCGCGGAGTCAATTGAGGGCGCAACCTGCGCCTTCTCCAGCTCTGCCCGGCGTTTGGCCGACGCGCGCCGCAAACCCCAATCGACCCAGCTGCCATGTTTGGGCCAGCGCCGCTTG
Source organism: Sphingomonas antarctica (assembly GCF_965137005.1). Lineage (NCBI taxonomy): Bacteria > Pseudomonadati > Pseudomonadota > Alphaproteobacteria > Sphingomonadales > Sphingomonadaceae > Sphingomonas > Sphingomonas antarctica. The sequence continues at coordinate 179,957 of NZ_CBCRXM010000001.1, read as the reverse complement.
AACCGCACGTACAGGCGCTTTGCCAGCTTGGAATACCGGAGCGTCATGCCCAGTCCCAGCGGGAAGACGATGATGAAGCCCGGGCCAGGTAACGCGCCGATCAATGGGGAGATCGCCATCAGGAAGATGCCGGTGACGACCAGCGTCAGCCGACCGCCATCGCTCGCTTCAAAGCTCCGCCAGCGCCGTCGCATTCCGTCTCGCATGGCGTTGATGTGGGCAAGGCGTGTTGCAAAGGCAAGACACGTCGCGCGCCGTTAAGGTCGGTCGTCGTGCCGCCCGGTCTTTTCAGCCCTCATTGCGCGGTAACGCTCGCGGTCGCGCTTTTGCTGGCGGCGATATCGCCGTTCCGGACTGTCATGCCGCCACCGGGCGATCAGCAAGATCGCGCCAGCCATGAGCAGAATGATCAATCCATAGGCGATTTCTTGGCGCAACAGCTCCGTCTCCTTGCGAGCAGGTGTGCGACCACAATGTGACGCTGCGTAAAAACTCTAGGCGTGTCAACGATTTGAATTTAGCACTTGCGGCCATCCCAAATATCGTGATGCGACGCTGAGGGAACAAAAGGGGGAAAAGTGCATGGTCGCGACGGTGCCGACGGTCGCCTATCTGGGGCTCGAGGCGCGCGGCGTTGAGGTGCAGTGCAACCTCGTTCCCGGTGTGCCCGGCTTCATCGTCGTCGGGCTGCCCGACAAGGCGGCATAGGAAGGCCGCGAACGCGTTCGTGCCGCCATCGCCGCGATCGGCCTGTCGCTGCCGCCCAAGCGCGTGACCATCAACCTGTCGCCCGCCGATCTGCCCAAGGAAGGCAGCCATTTCGATTTGCCGATCGCGCTTGCGGTGCTCGGTGCGATGGGCATCGTCGATGCCGAAACGCTGAGCGGCTATGTCGTCGTCGGCGAGCTTGGGCTGGACGGGCGGATCGGGCCGTCGCCCGGCGTGTTGCTCGCGGCGATGCATGCCGCCGAAACCGGGCGCGGGCTGGTGTGCCCCGAAGTCCAGGGTCCCGAAGCCGCCTGGGCAGGCAATGTCGAAGTGGTTGCCGCGCCCGGGCTGCTGCCGTTGCTCAACCATTTCAAGGGATCGCGCCTGTTGCCACCCGCGCCGATGGGCGAGGTCGAAGCACGCAACCACGGCCCGGACCTGGCGCAGGTCAAGGGACAGGAGACCGCCAAGCGCGCACTCGAAATCGCCGCGGCGGGCGGGCACAATCTGCTGATGGTTGGACCGCCGGGCGCGGGCAAATCTTTGATGGCGGCGTGCATGCCGGGGATTTTGCCCGAGCTCACGCCGGCGGAAGCGCTCGAAGTGTCGATGGTTCAGTCGGTCGCGGGCGAATTGTCGGGCGGGCGCCTGATCCGCACGCGGCCGTTCCGCAGCCCGCATCATTCGGCGTCGATGGCGGCGCTGACCGGTGGGGGCTTACGCGTGCGGCCAGGCGAAGTGAGCATGGCGCATCTGGGCATTCTGTTTCTGGACGAGCTGCCCGAGTTTCAGCGCGCGGTGCTCGATTCGCTGCGTCAGCCGCTGGAGACGGGCAACGTCACGGTGGCGCGGGCCAATGCCCATGTCACTTATCCGGCACGCGTGCAGTTGGTGGCGGCGATGAACCCGTGCCGCTGCGGACATCTGGGCGATGCGGCGCTGGCCTGCAGTCGCGCGCCGAAATGCGCGGCGGATTATCAGGCCAAGGTCAGCGGCCCGATGCTCGACCGCATCGATCTGCACGTCGATGTCCCCGCGGTCAGCGCCGCCGACCTCACGCTCCCGCCACCGGCAGAAGGCTCGGCCGAAGTCCGCGCCCGCGTCGAAGCTGCACGACAAGTCCAAACCGCGCGCTATGGCCCGGGCGGCCCGCGCACCAACGCCGAAGTCGATGGCGAATTGCTCGAACAGCACTGCACCCCCGACGAACCCGGTCGAAAGTTGTTGGCGCAAGCCAGCGAAGCCATGCGCCTGTCCGCGCGCGGCTACACCCGCATCCTGCGTGTCGCGCGGACGATCGCCGATCTGGCAGGCAGCGACGCCGTCGGCCGCATCCACATCGCCGAAGCGCTGAGTTATCGGCGGCAGGCCCCGCGCAACTGATGGAAAAGCTCCGTCTGATGGTTCGCCCGCTACGTCACTATGCCGATTTCGAAGGGCAATCGTCGCTGAAAGAATTCTGGCTCTACACCCTGCTGACGCTTCTGATCAGCATTCCGGTCTCGATCGGCGATATTGTGGCTCGATCGGTCACAACGATACATGAACCGGTATCTCTCCTTGCGACACTGCTCCTTTGGTACCCGAACTGGGCACTTGGTGTGCGGCGCCTCCACAGTCGTGGTCATTCCGGCTGGTGGATATTCACGCTGTTCGGTTTTGCGTTGATCGCATTGCTCTCGAACCAAATGGTCGGTGGATTCAGCTGGGGTCGCCACATCACCGCGATCTGGACGAGTGCTGCGGGGGTGACTGCCGTCGTTGTTTGTACGATCATCGCATTCTTGCCGGCGCTTTCCGGCGGCGAAAGACAATGTCGCGCGTAGTTGCGCGGCGGCATAGTGCTTGCTAGGCGCGCCTCCGCTGCGCGGGCGTGGTGGAATTGGTAGACGCGCCGGACTCAAAATCCGGTTCCGCAAGGAGTGTGGGTTCGATTCCCACCGCCCGCACCACCCTTTTTGGATCGCTGTGCGCCAGATTTTCGCACGGCCGGCCCGCAATCGGGGCGACCGTAAAGAAGGTTGGACAGTTGTTGCAACCAAACATACAGATAATCGTCTAAAAGCCACAATGAGGAGGAGCCGATAATGCGTTCGCGAGCGACAATTCTTCAAGGAAGCCTGGCACTGTGTATTGCAGCCTCGATGGGGCTGGCCGCGTGTTCGAAAAAGGCCGAGGATACCAGCGCGACTACCACCACCACGACTACTGAGGCGACACCGGCGGAAACCCCTGCGGCGACTCCGGCTGCGGCTCCCGCCGCCGCGGTTGCTGCCGACAACACCGATACGGTCAGCGGTGTTAAATATGCCAGCTACACCGGTGACGCCGCCAAGGGTGAAACCGATTTCATCACGTGCAAGACCTGTCACGCCATCGAAGAAGGCGTGAACAAGATCGGGCCGTCGCTGCATAATGTCGTCGGCCGCAAGGCAGGCACGGTTGCCGGGTTCACCTATTCCGCCGCCAATAAGGGCAGCGGGATCACCTGGACCCCAGAAAAGCTGTTCCAGTATCTCGAAGCGCCGCAACGCGTGGTTCCGGGGACCAAGATGACCTTTGCCGGCTTCTCCGATCCGCAGAAGCGCGCCGACGTCATTGCTTATCTGAAGAAGAATTCGGGAATGTGAGCCCTTCGTGATGCCTTTGGCGGAACCTCGGTTTCGCTGAAGGCATCACCCCTTGGGTCGTGGACCCGTGAAGAGATCGGCAAGATGCGCCGGGAATGACAGCGCCAGCGCCAGCGCGGTCCATCGCCAATCGGCACCGGTCAACGCCGTCCGTAGCGCCACCATCATCAACGCACCCGGCAGCAAGCGCCATAAGGCGACTTGCACGGGCCATCCAGCCTTGATTGTTAGCCACAGGAATTCGGCGGCAAGCACGCCCAAGATCACATCGACGGCATGGCCTTGGGCAAACAGCCAGTCGACGATCGCGTTCAGGAGAACGGCCCGTTAAGCCGCACGATGACCATGTTGTAATAGCCGGCAAACGTCACCCACAACAGATACGGGATCAGCAACGCCGCCCCCCACATGGTTCGCCGCCACAAGATCACGATGAGCGCAACGATCGACAGCCATAACCCGGCGACCTCGATCAACGCCCAATCGGGGCGGTGCAGGCGAAAGAACAACAGGCTCCACACGATATTAAGGAAGCCGTTGAGCGCGAACATCCCGATCATCCATTCGCGCTCGCGCCAATCCAGCGTGGTCAGCCAGCCGGCGACCCCCGCCAGCGCGGTAAGGGCATAGATCAGCGTCCAGGCGAGCGGATAAACCTCATCCGACGGCGCCCAGCGTGGTTGGACCAATGACCGGTACCACGTTCCGATCTCGGTCATCGTCCCCCCCATCACCGCGACCAGGATCACGGCGACTGCGGCGATAATGGTTGGGGCCAGCCAGGAACGACTCATCGCCGCTCACCCTCTCGATTGCAGCAAATGATACATATCCTTCAGGAAGATCCGAAAATATGCGAGCGGGTGAGCCATGACCAGACGCTTGTTCATATAAGCCTGCCACGTCAATAACTGCACATCGCGGTCGGCGCACATGGTCACGAAACGCTCTCGCCGCCGGTCGTTGTGATACCAGAAATGCTGCATGACGGACAAAATCCAGAATGTCGTGCCATTGGCGCGCATGAATCGCTTCCGCGCGCCCGCCAGAGCCTTTGGATTGCCCGAAACGAGGAAGTCCTCGACCGCGCTGGCGGTATATCGCGCCGCCGTCATCGCGTAATAAATCCCTTCCCCCGACGCCGGCGCAACGACCCCGGCCGCGTCGCCGGTAACGACCACGTCGCGGCCATTGTCCCATTTGCGCAGCGGCCGTAACGGGATCGGCGCACCTTCGCTGCGGATCGTTTCGCAACCCGCAAGCCCGGTGCGAAAACGCAATCGTGCAACCGATTCACGCAGGCCAAACCCCTTGCTTGCGCTGCCGACACCGACGCTGGCGGTATCGCCGTGGGGGAACACCCAAGCGTAAAAATCGGGCGACAGTTCCGCCTGATAATAGACGTCGGCGCGGCTCCGGTCGAAGCCCGCGTCATCTGTCTTTGGGGTGCGAATTACCTCATGATAGGCGAAGACGAACGGGGTCTGTTCGGCACCCTTGAGTGCCGCCCGCGCAACACCCGAGCGCGCCCCGTCTGCTCCGACGACAGCGCGCGCCCGAATGCGCTGTTCGATCCCGCCCCGTTCGTCGACATAGACCACGACTGCGCAGCCATCCGGATCGCGATCGAGCCGCTCGAAATTGCCGGTGCGGCGCTCCGCCCCGGCTTCGGCGGCGCGGTTGCGCAGCCATTCGTCGAACACTTCGCGATCGACCATGCCGACAAAGCCGCCGACCGGCATATCGACCGCCCTTTGGGATGGCGCGACCATCCGCGCCGCAACCGCGCGACCGACGATAACATCGTCGGGGATAGCGAAGTCGCGGATCAGGCGCGGCGGAATAGCGCCGCCGCACGGCTTGATCCGCCCGCCGCGGTCGAGGAGCAGGACCGATCGTCCGGAGCGAGCGAGTTCGGTTGCGACGGTTGCGCCAGCGGGTCCGCCGCCGACGACGACGCTGTCATAGGTATGACCTGTCACGCCGCCAGGCTGGCCAAGGGCCGTGGTGCGGCGCGCGACGCCGCGCTGATCGCCAGAATCGCCGCCGCCAGGAATAATGCCGCTTCGATCGCAAAGACGATTGTGAAGGCCTTTGGCGTAGATCCGATGATCGCCCGGCCGGCATCGAGACCGACGGCGCCGATCAACCCACCCGCGCCAAAGCCGATCGCCTGCGCAGCACCCCACACGCCCATGCGAATGCCTTCGCGCCCGCCCTGTGCGTTTGATCCTCCCGCTCCAGCCAATCCCATCATCGCGCCGATGGCGGCCACTGCGAACACGCCGTTGGCGAATCCAAGCACCGCGATATTGGCACTAAGCGGCCAGGCGGGCCCGACACGTGCGGCGACCGCCAACCCTGCCAGAGCCAAAGCCGAACCAACACATCCGCCGACGATCCAGCGCCCCATGCCCCACCGGCGCGTGCCGCCGAACGCACCGCCGCCGACACCGACCAGAATCATTCCGACCAGAACGCCGCCATGTTGGACCGCGGACAATTGCGTCGATTGGGCAGGCGTGAAGCCGAATAACAGCCCGGAAAAGGGCTCGAGGATCAAATCTTGCATCGAATATGCGAACATCGACAGCAAGACGAAGATCGTGAACCGGCGCGCCTCATCGTCGGCCCACATCTCACGCAACGCCGATCCGAAGCCCGGAGCAGGTCCGACCGCGACGGGGATGGCTATCGCTGGTTCCGTGACTTGCCCCTCAATCCCCCAAACCGCGAACGTTGCGATAAGGAACGCGGCACCCGCAATCCCGCCGGTCACAGCCGCCAGCCGTGCCAGGGAAAACGGGGCAAGCAGCGAACCCGCAAAGCCTGCAGTGACGACGATACCGGCGACCATCATGATCCAGGTAATCGACGCCGCCGCCGCGCGTCGCTCCGGAGCGACGCGGGTCGCCAGCAGCGCAAGCAGCGACGTTCCCGCCGCGCCGACGCCAGCGCCGACCATCGCAAAGGCGAATATCGCGAGCGGATAGCCCGCCACTGTATGGGTCGCGAGCAGACCGAGCGCCGCCACGGCGAGCAACATTCCTGTTGCGAGCACGGCCATGCCGCCGACGATCCATGGCGTCCGCCGCCGTCCGCGGTCGGAGCCGTGTCCCCAAAGCGGCCGCGTGAGCTGTACCGCATAATGCCACGCGACCAGCCCCGCCGGCAACGCCGCGGGCAGCGCATATTCGACGACCATGACCCGGTTGAGCAACGAGGTTGCCAGCATCACGATGCCGCCGATGGCGCTCTGCACGAGTCCGAGCCGGACAATTCCGGCCCAACCCAGTGGCAGCTTTGAGTCGGACACCCGGCTCACAGTCCCAACACTCCGCCCAGCCCGAACGCCGATGCCAGCATGCCAAGCACGTAAAGCGTGGTGCCCGTCGCATTATACCACGGCGTGTGTTTGCGCGGATCGGACAGCAGTCGCGGCATCAGCGCAAATTGGCCGAGGACGAAACCGGCAACGATCGCCGCGGCGAGGTGATGACCCCAGGCGGCCAGCAACGCCACGACAATCAGCTGCGGCAACGCCATCACCACGCACGCCAGTTTTGCCGCACGATCGAGGCCGAGCACGACAGGCAGCGATCGCAGTCCCGTCGCACGATCGCCCTCGACCGCCTTGAAATCGTTAAGGGTCATGATCCCGTGCGCGCCGAAACTGTACAAGGCGAGGATGATCAGGACATGCGTCGGAGGCAAAGCGCCGGCCATCACGCTGGCCCCCGTAAACCAGGTCAGGCCTTCATAGGTCAGCGCGACCACGGCCGGGCCCCAGATGCCGCTCACCTTGAAACGAAATGGCGGCGCGCTGTAACCCCATGCGCAGACGAGACCGACGGCGGTCCCGGCGAGCACCCAGCGGCCCGTTACGGCCGCAACGGCAAGCGACAGCACTGTGCCGATGATCGCAATCCGCAAGCCCCATTGCCCGGCAATCCGCCCTGACGGGATCGGTCGCTTGGGTTCGTTGATCGCGTCGACGTGTCGATCGAACCAGTCGTTCACCGCCTGGCTGGTACCGCACACCAAAGGCCCAGTCAGCAGCACACCGGCGATCAGGAACGGCCAGCGTTCGGCGATCGGGACACCCGACGAAACAACGCCGCACATGAACGCCCAGATCGGCGGAAACCACGTAATCGGCTTGAGCAATTCCAGGACGTCGCGGGCGGCAGGCGGCCGGTGGACAATCGGCGCGGCGCTCAGGCGATCCATGAGTTCAAGCTAGGTCACACACCGTGGGGCGTCAAACCAAATTGACACCCTTTACTGGTCGCCAGCCACCAGATTGCCGAGGCCGTGACGGTGCAGCTTCGAGTAAAGACTTTGCCGGCTGAGCCCGAGGATTTCAGCCGCGGATGCGCGATTGTCCGACGTATATTCCAGCGCCGCTTCGATGCACAGGCGTTCGATCAAGTCGGTCGATTCGCGGACGATCTCCTTCAGCGACATCCGCCCGACCAATTCGGTCAGCTGTTCGACCGAGCGCGGCGCGTCGCGGACCAACGCCGGTGCGTCGCGCAATCGGCGGGCGACATTGCGGATCGTGAAGCCATAACAGGTCGTGCTGCCCATCGGCGCGACGACCGCCGAAACCTCGATCTCCTCCTCGGTGCCCGCCGATCCGCGCAAGATGCTGGCGACGTTGCGGACCGAGCCATGCTCGCGCAACTGGCCGATGATTAATTCGAGGTCGATGCCCGGGCGGCCGAGCCAGCTGCCCAGCCGCGCGCCCTTGATCCGGTCGATCGACGGCATCTGTGTAATCTCGATGAACGCGGCATTCGCGGTCAGGATGTTCAGATCGGCATCGGCGAGCACGAACGCATCGGGCATCCGTTCGACGACGTCGCGCAACGTCGCATCGTGACGATGGTGATCGGCGACAGTGTCCTGTTCGGCGGTGATACGCACCAGCAACAACGCGGTGCGCGCCTGCCGGAACAGGCGTGCGGAAATATCGGCTGCGCCCCGCGCATTGTTCAGGCGCAGCGTCACCGGCGCGACATCGTCGGCTGCCTCGACCGCCCCGAGATAGGCCACGAACGCGTCGCGGTCGCGCGGATCGAAGATCGTCTGCGCCTGATCGCCGATCAGCGCGCCATCATCGGCATCGAGCATATGGTGCGCCGCCGGATTGGCCTCCCGAATGCGGCGCGTCGCAGCATCGATGATCAGCACCGGTTCCGATGCGATCTCGAACAGCAAACGATAGCGGGTCTCCGCCTGGCGCAGACGAATGTAATCGCGCTCGAGCGATTGCTGCGTCTGGAGCAAACGCTGCTGCATCATCGCCGCGCCACGCATGTCGCGACCCACGGCGACAAGTCGAGAGCCTTCGTCCAGTGCCATGACCATGTAACGTACCGGCACATCGCCGCCCGCCGCGGGGTGATTGATCTGCCGCCAACGCGGTGTCGCACCGTCCTTGACGGCGTCGGCCAGCATCTCGGCCACTTTGCCGCGGCTTTCCGGCGTGACGGTGTCGACCCAGTCGCTGCCGACCCAACTGGCAAAGCCGTGACTGGCCAATTCGCCCTGTGCGACCGCAATATCGAGGATCTTTCCCGCCGGGGAGAGGATAAACGTCACATCACCAACGGCCGCCAGGATGGACGACGCGCTGCTCGGCGACAGTGGACCCGGCATCGTTTCCGAATGCGCAAAGCCCGTCATGCGGGGCGGGGCGATAGGCTTGTTCATCTCATGACGTCCACGTCCGAACCTATCGACTGTTAAGTGAAGTCCACGACCTCCGCTTTGCGTGCGCGGACCAAATCCGCCGCCACGATCAAGGCGAGTTTCGCATCACTGGCCGTACCATCGGCCCCAACCTGGTCCGCCAGATCGGGATCGGTGCCAAACATCCTGCCGCCGACCATGATGCTGACACGAGGATTTCTCGAGCCACACCGCAGTGCAGCAATAAGCGAAGGCAGCGGGGCGATATGGTAATCGCAATTGACCGTCAATCCGATCATGTCGAACCAGTCGCTACCGACGCGACCGACCAGTTCATCGGTATCGGCTTCGCTCAGTCGCGCGGTCACCCAACCGCCGCGGCGAAACACCTCATCGACGACGAGTGCGCCGAAGCTATGCTGGTCGCCGGGCATCGAGGCGAACAAGGCGCGGCATCCGACCGCGGGCTCAAGCCCGCCGTCCGGGCTGCGCGTCGCGATTTCGTGAACCACTTCCTGCAACCGCCACAACCCCATGGTCACGTCGACGAAATCGCAGCGATCATCCTCCCAATATTCGCCGAGCAAACGCGCCGCCGGGGCCAGCAGGTCGACCATTACGGTTTCGATCCCGGCGCCGCGCGCAAGGTGCCCTTCGATGTGGGTCAGAAGTTCGTCGGCTTCGACTTGCAGCACCAGCATTGCCAACGCTTCGACATCGGCGGCGACGAATGTGAGGTCCGTCTCGGCGGGCCGTGGGATAGATGACGCAGGGGCATGCGCGACCATCAACCGCGGAATGATCTCGCTCTGGATCAGCTTGGACAACGAACGGTCGTAATCGACATCCGCACGCACGCGAAACTGGGCGAGGCTTTCCGAATTTCCGTTAAATCGACGTCGCAACCCCACAGACGCTCCCGACCGGTCTCCGCCGTTTTCACGCTGCCATCCACTCTCACTAAACTGTACGGACGATGCCATTGTCCGGCTCTCCCAAGCTCGTCGAAGATTACTCCTGACCTGGGCCGCCATTAGTTTTGGAATGCCCCGCGACTCGGAGCTTATGCCTATCAAACGCGCGTGACAACGGGCGTCGAACGAATTCGAGTGTCAAATAGTTTGGACGTCAATTTAGGTTGACGGTTGCCGATCCGCAGTCCTAGTCTGCATGCAACGGCGGAGGGTTGTTCAAGGCGATGCAGGTCAAAAACCTCACATTCGCGAAAATGCCGGCTGGCACGGCTCGCCCTCTCTACACGCCCGAGCAACGTCGCCGCCGGGACTCCAGCCGCTGGACCCTGGTGCAAGGTATCCTGGCGCCGATTCAATTCCTGATTCTCCTGGTCAGCGTCGTCCTGGTCGTGCGTTATCTGGTGACCGGAGAAGGCTCGGGCGTCGCCGCCGCTTCGGTCGTCATCAAGACGTGCGCGCTTTATGCGATCATGATCACCGGATCGATCTGGGAAAAAGTGGTCTTCGGCAAATGGTTGTTTGCCGAAGCGTTCTTCTGGGAAGACGTGTTCTCGATGCTCGTGCTGGCGTTGCACACGGCCTATCTCATCACTTTGGCGTTTGGCATCGGCACCGAGCGCGGGCGAATGATCCTCGCGCTCGCCGCTTACGCCAGTTACGCGATCAACGCGACGCAGTTCCTGCTCAAGCTGCGCGCCGCGCGGTTGCAAGGCTCGATGGGCTCAGCCCTGGCGGTGACGCAATGACGTTGGCGGTCCCGTCCCTGCCGACCGGCAGCGACTGCGCGCCGGCTTCGTCCAAGCGCGAAGTGTTGCGCGAACGCGGCCAGCGCGAAGTGTTCTGCGGCCTCACCGGGATTATCTGGCTGCACCGCAAGGTGCAGGACGCATTCTTCCTCGTCGTCGGCTCGCGCACCTGCGCCCACCTGCTGCAATCGGCGGCGGGCGTGATGGTATTTGCCGAGCCGCGTTTCGGCACCGCGATCATCGAGGAACGCGACCTCGCCGGGATGGCCGATTGCAATGAGGAGCTCGACCGTGTGGTCGATCGCCTGCTGGCACGCCGGCCCGAAATCAAATTGCTGTTTCTAGTCGGCTCCTGCCCGTCCGAAGTGATCAAGCTCGATCTGTCGCGCGCCGCCGCGCGGCTGTCGGTCAAGCATGCCGGCGGCACCAAGATCCTGAACTATTCGGGCAGCGGGATCGAAACGACGTTCACCGAAGGCGAAGACGCCTGCCTCGCCGCACTGGTGCCCGATCTTGCCGCCGATCTTTCGGACGCACCCAGCCTGATGATCGTCGGCGCTTTGCCCGATGTCGTCGAGGACCAGTTCCTGCGGATTTTTGCCGAACTCGGGATCACGACGGTCCATTCACTCCCGGCACGGCGCGCAGCTGCGATGCCGCCCGTCGGCCCCAATACGCGGTTCCTGCTCGCCCAGCCGTTCCTCGGCGAGACGGCACGCGCGCTGGAAGATCGTGGTGCACAGCGGCTCGACGCGCTATTTCCGTTCGGGGCCGAGGGAACGACCAATTGGCTGCACGCCGCCGCAACCGCCTTTGGTGTCGACGAAATGCACTTTCGCAGCGTCATCGCGCCGGGCCGCGAGCGGGCAAAACGCGCGATCGAACATTCGCGCAGCCGGCTTGAGGGCAAGACGATCACTTTCCTGCCCGACTCGCAGCTCGAAGTGCCGCTGGCGCGTTTCCTCGCGACCGAACTCGGCATGATCCCGGTCGAAGTCGGTACGCCCTATTTGCACCGCCGCCATCTCGAGCAGGAACTGGCGCTGTTGCCCGAAGACACGTTGATCAGCGAAGGTCAGGATGTCGACAAACAGCTCGACCGGGTCCGCGCTACGCAGCCCGACCTCACCGTGTGCGGCCTCGGCCTCGCCAATCCGCTGGAGAACGAAGGTCTGACGACCAAATGGGCGATCGAACTGGTGTTCTCGCCGATTCACGGCTTCGATCAGGCGGGCGACCTCGCCGAACTCTTTGCGCGTCCGTTGCGGCGGCGTGACGTGTTGAGGGTCTGACGCCGTGCAGCTGACCGTCTGGACGTATGAAGGCCCGCCGCACGTAGGCGCGATGCGCATCGCGACGGCGATGGAGGGGGTCCATTACGTCCTCCACGCGCCGCAGGGCGATACCTATGCCGATTTGTTGTTCACGATGATCGAACGGCGCGGCAAGCGCCCGCCGGTTACCTACACCACGTTCCAGGCGCGCGACCTGGGCAAGGACACGGCCGAATTGTTCCAGGCCGCGACGCGCGATGCTTATGCGCGGTTCAAGCCACAGGCGATGCTGGTCGGAGCATCGTGCACCGCCGAACTGATCCAGGACGATCCCGCCGGCATGGCGCAGGCGATGGGACTGCCCTGCCCCGTCGTCGCGCTCGAATTGCCGAGCTATCAGCGCAAGGAAAATTGGGGCGCGGCGGAAACATTTTACCAATTGGTCCGCAAGCTGGCGGACAAGGATGCACGCGCTTTGCCACGCGAGGGGCGTCGCCCGCGCGTCAATCTGCTCGGCGCGACGGCGCTCGGTTTTCGGCACCGCGACGACGTGATCGAAATCACCCGGTTGCTCGGCACGATGGGGATCGACGTCAACGTGACGGCTCCGCTGGGTGCGACGCCCGCTGATCTGGCGCTGCTCGGCGAGGCCGATTTCAACATCTGCCTTTATCCCGAAATCGCCGACACGACGTGCCGCTGGCTCGACAAGACCTTCGGACAAAAGACTATCCGCACCGTGCCAATCGGCCATGCGGCGACGCGCGAGTTCATCGCTGAAGTCGCCGAGCTCGCCGGGGTCGACCCAACGCGGGCGCTCGACACGTCGAACATGCCGTGGTGGAGCCGTTCGGTCGACTCGACCTATCTGACCGGCAAGCGCGTTTTCATTTTCGGTGATGCGACTCATGCCGTTGCCGCTGCCCGCGTGGCGCGCGACGAACTCGGCTTCGAGGTCGTCGGCCTCGGCTGTTACAATCGCGAATTCGCGCGCGACGTGCGTGACGCGGCGAAACTTTATGGCGTCGAGCCGCTGATCACCGACGACTATCTCGAGGTCGAGGACGCGATCGCCGCGCTGCAACCCGAACTGGTGCTTGGCACGCAGATGGAGCGCCACATCGCCAAGCGGCTGCGCGTGCCCTGCGCGGTCATTTCCGCGCCGGTCCATGTGCAGGATTTCCCGGCGCGTTACTCGCCGCAAATGGGGTTCGAAGGCGCCAACGTGCTGTTCGACACCTGGGTCCATCCGCTGGTGATGGGGTTGGAGGAGCATCTGCTGACGATGTTCCGCGACGATTTCGAATTTTCGGACGCGAGCGGCGCGAGCCATCTCGGTCATGGCTCGGCCCCTGCCAAAGCGCATGATGCGGCGGCGGCACCTGTCGTTCAGCCAATGGTCGATGACGGTGAGCTGGCCCCTGCAGTCGAAACGACCGGCTGGACCGCCGACGCCGAAAAAGAATTGCTGAAAATCCCGTTCTTCGTGCGCGGCAAGGCGCGGCGGAACACCGAGCGTTATGCCACCGAGCAGGGGCTGTCCGCTATCACGCTCGACACGCTGTACGATGCGAAGGCGCATTATGCGCGATAGCATTTCGCCCTCCGCAACCGTCGCGCAGCCGGTTCCCGTGCGCGTGGTCATCATCACTCTCGACAATCATTTGTCGGGCGCGATCCAGCGCGCGCAGGCGCGGCTACTCCGCGAAAATTCGGGAGTCACGATCGGCTTCCACGCCGCCGCCGATTGGGAAGAAAAGCCGGAGGCCCTCGCGGCCGCGCATGCCGACATCGCCCGCGGCGACATCGTCCTGATGACGATGCTGTTCCTCGAAGATCACGTCCGCGCCGTCCTGCCGCAATTGCAGGCACGCCAGAACGATTGCGATGCGATGGTCGGGCTGATGTCGGCGGGCGACATCGTCAAGCTGACCCGCATGGGCGATTACCGCATGGACAAGCCCACCACCGGCTTGCTGTCGCTGATCAAGAAAATGCGCGGCACAAACAAATCCGGCGCAAGCTCGGGTGCCGGACAGATGGCGGTGTTGCGGCGTTTGCCCAAGCTGCTGCGTTTCGTGCCGGGAACCGCGCAGGACGTGCGGGCCTATTTCCTGACGATGCAATATTGGCTCGCGGCGTCGGACGACAATGTCTTCGACATGGTCCGTGGCTTGATCGATCGCTATGCCGATGGCGAGCGCCGGGCGCTGCGCGGCACGATGAAGGCCGAAGCGCCGCGCGATTATCCCGAAGTGGGCGTTTATCACCCTGCCCTGCCCGACCGGATCGCCGCGACCGCGACCGAATTGCCGCGTCACCGCGATGCCAAGGGCACGGTCGGCCTGCTGATGCTGCGGTCCTATGTGCTGGCCAAGGATGCCGGGCATTATGATGGTGTGATCGCGGCGATGGAGGCCCGCGGGCTGAACGTCATCCCGGCATTCGCGGGCGGCCTCGACGGGCGTCCGGCGATCGAGACGCTGTTCATGCGCGACGGTGTGCCAATCGTCGATGCGGTGGTGAATCTGACCGGGTTCAGCCTCGTCGGTGGCCCGGCCTATAACGACACGGCGGCGGCCGAGGCGATGCTGACCAAGCTCGACCGCCCTTATATCGCCGCGCATCCGGTCGAGTTTCAGACGCTGCAGGCCTGGGGCGCCAACCGCCAGGGTCTGCTCCCGCTCGAATCGACGATGATGGTTGCGATCCCGGAACTCGACGGCGGTACCGTCCCGATGATGTTCGGTGGCCGTTCGGACGGCAGCGACGCGCCCTGCACCGGCTGCGCACGGCATTGCACCTTCCCCGCCGCGACCGAAGTCCGGGCGATGCAACCGTGCAGCGAGCGCGCCGAAATGCTCGCCGCGCGCGTGACCAAGATCATTGCCTTGCGCCGTGCCGAAAATGCCGAAAAGCGCGTTGCGGTGGTGCTGTTCAATTTCCCGCCCAATGCCGGCGCCGCAGGCACCGCGCAGTTCCTCAGCGTGTTCGCATCGCTCCACGCAACGCTGCAGCGGCTTGAGCGCGAAGGCTATGATGTCGACGTGCCGGCGACGGTCGACGATGTCCGCAACGCCATATTGGGCGGCAACGCCGCGCGCTACGGGACCGAGGCAAACGTCCACGCCCGGGTCAGCGCCGACACGATCGTCGCCCGCGAAACCTATCTCGACGAGATCGAAGCGAGCTGGGGGCCGGCGCCGGGCAAGCTGCAATCCGACGGCACAGCGGTGCAGATCCTCGGCGCGCAATTCGGCAAGATCTTTGTCGGCCTGCAACCGGCACTGGGTTACGAAGGCGATCCGATGCGCTTGCTGTTCGAGGGCCGCTTCGCACCGACACACGCTTTTGCGGCCTTTTATCGCTGGCTACGCGAGGATTTTCGGGCGCATGCGGTGCTGCATTTCGGCACGCATGGCAGCCTGGAATTCATGCCCGGCAAGCAATCCGGCCTGAGCGCCGAATGCTGGCCCGACCGGTTGATCGGCGATTTGCCAAACATCTATCTCTACGCCGCCAACAACCCGTCGGAGGGCGTTTTGGCCAAGCGCCGTTCGGGCGCGACGTTGGTATCGTATCTGACTCCCGCACTGACAAACTCAGGCGTGTACAAAGGTCTGGCCGCGCTCAAGGCCACCGTCGAGCGCTGGCGGGCCACGACGCCCGCCAGCGATGAAGCGCGCGAACTGGCCGAATTGATCGTCGACCAGGCCGATGCCCTCGACCTTGACGGCCACGACGTGCGGGCGCTGGCCGCACGGCTCTACGAGATCGAGCGCGAGTTGATCCCGCAGGGGCTGCACATCGCCGGCGAGGCTGCGACCCGCGAAGAGCGGATCGACATGATCGCCGCATCTTCCGATGCGCGCGGTGAGAAACTGGCGCATGACGCGATCGTCGCGTTGATCGACGGCATGCTGAAGGCCGATACCCCGCTGCTCAAGGATATGCTCGCGCTCGACCGTGCGCTGTCGGCCAATGGTGAGATTGACGGCATCGTCCGCGCGCTCGACGGACGCTATATTCTGCCGGTGGCCGGCGGCGACCTGCTGCGCTCGCCCGAGATCCTGCCGACTGGCCGCAACATTCACGGGTTCGACCCGTTCTGCATTCCTTCGGCCTATGCCGTTCGCGATGGCGCGGCGCAGGCACAGCGGCTGATCGACCGCAGCCTCGCCGATTCCGGGCATCTGCCCGAAACAGTGGCGATGGTGTTGTGGGGCACCGACAACCTCAAGAGCGAAGGCGCGCAGATCGCCCAGGCGATGGCGCTGATGGGCGCGCGCCCGCGCTTCGACAGCTACAACCGCTTGGCGGGCGCCGAATTGGTCAGCCTCGCCGAACTCGGTCGCCCGCGGATCGATGTGGTCGTCACTTTGTCGGGCGTGTTCCGCGACCTCCTCCCGCTGCAAACACGGATGCTGGCACAGGCGGCGTTGCTCGCGGCCGAAGCAGATGAGCCTCTCGCGCTCAATTTCATCCGCCGCCACGCTTTGTCGCACAGCGCCGAACATGGCTGCGATATCGAAACCGCTGCGTTGCGCGTGTTTTCCAATGCCGAAGGGGCCTATGGCGCGAACGTCAATCTGATGATCGACACGGGCGCGTGGACCGATCCCGACGAGCTGGCCGACAGTTTCGAGCGGCAGAAGGGTTTTGCTTACGGCGTCAAAGGCGCACCGGTTCGTCAGGCGGCGGTCCTCGCAGCGGCGCTGAAGACCGTCGATTGCGCCTATCAAAATCTCGAAAGCGTTGAGCTCGGCATCACCAGTATCGATCAATATGTCGATACGCTCGGCGGGATCAGCCGCGCCGTGACTCGCGCCAAGGGTGGCCAAACTGCGCCGGTCTATATCGGCGACCAGACACAAGGTGCGGGCAAGGTTCGCTCGCTGCAGGAACAGGTCGCGCTCGAAACCCGCACCCGCATTCTCAACCCGGTGTGGACCGAAAGCTTGCTGCGCCACGGCTATGAGGGCGTCCGCCAAATCGAAGGCAGCGTCACCACCACCATGGGTTGGTCGGCGACGACGGGCGAGGTCGATCCGTGGGTCTATCAGCGGATCGGCGAGACCTATGTGCTCGACGCCGCGATGCGCGAACGGATCGCGGCGCTTAACCCCAAGGCGGCGGCGCGTGTCGCCAACCGCCTGATCGAAGCATCCGACCGGAATTATTGGCAACCCGACGCGGCGACGCTCGCCGCACTCCATGCCGCCAGCGATGAACTCGAGGATCGTCTCGAGGGTGTCGTTGCGGTTGCGGCATAAGGAACAAGATCATGGCATTACTCGATCCCCCCACACGCGTTCGCGACCAGATTGGCCTCGACGGCGACGGCAGCGTCCAGGTTGCGCTCGACCCCAGCGACCGCATCGGCAATGCGAAGGTATTCGCCGTCTATGGCAAGGGCGGCATCGGCAAGTCGACCACCTCGTCGAACCTTTCGGCAGCGTTCTCCCTGCTCGGCAAGCGCGTGCTGCAGATCGGCTGCGACCCAAAGCATGACAGCACGTTCACGCTGACCAAAAAACTGATGCCGACGGTGATCGACATCCTCGAAACGGTGAATTTCCACGCCGAGGAATTGCGACCCGAGGATTACATGTTCGAAGGCTATAACGGCGTGATGTGCGTCGAAGCCGGCGGCCCCCCGGCGGGCACTGGATGCGGCGGCTATGTCGTCGGGCAGACGGTCAAACTGCTCAAACAGCACCATCTGCTGGAAGAAACCGATGTCGTCCTGTTCGACGTTCTCGGCGACGTCGTGTGCGGCGGGTTTGCAGCACCGTTGCAGCATGCCGAGCGCGCGGTGGTCGTCGCCTCCAACGATTTCGACAGCATCTTCGCAATGAATCGCATCGTCGCGGCGATCAAGGCCAAGTCGAAGAATTACGACGTGCGCATGGCGGGCGTCATCGCCAACCGGTCAGCCGCAACCGACGAGATCGACCGCTTCAACGAAGCGACTGGCCTCAAGACCCTCGCGCATTTCCCCGATCTCGACGCGATCCGCCGCAGCCGCCTCAAAAAATGCACCCTGTTCGAAATGGAACAGACCCCCGAGGTCGCCGCCGCGTGTGACGAGTATAAACGCCTCGCCGCGACCATGTGGGCCGGTTGCGAACCGCTCGACGCAAACCCGATGAAGGATCGCGATATCTTCGAATTCCTGGGGTTCGAATGAGATGACGACGGCGACGTACGACCGGTTTCGCGGCAATCTCGAAACCTATTTCGACCGCACCGCGGCAAAGGCGTGGGAGCAGCTGACGTCGGACGCGCCGGTCAGCGGTATTCGCGCGACGGTTCGCGCCGGACGCAGCGAGATGCGCGACACGCTGCTCGGTTGGCTGCCGGCGGACATGCGTGGCTTGCGCTTGCTTGACGCGGGCTGCGGTACGGGTGCGCTGGCGGTGGAAGCGGCCGCGCGCGGGGCCGAAGTCGTGGCAATCGACGTCGCGGGCAGCCTCGTGAAGATTGCCCAGGACCGGGCGCCTGCCGCGGCCGCCATCGATTGGCGCGTCGGCGACATGCTCGATCCGGCGCTGGGCAGCTTCGATCACGTTGTCGCGATGGACTCGCTGATCCATTATCAGGCCGCCGACATCGTCAACGTGTTGCAACAGCTGGCGCGGCGCACACGCGGCTCGATCGTCTTTACCTTTGCCCCGCAAACCGTGTTGCTCAGCGCGATGCTCGGCATGGGCCGGTTGTTTCCACGCAGCGACCGCTCGCCTGCGATCCGCCCGGTGCGCGACACCCGGCTGCGCGCGCTGATCAACACCGCAATGCCCCAGGCGCGCATCGGCCGCGACCGTCGCATTTCCGCCAGTTTCTACACCAGCCACGCCTTGGAGATCATGCCGGGATGAGCCATCTCGCTGCCCTGAAGAGTTCACTGGCGCCGCAGATCGCGCCCGATGGCGCTGCGGAAATGACTCGTATCGCCTCGCTCAAGACCGGCGCATTCTGGAACCGTCTCGGCGCGCGCTTCCTGCCGTTCGCGGATGCCGCGACGAAGGAACTGCCGCTTCGCCGCCTTCTGCGATTGTCGCTTTTTCAGGTTTCGGTCGGCATGGCCGCAGTCCTGCTGACGGGCACGCTTAATCGCGTGATGATCGTCGAACTGGGGATGTCGGCGTCGGTCGTCGCGATCATGGTCTCGCTGCCGCTGCTGTTCGCGCCGTTGCGCGCGCTGATCGGCTTTCGCTCTGACACGCATCAGTCGCTGCTCGGCTGGAAGCGTGTGCCGTATATCTGGTTCGGCACCTTGATGCAGTTTGGCGGGCTGGCTTTGTTGCCGTTCGCGTTGCTGGTGATGACCGGCGGCGGCAAAGGTCCCGCGGTAGTCGGACAAATTGGTGCCGGGCTCGCGTTCCTGCTCGTCGGTGCGGGGATGCACACGACGCAGACGGCGGGGCTCGCCCTCGCCACCGATTTGGCACCCGAAGACGCGCGACCGCGGGTTGTCGCCTTGCTTTACGTCATGCTGCTGATCGGGACGATGGTCAGCGCGATCGTGATCGGTCGTTTGCTGGCCGACTTCACCCCCACGAAACTCGTTCAGATCGTTCAGGGCGCGGCGGTGCTGACCATGGTTCTCAACGTGATCGCCTTGTGGAAGCAGGAAGCGCGCAACCGGTCGGCGACGCAGAGCGCAATTCCGGCGCTGCCGTTCCGCGAAATCTGGGCGGTCTTCATCGCCCGGCCAAAGACGATGCGGCTGCTCGTTTCGGTCGGCCTTGGTGCCGCCGCCTTCAGCATGCAGGACGTTTTGCTCGAGCCTTATGGCGGTCAGATCCTCGGTCTGTCGGTCGGGTCGACCACGTCGCTCACCGCCTTGTGGGCGGTCGGGATGCTGGCGGGATTCGCCTATGCCGCGCGCCATCTCGGCCAAGGGACCGATCCGCATCGACTGGCGGGCTATGGCGGCGTGATCGGCGTCGCCGCGTTTCTGTCGGTGATCTTTGCCGGGCCGCTCCATTCGGTGCTCCTGCTTGCAGCCGGCGCAACATTTATCGGCTTGGGCGGCGGATTGTTCTCGGTCGGCACGCTGACCGCGGCGATGGCGATCGCCGATACCGACGCAGGCGGCGGTCGCAACGGTCTCGCTCTCGGCGCATGGGGCGCGGTCCAGGCGACCGCCGCCGGGCTGGCGATTGCCGTCGGCGCATTCGCCCGCGATGCGATTTCGGCGGCGGCGATCGACAACCGCCTGGGTCCAACTCTGGCTGGCCCGGTGACCGGATATGTTGCGGTCTATTGTATCGAGATCTGCCTGTTGTTCGGCATGCTCGTCGCGCTCGGCCCGCTGGTCAGCGGCACGTCGCAAACCACCCTAACCACCCGCTTCGGCCTCAGTGAATTCCCGGCTTGAAAGGCAGTATGATGCATCCGCAACTTACACCCAGTATCGATGTCGCCCTCCTCGTATTTTGGGCGTTCGTCCTGTTCTTCATCGGCTTGGTGTTTTACCTCCGCCGCGAAGACCGGCGTGAGGGCTATCCGCTGGAGGATGAAGTGTCCGGCCGCGTCGAAACCGCGGGTGGCCCGATGCACACGAGCGCGAGCAAGTCGTTCCGCCTGCCGTTCGACCGCGGTATGGTCAGCACCCCGACCAAGGGTCGCGAGCCGGTCGATATCGCCGCCCGGCGGATGGAGCGGTCATCAGGTTCGCCGTACGTCCCGACCGGCGATCCGTTCACCGACGGCATCGGACCGGCTGCCTGGGCCGAACGCGCCAAGCATGCCGATCTCGATATGGACGGCCATCCCCGGATCGTGCCGCTCAGCAGCGCACCCGATTACAGCATCGCGCGCGAAGATGCGGGCGTGACCGGCTGGCCGCTGATCGGTGCCGATGGCGAAGTCGCCGGAACGGTGACCGATTTGTGGATCGACAAGGCCGACCGGCTGGTCCGGTATATCCAGTTCGCCAGCGAGGGCGGACCGGCGCTGGCCCCGATCATGATGGCGAAGGTCGACCGGCGGAAGCGGCAGATCACGATCGATGCGCTCCGCGCGAGCCAGTTTGCCGGTGTCCCGCGCTTGGGTGCCATCGACCAGATTACGCTCTATGAAGAAGAACGTGTTCAGGCCTATTTCGGTGGTGGCTATCTCTACGCTACGCCCGATCGTCAGGAGCCGATTCTGTGACCGAATATGAAGTTGAGCCGATTCCTGGCCTGCCGGGCATGCTCCCGCCGGGGGAGCACATCGTGTGGCAGGGTTCACCGGATCGGCGCGTGCTGGCCCGCACCGCATTTCATACCCGGGCGATCACCGGTTATTTCGCGGTCCTCGTCGCTTGGGCGATCGGCAGCGCGCTGGTGACAGGCGTCAAATCGCCGGGTGACCTGGTCGGTGTGGCGATGACGGCGATGCTCGGCATCGTCGGTGTCGGGCTGCTCCAATTGCTCGCCTGGGGTTCGGCGCGGACGACGATCTACACGCTCACCAACCGCCGGATCGTGCTGCGGATCGGCATTGCCGTGCCCAAATGTATTAACCTGCCGCTCGGCATGATCGGGTCGGTCGATCTCGCGGCGCGCGCCGATGGCTCGGGCGATCTGCCGCTGGTTATCACCGGTACGCCCAAGCTCGGTTACCTGGCACTTTGGCCGCATGCCCGCGCGTGGAAACTGGTCAAGCCACAGCCGATGCTGCGCGCCTTGCCACAAGCGGAGCATGTCGCGACGATGATCGCTCAGGCGTGTCTCGCTATGAACCCGGGTGGACGCGTCACTGCGCCCGAAACGCATGCCCACGCCGTGCCGGCCTTCGCGGAAGCTGCTGCAGCATGAGCGCGACCCACAGCCATGCCGACATGCTGCCAAAGGGCACATTGTACTTGGCACTGGCGCTGTTCCTGTTCGCGCTGACCGCAACGATCATCGTTCGCATTGCGCATATCCCGCCCGCCGCCTCGCCCGCCGCGATGCGGACCGAGGCGCATATCGCGCCGGTGGCATCGCGCGACCTGCGCTTTCTCGATCGGGCCGATGGGGCCGTGGTGATCGACGATGTTCGCACCGGTCAGAACGCCGCGATCATCCATGCCGGCGAAAAGACCGGCTTTATCCGCGGCGTGATGCGCGGCCTCGCCCGCGAACGGCGCGCACACGGCATCGGCGACACGCCGCCGTTCAACCTGACCCTGTGGCAGGACGGCGAATTGTCGCTGACCGATAGCGCCACTGGCCGCTCGATCGAACTGACCGCCTTCGGCACGACCAACCGCGCCGCATTCGCCGCTTTGTTGCCCGCAACAAAGCCCGCCGCATGATCGCCTTGCGCCGCACGTCTTTCGACACGCCTTGCCGGGTCGAAATCGAGTGCAGCGACGAAAATCTGTGCGCGCATGTCGAGTTGGCGAACGGCGTGGTCGTCGGCCCCGGCGACCGGGTTCGTGTCCACGGCGCGCCGATCCGAGTCGGCTTTGGTGAAAGCCGCGTGATCGACCGTATCGCCACAGTCGAACGCGCCGGCGCACTCGAGCGCCTGTGGACCAAGCTCGCCGGGCATTTCGAGATGACCGAGCTTTACGAAGTCAGCTTCACCGATCGGACGACGATATGAATGCGATTACCCCGATCAAGGCCGCGCCCGACAGCGAAACCATGGCCATTGCGCGCGAAGACACGGTTTTGTCGCCCCGCTTCTACACCACCGATTTCGCCGCGATGGACCGCATCGACGTGTTGCCGGTGCGCGGCGAATGGGACGCGCTGATCGCCGAAATGGCGAGCGATCCGAACAAGCTGCACTTCAAGCGGACCGAAGCATTTGACGGCGTCATCGAAAGCCTGCCCGACGGATTGCGCGAAGAGTTTACCGATTTCCTCGTCAGCTCGCTCACGGCGGAATTTTCGGGCTGCATCCTGTATGCCGAAATCGCCAAGCGGGTGACCAATCCCGACATCAAACAGCTTTTCAAACTGATGAGCCGCGACGAGAGCCGTCATGCCGGTTTCATCAACGACACGCTGAAGGACGCCGGTATCGGCATCGATCTCGGCTTTCTCACGCGGACCAAGAAATACACGTATTTCCGTCCGAAATTCATCTTTTACGCCACCTATCTCAGTGAGAAGATCGGTTACGCGCGCTACATCACCATCTTCCGCCATCTCGCGCGGCATCCTGAGCTGCGGTTCCACCCGATTTTCAACTGGTTCGAATTGTGGTGCAATGACGAATTCCGCCACGGCGACGCGTTCGCGATCCTGATGCGGACCGACCCGAAATTGCTGTCGGGCGTCAACAAATTGTGGATCCGGTTCTTCCTCGTCGCGGTCTATGCGACGATGTATGTGCGCGATCATAACCGCCCCGCATTTCATCAGGCATTGGGCATCGACCCGACCGATTACGACCAGCGCGTCTTCACGATCTGCTCGGAAATCACCCGCCAGGTTTTTCCGGTGGTGCTCGATACCGACAGTCCCCGCTTCGCGCGCGGACTGGAGCGGATGCGGCGGATCGCGGGCGGCATCGACGCGGCGGCCAAACAAGGTGGCGTCCTTGGCGGGATCAAGCGGATCGGCCTGATCGGCGCCGCGGCGATCAACTTCGTTCGCCTCTATCTGACTCCGGTCAAGCATAACGAAGCCCCCGCAACGGTGCGGATGGTCCCGGCCTGGTGAGTCTTCCGCCGCTTCTGTTTGCCTTGTTGATGTGGTTCATCGGGACCGCCGCGGTGGTGTGGCTGGACAGCCGCCCGCGCCACACGTTCAAGAACAGCTTGGCGGTGTGCGGGGTCATCGCGATCGCGGCGACAATCGCGGTGTGGTTCTATGCCGACGACCGGAGTGCGAGCGGTGCCTATGTCGGGTTCGGTGCCGCCATCCTGATCTGGGGCTGGCATGAAATGAGCTTCCTCATGGGGATCGTGGCGGGTGGCAGCAAAGAGCCTTGTCCCGTCGGCGCGACCGGCTGGCCGCGTTTCAAAGCGGCGACGGCCACGGTGATCCATCACGAATTGGCCATTGCCGCAACGGCATGTGTGCTGTTCGCAATCACTTGGAACCAGCCCAATCAAGCTGCACCGCTGACATTCCTGCTGTTGTTCGTGTTGCGGTTGTCGGCGAAGTTCAACCTGTATCTGGGCGTCCCCAATTTGAGCGACGAAGTGTTTCCCGAACACCTCGCTTATCTCAAAAGCTATTTCCGTGTTGCGCGAATGAATCCGCTATTTCCGGTGTCGATCGTGGTCGGCAGCGGGCTTGCCGTATGGGCGTGGCTGGCCGCGGAAGCGGCCCCCGCGGGCAGCGGCGCGGCGGCAAGTGCGACGCTGATCGCCGGACTCGCAGTTTTAGGCGTCGTCGAGCATTTATTTCTGGTTCTCCCGCTGCGGGATGCTAAGATGTTTCGCTGGGCAATCAATGACAAGACGGCGGCAGAGCCCGCCAAGTACGAATGAGTGGTGGGGAGAGCGTAATGAATTACGAGTTGGTGTTCTCTGAGCAGCTCGACGGACTCCGTGAAGCGGGCAATTACCGCGTCTTCGCCGAGCTCGAGCGCCAGGCCGGCAGCTTCCCGCGCGCCAAGCGCTGGACGGCGGAAGGCCAGGTTCAGGACGTCACCGTATGGTGTTCGAACGACTATCTCGGCATGGGCCAGCATCCCAAGGTGCTCGACGCGATGCATGAAGCGCTCGATCGCTGCGGCGCGGGCGCGGGCGGCACGCGCAACATTTCGGGCACCAATCACCAGCATGTCCTGCTCGAAGCCGAACTCGCCGACCTCCACGGCAAGGAAGCGGCGCTGATCTTCACCTCTGGCTATGTGTCGAACTGGGCGGCGCTCTCCACCCTCGCCTCGCGCCTGCCCGATTGCGTCGTGCTGTCCGACGCGCTCAACCACGCCTCGATGATCGAAGGCATTCGTCACAGCCGCGCCGAATGCCACCGCTGGCGGCATAACGATGTCGCGCATCTCGATGAATTGCTGTCGCAGGTCGCGCCGGGCCGCGCGAAACTGGTCGCATTCGAAAGCGTCTACTCGATGGACGGCGACATCGCGCCGATCGCCGAGATTCTCGACGTGTGCGAAAAGCACGGCGCGCTGACCTATATCGACGAAGTCCATGCGGTCGGGCTGTATGGCCCGCGCGGCGGCGGTGTGGCCGAAGAATTGGGCCTGATGGACCGGATCGACGTGATCGAAGGGACGCTGGGGAAGGCGTTCGGCGTCATGGGTGGGTATATTACGGCGTCGAAGAATCTGTGCGACTTCGTCCGCAGCTTCGCGAGTGGTTTCATCTTTTCAACGGCCCTCCCGCCGGCGGTTGCCGCCGGCGCGACGGCGTCGATCCGGCATTTGAAAGAAAGCCAGATCGAACGCGTGCGTCACCAGAATCGCGTGAAGATCGTGCGGCAACGGCTCGATGCACTGGGTATTCCGCACCTCAACAATCCCAGCCATATCATCCCGGTGATGGTCGGCGACGCGCATCACGCGAAGATGATCAGCGACTGGTTGATGGACAATCACGGCATCTATGTTCAGCCGATCAATTACCCGACCGTGCCCAAGGGGACCGAGCGGTTGCGGATCACGCCATCGCCCGTCCACACCGATGGCGACATCGACCGGCTGGTCGAGGCGATCAGCGAGATCTGGTCGCAATGCGCCTTGGCGCGACAGGAACTGGCCGCGTAGTCCGGAGCTACAATTCCGACCTGACCTGAGCGTGAGCCAAGGCGGCGAACAAGCCGCTGCCGCCGATGATGTTGCCGGCCAGCGCGGGCAGAATGAATCCGAACACGGCTGCTACAAAGCTGGTATTGCCGGTCGTCGCCAGCAACCATGCCTCGGCCGATCCCGCGACGACATGGCTGAACCCGGCAATTGCGATGACGTAAGTCAGCAGCGTCACCACCCACAATTGCTGCCCACGGGCATTCGGCAGCAACCAGGCGATCGTCGCGAGAACGAACCCGGCCGGAATGCCGCGCGCAAACACTTCGCGCGCTGAGCCTTCGGTGCCATGCCGTGCAACTTCGATCATCGCCGCCAGCATCTGCGGAGTCACGATCTCGCCATGCGGTATCAGCAGCGCGACCGCGAACGTCCCGGCGACATTCGCGCCGAATACCAGAGCCCATAACCGCAGCGTTCGCCCAAGACTTGCCCAGCTCGGCGCGGTTGCCAATGGCAGGACGGCGACGATCGTGCTTTCGGTGAACAGCTGCATTCGGCCGAGAATGACGACGACGAATCCGACGCTGTAGCCGAACGAAATGATTGCCGGGGACCAAGGGGACTCCGGTAATTTCAGCATCAGGGCGGCTTGCGTGATGACCGACAGCCAGATGACCACGCCGGCCGCGGCGCCCGACCACAGGAGGGACGATGTCGGGCGTTCGAGTTCGTCTACCCCTTCCTGCCGGATGACCTCGTGGACCACACGCGCGCTGGGCGACTTGCGCTTTTCGACCGCCACGCGCTCGCGCGGTTCGAGGTCTGCGGGGCGATCCTCGGCGGTGTCTTTTGCTTCGGCCAACGCTAGCGTTTCGGCTCGACGGCGGCGAAACTCTGCACCGTCGCGGGCGGTTGCGCGGCATAATAGGCCGCGACCGCTTCGATTTGGCCATCACTGAGCTTCTTGGCGATCGCCACCATCGGATCCTTGAGCTTGTCGCCGACGATCGATCCGCGACCGCCGCTACGGAATACGCGCATTTGATTGGCCAGGTACCATGGCTGCTGCCCCTCGAGCAGCGGAAACGCCTTGACCGCCGAGCGGGTCACGCCATGACACGAGGCGCACGGCGCCAACCCCGCCGCAGGCACACCCTGCAAGGCGATCTGTTGCCCGAGCAGTGGCGCAGGCGCGCCGGCTTTACTCGAACGACGCGGCAACGAGGCATAATATTGTGCGAGGGCGGTGATCTGCGCCGGCGACAATTCGGTCGCCACCATCTGCATGAACCCGCTGCGCCGGCGACCCTCGGCATAGGCGGCCAGCGTTCGCGCCAGATAATCGCCGGTCTGGATGGTCAGGTTTGGAAACGCACCGCCGCCCGTGCCGTTGACGCCGTGGCACTGCGCGCACGTTGCGACGGGATTGGCGCTCAACGCGTATCCCGAAAAGCCGAACGCGGGTGTCGCATATTTATAAACGGCGACCGGCTGCTCGTGATCGTTGCGCAGGGCATATGTTCGCGGCGCGACGGTGTTCCCGAACGGCACGGCAGCCTCAGCCTGGCCTGGCGAAACCACGGCAAGCTGGCGGAACGCGTCCGGCGACATCTTTGGCAGCGCGCGCAGGAATGCGACGAGCTGCCAGATCTCGTCGTCGCGGCGGTCGGCGGGCCAGGACGGCATCGCGCTGTACTTCACACCGGCCTTGACGACGCGAAACAGCTGACGCGACGAGAAACTCGCGATCGGCAAGTCGGTGGCGAGATATTGCGGCCGGGGGTGCATCGACAGGACGACGGGATTTTGACCGAAGCCCGGCCCGCCATGACAGCGCGCGCAAACCTGTCCGTAATAGGCGGCACCGGCGGCGACGCGGATCGGCGAGTCGAGATCGCCGGGAGGCGGTGGTCCGGCGTGAAACGCGGTCGATCGGTCGAACGTGAAATGCAGGAACCGCGCCCAGCCTTCGGGGTGCGGCTTGGCCGCCGACAGATCGACGATCCCGCTGACGACCACGATCGTGGCGATCAGCAATGCCCCCAATGCCGCGATCACCAATGGTCCGAGCCATTGCGTCATGCGCGGTGGAAACAGGCGTGCCAGCATTGACGCTCAACCGCTTTGCGCGCCGCGGGTTCCGTGCGGCGGCGACGCACGGCGACCGGGCCGATTGCTGATGCGGTCACATCGTGAAGAAGTGACTAGTCGTGCAACCGCCGCCGCAAACGAATGAGCGATACGGTCACGATCAGCAACACCACCGGCACCGCCGCCGCCATCACCCAATCGTGCCGCACACCGGGCAGCGCGCCGGACAGGTAGCCGATCAACGCCACCAGATAATAGCTGATCGCCACGACCGACAAACCTTCGACGGTTTGTTGCAGGCGCAGTTGCAGATCGGTGCGCCGGTCCATCGATGTCAGCAGGTCGCGATTCTGTTTGGCGAGGGCGATGTCGATGCGGGTGCGCAACAACTCGCTGGTCCACGCCGCGCGCTGCGACAAATCCTCGAGGCGCGCGGAGAAGGAGTCGCAGGTTCGCACGGCGGGCATCAGGCGCCGCTCGGTAAAGTCGGCGAGCGTCTGGTGCCCGCGGACACGCGCGACATGCAGGCTGGCGAGGCGTTCGGCGCTCAATTGCGCGTAAGCCCGCGTGGCGCTCATCCGGTAACGCGTCTCCGCCACCAGCCGTGCCAGTTCCGCGGACAAATAGGTCAATTCGTCGAGCAGCTGGTCGTCCTCCGACGTGCGCTCCGACACCGCATGGGTCAGCTCGGCCAGCCGCGCTTCGAGCTGGGTCACCACGGGCGTCAGGCGTTGCGCGAGCGGCAGGCCGAGCAGCGCCATGTTGCGGTAATTGCCGAGTTCCTGAAGGCGCAGGATCAGATGCGCCGGTTCGTCCCCGCGCAGGTCGCGATCGAGCACCATCAACCGGCCGTAGCCGTCGGACTGCAGCCGGAAATCGGACGCCACCCGTGCGGCATCGTCGGCGACGTCGCACACGATCATCGCATCGACGTCGAACCATTTTTCGCGGAACTCCGGCGTCGGATCCTCAGGATCGCCCTTGGCGACCGCGATCTGCGTCGCGCGGATGATCGCGCCGGGCATGCCGTCATAGATGCGGTCCAGCACCGGATCGAACCGCGCGGGATCGAACGGCGTGTCGAACGCGCCGGGCCGCAGCAAGGTGTAGGTCGTGAATTCGGTATGCCGTTCCCACACCAGGGTGATGTCGTCGAATTCGAGGACGCCGTAGCGACTGGACAGCGGCACGACGACGCGCGCGGTGGCCGCCAGTGCGTGGATGTGATCGCGCGCGCGGGCTTCGTCACCCTCCCCGAGCAGCGACACGATCTGCACCAACCGGCACGGGGCCGAAAAGCGCGGCAACCGCCGAAGATGCATTTCCTCCGACAGCGCCGCGCGCAGCGGATGGCTGTCGATCATCGCCCGGTCGTCCCGCGCACTGAGGCGCGAAGGTCCGCGCCGCCGGTCATGGCGGCGCGGAACCGTTTCACTTGGTCTTGGCTGTCATCGCCACCGGCGCATTGAACGCGGCGGGGACCGCATCCTTGCTGCCCGCCGTCGGCGCCGCCGGGGCCTTCGTCCCTTTCAGTGCCGGCGCCTGGGCAATCATGCTGACCCCGCCCAGCGGCTTGGACAAGCCCTGGTGGCAGGTCATGCAATTGACCTTGTACGGATCGCCATGCGGTCCCTTGCGGATGGGCGGGAAGACCGATTGCAGCGAGCTGATATATTGCTCGTTGATGTCCCGGACCATGCGGATGCCGTAATAAGCCGTCGCGCGCTGTGGCCGGCTGAGGTTCCAGGAGCGGAACGACTGCGAATTGTGGCAATAGACGCACGACACACCCAGCGACGTGCTGATGTGCATCATCAGCCCATAGGACGATTCGGCATCCTTGACCGACGGCCCCTTGCCCGTCGGGAAGGCGTTGTTGCCCACGACGCGAATGGCGGCGTTGCCGTTCAGATATTGCGCGAAGGGATCATAGGGCAGCGAGGCGTAGCCGACATTGGCGTCCGGCGTATTCTGGCCACGCTTGTTGCCGCGAATGGTGTTCGCCTCGGGCGTGCCTTCGGACAATGCCCATTTGTAAGTCGGCACCGCATTGCCGCGATGGCAGGTGTAACAGGTCACGCCGGTCTGTTGAACGTGGGTCGACCAGCGCGAATTGATGTTCTGCGTCATCTGAATCATGCGACGCGCGACGACTTTGGTATATTTTTCGTCGGACGCCATGTTTTCGGGATTATGGCAGTAGTTGCAGCCCTGTTCGGGCGGCGCGACCCACTGTGAAATCTCGGCCATCAGATGGTTGAAGCGTTCGGTGCTGACGTCGCCCAGAACCTTGACGTTCTTATAGGTTTGCGCGGCGGTCGGACCGCCGTCGGCGGGCAACGGATATGGCGCGGCGGGGATCACCGCCGCCTTCGCCTGATGCTTCACGTCGACGACCTGTTGCAGGCCGGCACCGCGATATCCGGTTTGCTGGCTGCGCTTGGGGCCGATCTCGCAACCGCTGATCAACAACGTGCCGGCCAGCGCACCGACTAATACGATGCCTCTGATGAAAGTGCCCCTCATTGCGGTGCTCCCGGAAGAGTTGCGGGATCGATCACCCCGGTGGTCGGATAGCTCGGCGCATAATGATGCTGGACCGCCCACAGATACCAATTGTCGACGACCGTTCCCGTCAGCAGGATGCCGATCGCGCCGGTCAGCGGGGTCAGCACCGCGAACCACCAGGCCCAGCGGTGGATCGATTCCATCGTCGCGTTGAAGCCCATCGTCCAGCGCCAGAACAAGGCCGCGCGCTCGGCGGCGGTGCCGCGATCAGTGATCTGTTCGATCTCGCGCTCACCGCCATAACGGCCGACCGCGAGGATCGTCGCGCCGTGCATCGCGAACAGCAATGTCGATCCGTACAGGAACGCGATCGAAAGGCAGTGGAACGGGTTGTAGAACAGATTGCCGTAACGGATCGAGAAAGCCGCGGTCCAATCGAGATGCGGGAAGATGCCGAACGGCACCGCTTCGGCCCAGCTGCCCATCAGCAGCGGACGGACGAAGCCCAGGGTCAGGATCAGCGAGATGCCCGCCCCGAATGCCCAGGCGACGTGCGTGCCCATCCCCAGTGCTTTGGCGCGCAGGAACGTGCGGACCCACCACAGGATCAGCGCGCTCGACATGAAGAAGCCGGCGAATTGCCACCAGCCGCCCTGAGCCAAGGGCACGAACAGAGTGAAGCCCCATTGCGGGCCCGGCGGCTCGAGCGCGAGCCATGGCAATTGGCGGACGAACTGGATCGGGTTCCAGTTGACGCTGGCGAACATGTTCAGCCCGATGATCTCGAAGCTCAGGAACGCGCACACCAATGAGGCGATGCCGAGCTTGCCGAGATAGATCGGGCCGATCTGGGCGGCGCCCAGCTTGCCGAGCCAGTAATTATAGCCGCCCCCGCCAACGCGGTCGAAGCTGCTCGCGGGCAGTCGCGGGCCAGCCTCGAGCGGGCCGCGCAACTGAATTTGGGTGAACATGTTCTGATAGCGCACCATTGCCTATCTCCCCCTCAAGACCAGATCGGCAGATTGAGCCACCACGTCCACCATTCGGGCCAGCCGCGTGTCCATAGCGGCCCGGAAATGATGATGCAGACGGCACTCCAGAAGCCCGCCGACAACGCGAGGAACAGGCCCAGGCGGTGAATGCCCAGCGTGCCGATCGAATAACCGATCGTGTCGCGGAAGAAGGCGTCTTCATATTCGGGCGTCTTGACCGCTTCGCCGGGGGCCGGATTGACCGCCGACAGGACCAGCGCGCCGTGGAAGGCGAGCGCGCCCCCCGTGACGAAGAAAAAGCTCACGGCGATCATGTGCGCGGGATTGTAGTGGAAGTGGAGGTATTGGTAGCCGGTGTTCGACACCCAATCCAAATGGCTGAAAATCCCGTAAGGGAAGCCAAAGCCCCACGCGCCAAGCAGCCAGGGCCGGATGACCTCGAGGCTGACATAGGCGAAAATCGCAAAGCCGTAAGCGAACGGGATGTGATACCCCATGCCCAGCTTTCGGCAGATTTCGACCTCGCGCAACGCCCAGGAGGTGAACGCGACGATCGCGCAGATCGTGATGATCTGCCAGAAGCCACCGTCACGCAGCGGCGCGAGGCTCAGACCATAGCTGAGGTCCGGCGGCGCGATGCTGATCAGCCAAGGATTCCAAGTATGCCCCAGCGAGGCGGCATAGAAGATGAGCGCTGTACCCAGCGCGGCGGAGATTGCCGTGGTGACGCCGAAAAAGCCGACATAAAACGGACCGAACCAGAAATCGAACAGGTCACCGCCGATCAGAGTACCCCCCCTGACCCGATATTTTCGTTCGAAGCTTAGCAGCGCCATGTCACCCTCCCGGCTGCCGTCACCGGCAGTCCGTATTTCAGTAATTTATGTGACCCTGGAGTGGGCGGACCCGTCACACGGATCGAGCCACACCCACTCGCAACGTCATGCCCCTCGCTAAATCTATGGCGAAGGCGTGGTCGTGGTCACGGCCGCATGAGGCGCAGTCCGCGGACCGTCGAGCCAGTTGAACTTGTCCGTGCTCAGCAGGATGAAGTGAATCAGCAGTGCCAGCACAAACAGGAATATGAACAACGCGACGAGTGCGCGCCGCGGGTCAAATATGAGCCAAATTCTCCACATGGTGGATCCTTCCCTTTAACAACTAAAGTATTTTATCCGCTCAGATCAGAGCCAGGGACGCCACATCCACACCAGGACGTGGGCACCGACCGCAACCAGCGTGAAAATAATGAAGCTGGTCATGAAGATCTTGTGGAATTCTTTCGCCTCTTCGGGGGTCAGATAACTTCCCGGCCCCATCCTCTCATCTCTCTCTCGTACTTCGTTCACGTCACGTCTCCTTTGTTCCCGACGAGGAAAGGAGCGTGCAGCGCGCTCCCCGGCGGCATCCGCGTGGGCGTATTGCCCGCGTAGATCTGGTGAGTCCGCGCGCTGTGAAGCGCCTGCGGACGGTAAAGCATGCCAGCGGTCATTGTCCGCGGCTTTCGGTGATCGCCAGCGCCAGGCGCTCGGCGGAGATGGATGGTTCGCCGGCTCGGCGCGCGGCGCTTTCGGCGGCGTCGCGGATGCGCTTGGCGACCGAGATGCGAACGAGGACCGGCTCGCGCTCGACGACCGCGTCGAGTTCGGACTTGGCGTCATCTTCCCAAAGCAGCTGACGGTCGATCCGCGCCGGGGTCGCCTCGGCCTTGTCGAGCTGACTGGCCAGCGGGAGGATGTGGAAGAGCGCGTCGAACAACGCGTTGCACACTTCCTGCACCAGATACGTCGCACCGGCATAGCCCATGAACGGCGTGCCGGTATGACGACGGATCACCGCACCGGGGAAGCTGGCCGGGATATAGACGCCCCGGCCGCCGGCTTCGGCCATGTACATCCGCTCGTTGAAGCTGCCGAACAGGACCAAAGGCGGATTGTCGCGGATCGCGTCGCGCACCGCGATATTATCGGGTTTGATCCCCGCCGATCGCTGGAACGCGAAGTTGCAGGGCAAGCCCATGTCGTTTTCGAGGAAATTGCGGATACCGCGCGCATAGGTTTCGGTGGCGACGATGCCGAAGCTCGCCGTGCCGAAGAAATCCTGCGTCACCGACCGCCACAAATCCCAGAGCGGCTTGATCGTGGTGTGTTTCTCGCGTTCGATGAACGGTTCGGGGTCGAGCCCGGTCAATTCGCCCAGCTTGCGCAGGAACAGCGTCGTCGATTCGAGACCGATCGGCGCCTGCACATAAGGCCGCTCCAGCGCCTCGCACAGGCCGCGGCCGAATTCGCGGTACATGCAGACATTGACCCGCGCGTCGGCCAGCTTCTTGACGTCGGCCAAATGGCTGCCGAGCGGGAACACCATGCCGACATCGGCGCCGATGCCTTCGATCAGCCGCCGGATTTCGGCGAGGTCGGACGGCATGTTGAATGTGCCGTACATCGGCCCGATGATGTTAACCTTGGGCTTTTCGCCATCGCGCAGCGGCCGCAGCGCGGGCACTTTTTTCGGCCCGAATTGCGTCCACAGCCAGGTCAAGGCGCGGTCGCCCGACTGCCACTGATCCTCGTCGATCGTGCGCGGCAGGAAGCGTTGGATGTTGGTGCCCTCGGGCGTCACGCCGCCGCCGATCATCTCGGAAATCGAGCCGGTGACGACGACCGACGGCAGGTCGGGATCGAGCGTCGACCAGGCACGCCGCATCGCGCCCTCGGTGCCGTCGCGACCAAGCTCCTGTTCGCCAAGGCCGGTCACAACGATCGGCAATTCGTGCGGCGGCAGACCGTCGGTGTAATGCAGCACCGACGTGACCGGCAGGTTTTCGCAACCGACCGGGCCATCGATGATGACCTGCAGCCCCTTGATCGCCGTGAAGGCGTAGACCGCACCCCAATAACCGCCAGCGCGATCGTGATCGATGATCAGCGTCATGTGCCGATATGCTCTTCCGCCTTGGCGGCGGCGATACGCTTGGCGGCAAACTTGGCTTTATATTCGGGGCGGTCGACCGGCGTGTTTTCCCACACGCCGGCGGTCGGGCCGGTGCCGACGCCTTCGAAGAACGCCTTCATCTTGTCGAAGCGGTGCTGATTGGCGAGCGCGGCGTTGACAACCATCGCCAGACTGCCCGCCCCGGCCGGCCCCATCAGCGGCCGTGCCGAGATCAAATTGGTGAAGTAAAGCGACGGGATCGCCTTTTGCTTGGCATGCTGGACCACCGGGGTGGTGCCGATGGCGAGGTCGGGGCCGAACTCGCCGATCGCGGCAATGTCCTGCTCCAGGCTCGCGCGATATTGGACACGGCAGCCATGCGCCTCGAGCCACTCGCGGTCGGGATCCGACCACACCGTGCGCGGGCAGGCGGTGCCGACATAAGGCACCTCCGCGCCGCTTTCGATCAACAACCGGGCGACGAGCAGTTCCGAACCCTCATAGCCCGACACCGTGATCCGGCCCTTGATCGGCTTGGCGGCGAGCGCCCCGGCGATCGCGGGGAGGAATTTGTTCTTCGACGCGTCGATCTTGTCCTGGGCGATACCGCACGCCTTGCCGATCGCATCGAGCCAGGCGGCGGTGCCGTCGCGCCCCACCGGCGCCGAGCCGACCACGGTGCGCCCAGCCGCTTCGAATTCACGGACGCTGGCGGTGTAGAATGGATGGATCGCTCCGACGACGGCGCAGTCGAGTGCCTGATACAGCTCGCGCCACTCGCGCGTCGGAACCACCGGACCGGCGGCGAGACCCAAGGGCTCGAGCATCAGTCCGATGCCCGGCGGGTCGGCGGGGAACATTTCGCCCAGCAACGTGACCGTCGGCCGGTCGGTGCGCTCCTTGGGCGCGGCAACCGGGCCCTGCTCGGCCTCCTTGCGCGCATAGGACAGCATCGCGCCGGCCAGGACATCCTTGGCCTCGGCATGCGTCGGGATACCGAAGCCCGGCACGTCGATGCCGATGATGCGCACGCCGTTGATCTGCGCGGGCAGCAATTGCAGGGGCACACCAGACGCGGTCGGCACGCACAAATTGGTCACGACGATCGTGTCGTACAGTGCCGGATCGGCGAGTCCTTCGACCGCTTCCTTGATGTCCTCGAACAGCTTGCCGGTGACCAGCGTTTCGGAACTGAACGGGACGTAGCCGACGCTGCGTTTCGCGCCGTAGAAATGCGAGGTGAAGGTCAGGCCGTAAACGCAGCACGCCGATCCCGACAGGACCGTCGCGGTGCGACGCATCCGCAGGCCGACACGCAAGCTGCCGAATGCCGGACACATTGATTGCGGCTGGTCGTGCGGGCCCTTCGGATAATCGGCGGCGTAGCGATCGAGTATTTCGGACTTGCCCGCCTTGGCCGCCGCGTCGCGCATCGTGTCGTTCGAGGAACAGGCACCCGCCGCTGCGCCCGGGGCACCGAGGTCGATCCGGTCGCGATCGCGGGGAAGGGTGTCCAGTTCCACCGATCAGACCAGGTCGTACACGACTTCGAGGGTCGGCTTGGGGACGTAGGCGACGCCGCGCATGTCCGACTGATGCGCCGGTTTCAGTTCGAAATTCGCACCGGTGATGTCGGCGCTGAACAGGCCGAGCAGGCCGTCCTGATCGAGCGGCTTGGGTTGCAGCGGCGGCGCTTCGGCGACGTTGACCGCCAGTTCTTCGAACAGGCTCGCCCATTGGCCACCGGGTTTGCCGATGATCTGGTAATTCGCCGATTTCTTGCGAATATCCTCGTTCGCGGGGATCGCGCACAAGGCGGGAATGCCGACGGCTTCGGCAAAAGCCTGTGCCTCGCCGGTGCCGTCATCCTTGTTGATGATCATGCCGGCGACACCGACATTGCCGCCCATCTTGCGGAAATATTCGACGGCCTTGCAGACGTTGTTGGCGACATAAAGCGATTGCAGGTCGTTCGATGCGACGACGATCACTTTCTGGCACATGTCGCGGGCGATCGGCAGGCCGAACCCGCCGCAGACCACGTCGCCGAGGAAATCGAGCAGGACGTAATCGAAGCCCCATTCGTGGAAGCCCAATTTCTCCAGCGTCTCGAAACCGTGAATGATGCCGCGTCCGCCGCAGCCGCGACCGACCTCGGGTCCGCCCAGCTCCATCGCGAACACGCCGTCGCGTTGAAAACACACATCCTCGATGCCGATTTCCTCGCCGGCGAGTTTCTTGCGCGAGCTCGTCTCGATGATGGTGGGGGTCGAGCGGCCACCGAACAACAAGCTGGTCGTGTCCGATTTGGGATCGCAACCGATCAGCAGCACGCGCTTGCCCTGCTGCGCCATCATGTAGCTGAGATTGGCGAGGGCGAACGACTTGCCGCTGCCGCCCTTGCCATAAATTGCGATGATCTGCGTTTCTTTGGTGATCGGGCCGGTGTGCACCGGATCGGGTTCTTCATGCGCTTCGTCGCGCAGCGATATCGGGTCATGCAAACTCATATCGCGCTCCAGTCGAGGACCATTTTTAGGCATTCCGGATCGGTAAAGGCCTGCGGATAGGCCTCCGCCGCCTCGCTCGCGGGCCGCGCATGGCTGATCAGCCCGTCGAGCTTCAGCGCCCCGCTGACGATCAACGCGGTGGTGGCTGCGACATCGTCCGGCGTGAATTCCGCCGCGATCCGCAAACGCGCCTCGCGCATGAAGGCGGGCGGGAAGGCGAAGGACAGACGATCGTAAAATCCGGCGAGCACAATCTCGCCGCCCCTGGCGAGTCGCGGCATCAAGACGTCGAGAATGTCGCCCGCGCCGCTGGCATCGCAAATCACGCGGTAATCGCGGCGCTGGTCGTCTTCGGGGGCCAGCACCATGTCACCGGCGTCCATGCGGCGCGCGGGATTGGTTTCCCACACCGTCGGCGCCGGCGCGCCCGTGGCCACCACGATCCGCGCGAGCAGGCGGCCAAGAATGCCATAACCGACGATCAGTTCGGGCGCCGGGCCAGCGGCAATCGCGTGATAGGCGGTCGCGGCAAGCGCGGTCAGAATGCCGTCGCGGCCCAACGCTTCGGGGATCGGCATGGCCTTCGCCGACGGAATGATAACGCGGCGCGCGGTGCCGCCGAACAGGCCGCGCGCGTCGCGATAGCAACTGGCACCCGGGACGAAGACCCACTCACCAACCCGTCCGCGAACATCGCTGCCCGCGTCAACGATCCGGCCGACCGATTCGTATCCCGGCACCAGCGGATAACCCATGCCGGGAAAACTCGGCATGCGGCCGGTCCACAGTAATTTCTCGGTACCCGAGCTGATCCCGCTCCAGTCGATTTCGACGGCGACATCGCTGGCGGTCATCGGATTCAGCGTCAGCGGCCGCAGTGAGAGCTGCTCCGGCGCCTCCAATATGACCGCGACTGAATCCATACACGCCATCCCCGGGGCGCCCCTAATTGTTGCGCCCTGTGTGTCGTTTTAGATAGACACTTTATATTGTCAACCGATCTGGACACATGCTCATCGCGTACCGACGATTACACGCGTCGTGAGCGGCAACGCCGTCGCGACGAGGCTGGATTTGGCAAAACCGGCCGCGCGCAACATCGCCTTGATCTCGCGGGGAGTTCTGGGTCGCCCCGAACCCATCGCCAACAAATAAAGGCCGAAATAGGCATCGCCGCTGCGCTTTGCCCCCGGCGTTCCGGCCATCGGCTCCGCGATGACCAGCTTGCCCCCTGGCGGCAGCGCCGCATGCACCGCACGCAACACGTGCAACGCCGGTGCATCGTCATGATCGTGGAGCACGCGGATCAGTGTGATCGCGTCATAACCCGGTGGCAGCGGATCCGTGAGAAAACTGCCGCCATACACGTGTGTCCGTGCCGATATCCCTGCCGAGTCGAAGCGTGCCGAGGCGCGGGCGCCGACCGCTGGAAGATCGAACAGGCCAAGCTCCAGCGCTGGAGCACGCTGCGCCACGGCAGCTAGAAACGCCCCCTCCCCGCCACCGACATCGAGCAACCGCCGGTGCTTCCGAAACGGATAAGCGTCCAATACCTGCTGGGCGATCAGCGGTTGTGACGCCGCCATAAGTGCGGAATAGGCCGCGACGTCAGTGCCATCGCCCTCCCCCGCCGACTCGGCATAACGCCAGTGGCCCGACAAGGCGCCGCCCCCGCCACCGCGCCGTAACAGCGCCACCGGATCGCCCAAATCGGCATACAGCAAATGATGGTGCGCGATCATTTCGGCGATGCCACGATTGCCCAGTAGCGCCGCGCCCGCGCTGCCCAAGGCCCAGGCGGCACCGAGCGACTCGACCAGTCCCAACGCGCGTGCGGCGCGCAACAACCGCTCTGCCCCCGCTCTCGGCAGATCGATCTGGCGCGCCACCGACTCGGTCGTTTGCGGACCGTCGGCAAGCCGTTCTAGCAAACCTGTCGCCACACAGGCCGCAAGTGTCTGCGAATAGGTAAATCCGGCAACCAGATCGAACAGGTCGCGCGCGCGTGTCCGGGCGATCGGCCGGGTCAGGGGAAAGCGCACTGCAAACCGTTGAAACCGCGGCGACGACAGCAATCGGTTGCGCCAGGCGATCCATCGCCCGCGCAAACCGAAATCATTTCCGCTGGACGAATTCATGTGTCCAGAATCGTGGACACATGATAGCCAAGCGTCAATGGGAGGACGGCCGGAATGACGGAGGGGCGCGTCGTGATCATCGGCGCAGGGATTGGCGGATTGACCAGCGCGGCGTTGCTGGCAGCGCACGGTCGCGATGTCACCGTCGTGGAAGCCCTGTCCAGCCCGGGCGGAAAACTCCGGACCATTGGCGTTGACGACGCCGCTATCGATGGGGGCCCGACGGTCTTCACGATGCGCGACGTGTTCGAAGACATCTTCGCCGCGTGCGGCGAAGACCTGACCGACTATCTGACGATGCAGCCGGCAACGTTGCTGGCACGCCATGCGTGGGGCGACGCGCGGCTCGATCTGTTTGCCGACCCCACCGCGAGCGAGGCGGCGATCGGCGCGTTTGCCGGAGCGGCGGAGGCGCGCGGCTATCGCGCCTTTCGCGCCGAGGCCAAGCGGCTGTTCGATGCGCTCGACCGGCCGTTCCTGCGCGATACCAAGACCGACCCATTCACGCTCGGGTGGCGGATGGGCGCGCGCGGGTTCGCCGACTGGTTCAATTTGCGGCCCTATTCCTCGCTGTGGCGCGCGTTGGGCGGGTATTTCAACGACCCGCGCCTGCGCCAGCTGTTCGGACGCTATGCGACCTATTCGGGGTCGTCGCCGTTCCGATGCCCTGCCACGTTGATGCTCATCGCGCATGTCGAGGCGAGCGGGGTGTGGTTGATCGATGGCGGGATGCACCGGCTGGCCAGCGCGCTCGAAGCGCTTGGCAGCAAGATGGGCGCGCGCTTCCGCTACCAAGCGCCGGTGCGCGAGATTTTGGTCGAACGCGGACGCGCCGCCGGTGTGATACTCGCCAGCGGGGAGCGGATCGCGGCAAATTCGGTGATCTGCAACGCCGATCCTGCCGCCATCGCTGGTGGACAGTTCGGCGAGGCGACGCGCGGTGCGGTGGCATCCGCGCCACCAGCCCGCCGCTCGCTGAGCGCGATGGTTTGGACTGCCAATGTCCAAGCAGAGGGCTTTCCCCTCGCTCGCCACAACGTGTTTTTCTCGGACGATTACCCCGCAGAATTTGCCGCGCTGTCGGCAGGACGTCTCGCCCAGGCACCGAGCGTGTATGTCTGTGCGCAGGATCGCGACGACACGGCCCGCGCGCCGGAGCAGCACGAACGCGTCCAGATTATCGTCAATGCGCCGCCCGTCGGGGACAGCGCCAATTTCACTCCAGCGGAGATCGAGACATGCAGGTTGCGGATGCTGGAAGCGGTTTCGCGGGCGGGACTTTCGCTCGATCTGGGGCCATCGGCGGTGCTGACCACACCGGTCGATTTCGAAGCGATGTTTCCGTCGACGGGTGGAGCCCTTTATGGACCGGCCTCGCACGGGTGGGCGGCCTCCTTCCGCCGCCAGGGCAGCCGGACTCGGATCCCTGGGCTTTATTGCGCGGGCGGGAGCACCCATCCCGGCGCGGGCGTCCCGATGGCGGCGCTATCCGGCCGCTTAGCCGCCGCCTGCCTGCTCAGGGACCGCGCTTCGACGTCGCGGTCGCAGCCGATGGCTATGCCTGGTGGTATGTCGACGCGACCAGCGATGACGGCGCCTATGGCCTGACCATCATCGGGTTCATCGGCAGCGTGTTTTCGCCTTATTACAAACTCACCGGCCGCGCGCGGCCCGACAATCATTGCGCCATCAACGTCTCGCTGACCGGCCCGCGCGGCAAGGCCTGGGCAATGACCGAGCGACCCGCCCACCGCGTCAGCCGCGATGCCGACAGCTTTTCGGTGGGGCCCAGCGCGATGCGTTGGGACGGCGATACCTTGGTCATCGATATTGCCGAAATCTCGGCACCCTTGCCCTACAAGGTGCGCGGAACGGTGCGGGTTAGCCCGGAAATGATCGGTACGACCGCCTTTGCGCTCGACCCCGACGGGCATCACCGCTGGCACCCCGTCGCACCGCGCGCGCGCGTCGAAGTCGAGATGACCCATCCCGGCGTGCGCTGGACCGGGGACGGATACTTCGACTCCAACTTCGGCGACCGCGCGCTGGAGGCCGATTTTGACGAATGGCATTGGGCGCGGTCGCATTTGCGCAATGATGTGGCCGTCCTTTACGAAGGCCGTCGTCGCGATGGCTCGCCATTCGAACTCGCGCTGAAGTTCGACCGCCAGGGACGGTGGCACGACATGGTTCAGCCCGCGCCGGCACCGCTCCCGCGCAGCAACTGGCTGGTCAAGCGGGCGACCCGCGCCGATGCCGGCCATTCTCCGCGCGTGCTCAAGACGTGGATCGATGCGCCGTTTTACGCGCGCTCGGCACTGTCGACGCGCCTGTTCGGCGAGGATGCGTGCGCGGTCCACGAGAGCCTGTCGCTCGGGCGGTTTCGCTCACCGATCGTCCAGTCGATGCTCCCGTACCGGATGCCCAGAGCGTTTTGGTGACTCGCCGCTGATCACGAATCTTCGGGCGCTTCGGGTGGCGGCGCGGCTTTTTTGTCTCGCGCGCTTTCCCGGTGGATCGAGACAAGCTGCCAGATGGCGAGCCCGAGCACGGCAACCCCGACGAGCCCCATATCGAGCATCCCGAAGATATGGTCGTTCATCGTCGCTTACTCCAGAATGACTCGATCAGCGCCGCGACCTGATCCGGTTGTTCCTCATGCGCGAGGTGGCCGAGCCCGGGCAGAGCCGTCAGCCGGCCATCGCTCACGATCGCGGCGGCCTGGCGCGCATTGGCGATCGGGATCGCGGCATCGTTTTCGCCGTGGATCAACAATAGCGGCGTCGCGAGTTGCGCGAGTTTTCGTTCCAACGCGGCCAGATCCCACTCGGCCATCATTGTCAGCGCGCCGGCGCATTGCCCGGACGTCGCGAACAACGCTTCGTAACAGGCGATGCCCGCCGCATCGATCTGCGACCCGGTGCTCCGCGCGAGGAACCGTGCTGTCTCACCCGGAGTACGCGCCATGCGGGCGAAGATATGCGGCGCGATCGGGTTGACGAACAAGGCGCGCGCCAGAACCGGGAACAGCTTTGCCGCCAGACCGGGGAACGGCAGCAACGCCGCACTGAGGCCGATGATAGCCTGGGGCGCCGCCAGCCCCTCGACGGTCATCCGCACAGCGATCGCCGCGCCTGCCGAGTGCCCCGCGATCATTTGTGGCTCGACCGCCAACGTCTGCATCAACCCGCTGACCGCCCGCGCCATGCCCGTCATCGACAAGCCGCCATTCGCTCGCCCGGTCGTGAAGCCATG
This sequence comes from Sphingomonas antarctica, assembly GCF_965137005.1. NCBI lineage: Bacteria > Pseudomonadati > Pseudomonadota > Alphaproteobacteria > Sphingomonadales > Sphingomonadaceae > Sphingomonas > Sphingomonas antarctica. Next base: position 137,850 of record NZ_CBCRXM010000001.1, on the reverse strand, counting down.
CCCCGGCAGGTCCGGCGCGATGATACTGAAGTGCTCCGCAAGTCGCGGTCCGAGAGCACGCCAGCTGTGGGTTGCCGCGCCGGTGCCGTGAAGCAGCAGCAGCGTCGGGGCGCCCTGACGTTGCGACGCGAACTCCTGAACATGCCACCGGAGGCCGCCGCTCATGACAAAGCGGCTGTGCTCGCGATTGGGCCAGTTGCGTCCCTCGACCGCCCAGCGCGGCGCGGTGGTCATGCCGCTTGCGCCGAACGGACTGCGGCATGCATCGCGGCAGCGTCGGCGCGCGGCAACGGCAAGTATCGCGCGCGCATGGCCAGAGCGAGCGCCGCACCTTCCGGTCGCGGGCGCGCCGAAATGTCGAGAAACGCGCTGGCAATCCCGGCTGCGCCGATCTGCGCAGCGGCGGCGCTGGCATCGGCTTCGGCGGCGGCGCGCACCGCGGTTCCATCGGCGGCGATGTTGGCGCGTCCGTCGGTCAGGACGACGATGAACGGGGTCCGGCCACGCCCGCGGGCCGTTTCCGCCAGCGCGCGCGCGGCGTTCAGCCCGGCGGCCAACGGCGTCCCGCCACCGCCCGGCAACTCGGCCAAAGCACGGCGGGCGCGGGTCAGAGACCGCGTCGGTGGCAACAGCAGCTCGGCGGCCGTCCCCCGGAACGCGACCAGAGCAACCTCGGCCCGCTTCACATAGGCTTCGGCGAGCAGCAATTCGACCGCGCCCTTCGCTTCGGCAAGGCGAGCCAGTGCCGACGATCCCGAGGCATCGACCGCGAAGATCGTCACCACCTGCGCGCGCGTCTCGAACCGCCGGATGCGCAAATCGTCGCGGCCGATCCTGATCCGCGCGCCGCCTCCGCGCAGCCGCTGCCACGGCGCGGCGGCCCGCAAAGTGTCGATCAGGCTGAGCCGCAACCCTCCGCCCGGAACGCCCGCGCGCGTGCCCATCGGGCGGCCACGCGCGCCCGATTTGCGGCGTTCACCCGCTACGGCAGCGCGCGGCGAAGCTCCCCTCCGGCTGCCCAACCCCGCGATCCGGGCGAGCATGTCCTTCGGCAACGCGGCCATCGCGGCGGCGAGCACGACATCCTCCAGCGGAGCGGGCTCGGTTTGCTCGTCGGCCCCGCCGTCGCTTTCGGGCGGGGGCGGCTCGGCTGGTGGCGGCTCGGGCTGCTGGTCGTCCGGCGCCATCGGCAATTGCGTCGCGCGCGGAGACAGGATCAGGCGCACGGCCAGCACGATATCCGCCTCGATGATCGCCTCGCGACCCGCGAGAACGGCCGCTGCCCGCGCAGCCCGCAAGGCGAAGATCGGCGCGCGCGCGGAGTCGATGCCAAGCGCGGCGGCAGTCGCGGCGATGGCGGTCAGGGCTTCATCGGGAGGCTCGGACACCCAGCCGATCGGTGCCAGCATGGCCGCCGATCGGGCCTCCGGCAGCGCGTCGGCATCGTCGCTTTCCAGTGAGAGCGTCGCGCCCGAAATCGGCGACCTCGCGTCAGACAAGTCGATCCAGAACGCCAATCGCTCGGCCAGTGCCGTCGGCGGGCGCTCATCGGGCTCGACGCCGTCGTCCAGCGCCACGACGATGAACCGCGTTTCGCCGCGCAGGGCGATGCCGTCGCGCTCGACGACGATCTGGCCCGTATCGATCACCGCCGCGATCCGCGCCGCAATGGCATCGGACAGGCGTTCGGCCATCGGCACAATGACCACACCACCATCGGCTTCGGCCAGCAGCCCGGTCCGCGACACCGCCGCGCCGCGTGCCAGCGTCGCGGTCAGGTCGATTCCGCCCAGCAACCGTTCGTCGTCGATATGCCCCGGCATCCGCCGCACCGGTGCGCCTTCGGGCAAATGGGCGATGAGTTCGGCCATCACCCTGTCACGCAGTGATCCGCCGCCACGCAGCACCAAGCCGCCCAATCCAGGGTCGATCGCGCACAGTTGGGCGGCGATCCGTGCATCGGCAAGAACATCGGGCGATCCCCCGCCCGCTTCACTCACGCCGCCAGTTCCTGCAGCGCTCGCTCGATCCTGACGGTCGATCCCGTTTCGTCGAGGACATTGCGGCGCAAACGGTGGCGCAACGCCATCGGCGCGATCCTGGCGATGTGCTGTGCTGTCACGACAGGAGCATCGTCCAGTGCCGCCAGCGCGCGGGCGGCGCGCATCAGTGTCAGTTCACCGCGCAGTCCGTCGGCCCCGACCGCGATGCACAGCCGCGCGGCATAGGCCAGCACGTCTTCGGACAAGGCCAGCGCCGGCAGGGCTTCGCGTGCGCGGGCGATCCGCTTCAAGGTCTTGCGCTCGGCCCGCCGCCATGTCGCGGCGAAGTCTTCGGGGCTGCGCTCGAACGCGTCGCAGCGCTTCAGGATTTCCACCCGCTGATTCAAATCCTGCGGCGTGCGCACCTCGACCGACAGCCCGAACCGGTCGAGCAATTGCGGACGGAGTTCGCCTTCCTCGGGATTGCCGCTGCCGACCAGCACGAACCGCGCGGGATGGCGCACGCTCAGCCCTTCGCGCTCGACGACATTTTCGCCCGATGCGGCGACGTCGAGCAACAGATCGACGATATGATCCTCGAGCAGATTGACCTCATCGATATACAGAAACCCGCCATTGGCGCGCGCGAGCAGCCCGGGCTCGAACGCCTTGATCCCCGATCCCAAGGCGCGTTCCAGATCGAGCGCCCCGACCACGCGGTCTTCGGTCGCGCCCAAGGGCAGATCGACGAACGGGACGGCGACGTTGCCCTTGCGCGGGGAGCCATCCTGATAGCCCGCGCTCGCTGCCGGAATGGGCGGCAGCAAGGCCGCCAGCGCGCGCACGGCGGTCGATTTGCCGGTGCCGCGATCGCCGAACACCATCACGCCGCCGATCCGCGCATCGACCGCGGTGACCAGCAACGACAATTTCATCTCGTCCTGACCGACGATGGCGGAAAATGGGAATGACACGCGCACGGTGGCCGTGTAACACGCAGGCGACAGGCTACAAGACAGGCAAAACTGACATGTCCCCGACAATCGTTGCTGGGGGGGTCGCCATTCTCCTGGGTCTGCTCGGCGGGCTGATGACTCCGATCGGCCCTTGGTATGACAATCTGCGCAAGCCGAAATTGCAGCCGCCGAACTGGTTGTTCGGACCGGCGTGGACGATCATTCTCGGGCTCGCGGCGTGGTCGGCGGTGATCGCGTGGCATGCCGCGCCGGACCACGCTGGGCGGACCAGCGTGATCATCCTGTTCGCGACCAATGCGGTCTGCCATGCGGCCTGGAGCCCGTTATTCTTTCGCCTCCGCCGCCCCGACTGGGCGCTGATCGAAGTGGTGTTTCTGTGGGCTTCGCTGGTCGCGCTGGTGATCGGGCTGTGGCCGATATCGCATCAGGCCAGCTTGCTGATCCTGCCCTATCTGGTCTGGGTCAGTTTCGCGTCGTGGCTCAACCGCCAGATCGTCCTCCTCAACGCACCGTTCGCTTGAGGCGCGGCTAACCGTCGAGCGACAATGTAAACAATCGTCGCACCGCAGGCGGCGCGCGTTCGATCAGGTCGCGCGCCAAATCGTGTGCGACGCCGACATCGCCGATCCCGCCGGCAGCCTCTCCCGAAACATGTTCGCTGCCATCCTCGGTCAGCAATTCGGCGCGCATCGCGATACCGCTCGCGGTGATCGTCGCCAGCGCGGCGACGGGCGAATGGCAATCCGCGCCCAACGCCGCCAGCATCGCCCGCTCCATCGCCACGCAAGCGTGCGTCGGCAGATCGTCGATCGCCGCGATCCAGTCGCGAATACGCGTCGCATCGGCGAGGCACTCGATGCCCACCGCGCCCTGTGCCGGAGCCGGCAACATGACCTCGTTCGGGATCGCCACGCCGACATCGGCACGACCCAGCCGATCGAGACCCGCGCTGGCCAGCAATGTCGCATCGACCTCGCCCGCGGCGAGCTTGGCCAGCCGGGTATCGACATTGCCGCGGAACAGCATGATTCTCAGGTCGGGCCGCAGCCGCCGCATCTGCGCGGCCCGGCGCGGTGAGCTGGTGCCGATGACCGCGCCCTGCCGCAACGCCGCAATACTCGCCGCCCCGATCAGCCGGTCGCGGACATCGGCGCGCGGCAACATCGCCGCGATCATCAGGCGCACCGGTCGAATCGTCTCGACGTCCTTCATCGAATGCACCGCGCAATCGATCTCCCCCGCATCCAGCGCGCGATCGAGTTCCTTGGTCCACAACGCCTTGCCACCGATCTCCGCCAGCGCGCGATCCTGAACCCGGTCGCCGGTCGTGGTGATGATCACGATCTCGACCGCATCCTCGTCCCAGCCGTGCGCCGCGCACAGCCGTGCCCGCACCATGCGCGCCTGCACGAGCGCGAGCGGCGAGCCACGGGTGCCAAGGCGCAGAATCGGTGTTGCCATGTTCGTCTTTATCTCGTGTGATTTCGCGCGGCGACCTTGACCCGACCACGCGGCGCAAATCAATGCCGGTTTGTTGCCGGGCACCTCAAGGCATGCGACTGAAGGTCGATATCGGCGGCTGTGGGGAGCGATGAAGACGGTGCCCGGCGACGCGACAACGGCAAGTTCGGCACCAGCGTCGCGCCGTATCCTCATATTCGGTTCGACCGGCACAATCGGTCGCGCGACCGTCCGGGCTTTGGCGGCACAGGGTCATGAGGTCGTGTGTTTCACAAGGGCGCGTGGATCGCGAGCGGACGATGTCTCCGGCGCTCGGCTCAAGCGCGTCACGAACCGCGTCGGTGATGTCACAGACCCGCAATCGATCGTTCGCGATGCGCTGTGCGGCGCACGGTTCGACGCCGTAATTTCGTGCATGGCGTCGCGCACCGGCGCGCCCAAAGATGCCTGGGCGATCGATTATCAGGCGCATGTGAACATCCTCGAAGCGGCCCGCACCGCAGGCGTGCCGCACATGATCCTGCTCTCGGCGATCTGCGTTCAAAAACCGCTGCTCGCCTTTCAGCACGCCAAGCTCGCCTTCGAACAGGCATTGACGACGTCGGGACTCGATTATTCCATCGTCCGCCCGACGGCGTTCTTCAAATCGCTGTCCGGACAGGTCGAGCGGGTCAGGCAGGGCAAGCCCTATCTGATGTTCGGCGACGGTACATTGACCGCTTGCAAGCCGATCAGCGACGACGATCTGGGGCGGTTTATCGCCGGGTGCGTCGACGATCCCGATCGACGCAATCGCATTCTCCCGATCGGCGGTCCGGGCGCGGCGATTACCCCCAAGGACCAGGGCGAGCGTCTGTTCGCGCTGCTCGGTCGGGCACCACGGTTCAAACGAGTCCCGGTAGCACTGCTCGACACGATCATTGCGGCGCTCAGCGTCCTCGGTCGCGTGTTCCCGGTGATGGCGAACAAGGCGGAACTCGCCCGCATCGGCCGCTATTACGCCACCGAATCCATGCTGGTTCTGGACCCCGTCACCCGCCGCTATGACGCAGAAGCCACGCCATCGAGCGGCTCGGAAACCTTGTTCGATTATTACGCGCAGTTGATCGACGGCGAGGCCACCGCCGAACGCGGCGATCACGCCGTCTTCTAGCGCGCGAACATCGCGCGCAACCGCGCTAACCCGTTGCTCCCGAACCACCGCGCCCCTAATGCCCCCGCCATGACCGACACCGTCTCCTTCGGCTATGAAGACATTCCCGCCACCGAAAAAACGGCCCGCGTCGGCCATGTTTTTTCCAACGTCGCCCGCAATTACGATCGCATGAACGATGCCATGTCGGGCGGCATGCACCGGCTGTGGAAGGATCAGTTCGTCGCGCGGGTGAAACCGCGTGAGGGTGAATATATCCTCGATATGGCGGGCGGCACGGGCGACATCGCGTTTCGCATGGCCAAATCGGGCGCGGCGATCACCGTCGCCGACATCAATGCGGAAATGCTCGCGGTCGGCATCGATCGCGCGGCGACGCGCGGGATCGACGGTCTGGTATGGACCGAAGCCAATGCCGAAAAGCTGGTGTTCCCCGATCGCAGTTTCGACGCCTACACCATCGCCTTCGGTATCCGGAACGTGACCGACATTCCCGCAGCGCTGCGTGAGGCGCACCGCGTGCTCAAATTCGGCGGACGGTTTTTTTGCCTCGAATTCTCGACCACCGTCTGGCCGGGATTCGGCGATGTCTATGACGCCTATTCGCACCGGCTGGTGCCCAAGCTCGGCCAGATGATCGCGGGCGACGCCGACAGTTATCGCTACCTCATCGAATCGATCCGCCGTTTTCCCGATATGCCAAAGTTCGAAGGCATGATCCGCGATGCAGGCTTCGCGCGCACCAAGGTCGAACCGATTTTGGGCGGCCTCGTGGCGATCCACAGCGGCTGGAAAATTTGACCCGACCGTCGACCCATGTCTGGCGGCTGCTCAAATGGGGCCGCACGCTCGCGCGTCACGGCGCGCTGCGTGGGCTCGAGCGCGATCCCAACACGCCACCGCGCGTGCGCCGCCTGCTGAGGCTCGCGCGTTTCGGCGCGATCGTCCCGAAACGGCCGCGCTACGCCGAAGCCTTTCGCGCTATCGGCCCTGCCGCAATCAAGCTCGGCCAGACGCTTGCCACGCGCGCCGACATCGTTGGCGAGGAGGCGGCGCAGGATCTGCTCCAACTGCAGGACCGCCTGCCGCCGCTGTCGTTCGATGTGATTTGCGCCGCGATCGAACGCGGTCTCGGCAAACCGATCAACGAGCTCTACGCCTCGATCGAGCAAGACCCCGTCGGTGCCGCGTCGATCGCTCAAGTCCACCGTGCGGTCACCACCGACGGCGCGACCGTCGCGGTCAAAGTGCTACGCCCGGGCATTCCCGAAATCTTCGCGCGCGATATCGAAACCTACGATTGGGCGGCCGCGCAGTTGGAGGCGATGGGTGGAGAACTATCGCGCCTGCGCCCGCGCCTGACCATCGCGACTTTCCGCCAATGGACGCTCCGCGAACTCGATCTGCGCCGCGAAGCCGCTTCGGCTTCCGAACTGGCGGAAGGGATGACCGCCGAGCCGGGTTTCCGCATTCCGGCCATCGACTGGCAGCGCACGTCGCGGTCGATCCTGACGCTCGAATGGATCGACGGGATCAAGCTGAGCGACACCGCCGCGCTCGACGCCGCCGGCCTCGACCGTCCCGACCTCGCCCGCCGCCTGGTTCGCGCGTTCCTGCGCCAGGCGATTGCCGACGGATTCTTTCACGCCGACATGCATCAGGGCAATTTGATGGCGACGACCGCGGGCGAACTCGTCGCCATCGATTTCGGCATTATGGGCCGCATCGACAAACGCGCGCGGCAATGGCTGGCCGAAATCCTCTACGGGCTGATCACCGGCAATTACCGCCGCGTCGCCGAAATCCATTTCGAAGCGCAATACGTCCCCGCGCACCACAATGTCGCCGATTTTGCCACTGCCTTGCGCAGCGTCGGCGAACCGATGCGCGGGCTGTCGGTCAAGGACATGTCGATCGGCAACATGCTCGACAGCCTGTTCGCGATCACGCGCGATTTCGACATGGTGACGCAGCCGCATCTGCTGTTGCTGCAAAAGACGATGGTGATGGTAGAAGGCGTCGCCACCCAGCTCGATCCCGACATCAATATGTGGGAGATTTCGGAGCCGTTGGTGCGCGGCTGGATCCGCGACGAATTGGGGCCGGAAGCCAAGCTCGCCGACCGGCTGGTCGAGGACGTCAAAACCCTCGCGCGGCTGCCCGAACTCGTCCGACGGATAGAAGCGCGCTTTCCGGCCGCCGGCGGCGCTCCGCCGACATTGCCGCTGTCCGAGATTGCGGTCGTGACCGATAGTCTCGGCGGCGGATGGTGGCGCTATGCCCTGACCGCGCTGCTTGCCGGGGCGGCTGGCGCGGCGGCGGTGCTGGCCCTACATTGAGGTCATGGCCAATCCCCAACTGACCGACGAGCAACAACTGATCGCCAAGCAAATCCTCGTCAATGTCCGTGACCAGCTGCTGGCGAACAGCAATGGCGACGGCGATCTCCTGTTCGCGCTGCGCCGCAAGGTTCAGAAGGAATTGATGCATGACGAGCGCGGCAATGCCACGCACCGCAACCGCATCAAGAAAGCCAAGCGCGCCGAACAGAATGACCTGTGTCCGATCTGCGAGGTGCCGCTTCCCGAAAAGGACTGCATCCTCGACCGGTTCGAGGCGAAGCTTGGCTACACCATCGAAAACACCCGCCTGATCCACATGGAGTGCGACCGCGCCGAACAGGCGAAGAAAAACTACGCCTGATGCAGGGCAAGCGCGTCCTCCTGATCGTCGGCGGTGGCATCGCGGCGTATAAGGCGCTCGAACTCGTCCGTTTGATCCGCAAGGGCGGCGGTACCGTCCGGTGTGTGCTCACTTCGGGGGGCGCGCAGTTCGTTACCCCGCTCTCGCTCGGTGCGCTCAGCGAGCAACAGGTTCATACCAGCCTGTGGGATTTGAAGGACGAGACCGAGATGGGTCACATCCAGCTCAGCCGCGAGGCCGACCTCGTCGTCGTCGCGCCCGCCACTGCCGATCTGCTGGCCAAGATGGCCGCGGGGATTGCCGACGATCTCGCCACAACTCTGCTTCTAGCCACCGACAAGCCGGTGCTTGCCGCACCGGCGATGAACGTGCGGATGTGGCTGCACCCCGCGACTCAGCGAAACGTTGCGCAACTGAAGGCGGATGGCGTGACGATCCTCGCTCCCGATGAGGGCGAAATGGCCTGTGGTGAGTTCGGCCCCGGCCGCCTGCCCGATCCGCAGGCGATTTATGATGCGATCCAATCCGCGCTGACCGCGTGACCCTGTCCGGGAAACACGTTCTCGTCACCGCCGGCCCGACGCATGAGCCGATCGACCCGGTGCGCTACCTCGCCAATCGCAGTTCGGGGAAACAAGGCTTTGCGATTGCCGCCGCGCTCGCCGCCCAGGGTGCGCGCGTCACCCTGATCGCCGGCCCCGTGGCGTTACCGACGCCGCCGCGCGTGACACGGATTGACGTCGAAACCGCGCTGCAAATGGCGGCTGCGGTCGAAGCCGCCCTCCCCGCCGATGCGGCGATCATGGTCGCCGCCGTCGCCGACTGGCGTGTTGAAGCGTCAGCCCAGAAAATCAAAAAGGGCGCGGCTGGTCCGCCGACGCTGACACTCGTCGAAAACCCGGACATCCTCGCGACGCTGGGCCGAAGCCTCCGCCGCCCGCGCCTCCTCATCGGCTTCGCGGCGGAAACCGAAAATGTCGTGGCGCATGCCCGGGCCAAACTGGCGCGCAAGGGCTGTGACTGGATCGTCGCCAACGACGTGTCCGCCGATCCGATGGGAGGCGAGACCAACCGCGTTCACATCGTTACCAATGACGGCGTCGAAAGCTGGGATCGGATGGCCAAGGATGACGTCGCGGAACGCCTGGCAGACCGGATTGCGGTAACAATTTAGCCTGGCTGCAGGAACCAACTTCGAACGTCAGCTTTATTGAAGCGCACCCGGGCATCGTCGAGACTATCCAACGCTATGCGCATCGAAGGTAATTATCGCGACGACGGTTTTGCGACGATCCGCGGCCTGATCCCGCCCGAGGTCGCCGCGAACCTGTTCAAGCAACTGCAGATGGACCTGAACAGCGCGGGAAAGTCATTCGAGACCTTCGCTCAGTCACACGCGCTGTCCCGGCACGAGACTGTCGACATCTCCGGGCATTTCTATCGCCCGCTGACGACATTCCTCTGGGGCCTGACGCCGATCATCGCAGAGCTGACCGGCGCGGACGTCCTCCCGAGCTACGATTATTTCCGCATCTATCAAAAAGACGACGTTTGCCGGGTCCATTCGGACCGCCCGTCATGCGAACACAGCGTGTCGCTCACGCTGGTTTACAGCGACGATGTGCCATGGCCGCTGCAAGTCGGGTCGACCCGCGTGACGCGTGAAGAGCCGTGCGTCGAAAATTTCGGCGACGAACCCTATTCCTCGGTCGAAATGCAGCCCGGCGACGCCGTGCTGTATCGGGGAATAGACCTGCGTCATGGCCGAACGCTGCCCAATCCCAATCGATGGTCCGCGCATTTGTTTTTGTTCTGGGTCGAGCGCGGGGGTGAATTCGAGCAACACGCCTTTGACGAGCAACGCCTGAGGTCCGAATTGAAGCGGGTCGCCAATTTCGAGGGCTGAGACTAGTGCGCGCCGGCGAGTTGGCCATGAGCATGTTCAGTAAATGATCATTTCGGCGTCAAAGACCCATATGGTCCACCGCGCCTCATGACATAAACCGTGCGCCCCGCTAGTCTCGGGGCCATGCCCGAAATTACCATCCCGATCCTCCGCCTGTCACATGGCGAAGGGCTCCCCATCCCCGCCTATGCCACCGCCGGTGCCGCGGGGATGGACGTCGTCTCTGCTGAACATCACCACCTCGCGCCCGGAGCGCGTCATGCCGTTGCCACGGGGTTCGCGATGGCGATTCCCGAAGGGTATGAGGTACAGGTCCGTCCCCGTTCGGGCCTCGCGCTGAAACACGGCGTAACTTGCCTCAACGCCCCCGGCACGATCGACAGCGACTATCGCGGCGAAGTGAAGGTGATCCTCGCCAATCTGGGCAGCGAGCCGTTCGCGATCCGCCGGGGAGATCGCATTGCTCAGCTCGTCCCAGCCGCCGTTCAGCGCGCCACGCTCAGTGAAGTCGCCAGCCTCGACGACACCGCGCGCGGCAGCGGCGGTTTCGGTTCGACCGGGCAGCGGTGAGCCTCAGCGATACCCAGCTTGATCGCTATGCGCGGCAGATGGTGCTGCGTGAAATCGGTGCGGTCGGGCAGCTCAAATTGCGCGATGCCCATGCGGTGCTGATCGGCGCCGGCGGCATCGGGTCGCCCGCCGCGCTTTATCTGGCGGCGGCAGGGATCGGCCGCATCACCTTGATCGATGACGATAAAGTCAGTCTCGCCAACCTCCAGCGGCAGATTTTGTTTGCGACAGTCGATGTGGACGCGGGCAAGGCGGAGACCGCGCGGTCACGCCTGACCGCGCTCAATCCAGATGTCGAGATAACCATCCACGCAACGCGAATCGATGCTGCCAACGCGGCAAACTTGCTCGCCGGTGCGGACGTAGTCGTCGATGGATCAGACAATTTTGCCACCAGGCTCGCCGTCGCCGACGCTGCTTACGGCGGGCACATTCCCTTAGTCTCCGCCGCAATCGGCCAGTTCAACGGCCAACTGGGCACGTTTCGCGGCTGGGAAGACGGCATGCCCTGTTACCGCTGCTATGTCGGCGATGCGTTCGATGCGGAGGATTGCGATAATTGCGCCGAACTCGGCGTGCTCGGCGCGATGACCGGCTGGTTGGGCAGCATGGCGGCGCTTGATGCGATTCGCACCATCCACCTCTTCGGGGAGGATCAGGCGGGCAAATTACACCTGGTCGACGGCCTCGCCCCCTCGCTGCGCACCGTCCGCCTGCCCAAGGATCCGGGGTGCAAAACATGCGGCCAGAAATCAGGAACGCACCCCGCCGCTTGACTCTGGCTCGGGACTCTCCAAACTAGAACAAACCACGAACTATGATTCACGCGCCCATCTCGGCGCCGGGGACATTTGCGCCCGCGGCCGATGACGTTCCGAACCCAACCGGGCCAGGCGATCGCATCGCCGCGTCGCTCGTCAAGGCGGCGCTGCACGAGTTTGCGGCGGACGACGATCAAACCGCAAGCGCCAGCGCCTTTGCCCTGCTCGCCAATCCCACGCCAAAACCGATCCTGTGGGTGCGCGACGATCGTGCCCAGCGGCAATGCGGCCGCGTGTACGGCCCGGGCCTGGTCGATCTGGGCATCGATCCCACGCAACTGATCCTCGTCACTACGCCCGACGCGAAATCCATGCTCAAGGCATCGGTCGACGGCCTGCGCTGCGGCAGTCTCGGACTGGTGCTGATCGAACTTTGGGGCCGGAGCCCGGCGCTCGACCTCACCGCGACCCGCCGACTGACCCTCGCCGCCGAACGCTCGGGGGTTAAGGCGCTGCTCGTCCGCGCCAATGCCGTGCCCGAACCCAGCGCCGCCTGGACCCGCTGGCGGATCGGCAGCGCCCCTTCCGCTCCCTTCCCAGCCGATGCGCCGGGGCATGCCTGTTTTCAAATCGAATTGCTGCGCGACCGCGCCGGACGACCCGGTTTCGCCACGCAGCTGGAGTGGAACCGTGACGACCGCCAATTCCGTGACCCGTATCTTTCTGGCGCTGTGGCTGCCTTACCTGTCGACCGAGCGCCTGATCCGGGATGGCGCCGCGCCGGCTGACAAGCCGTTCGCCCTGGTCGAACGCCACGCCAACGCGATGCGCATTGCGCAGGTGGGGGAGGAAGCCGCCCGGCTCGGACTCAACACCGGCACAACATTGGCGGATGCGCGTGCGTTATTGCCGCAACTGGTGGTGCAGGATGATGATCCAGAGGAGGATATCGCGCTGCTCGCCTGGCTGGCCGACGCGTGCGATCGCTATACGCCGATGGTCGCGATCAACGTGCGCGATGGGCTGACGCTCGACCTCACCGGCTGTGGACCATCCGAACAGATCGCGGCCGATGTTCTGACACGGATTGCCAAACTGGGACTGACGGCGCGCGACGGTTTGGGCTCGACACCCGAAATGGCGATGGCGCGCGCGCGTTACGGCATCGCGTCAGTTGCCGCACTGCCGGTTTCAGCCTTGGGTATTCCGGCCAGCGATCAACTGGCGTTGCAACGGGCCGGACTGAAGACCGTCGGCGCGGTCGCCGCCCGACCGCGCGGAGCTCTCGCGGCACGGTTCGGCGCGGGCCTCATCGACCGCCTGCTACGCCTGACCGGCGAACAGGATTCGCGCATCACCCCGCGCCGCGTTCCGCCCACGATTTTCGCTACCCGCCGCTTCGCCGAACCGGTCGCGAGGATCGAGGATATTTTGACGTCATTACGTGATCTTATAATCGAAACTTGCGACGAACTCGCACGCCGTGGCGAAGGCGCGCGGTCGTTGCGCGCAACGCTTTTCCGGAGCGACAATGACGTCCGCTCGCTCGCCGTCGAAACCGGCCGCCCGGTGCGCGATCCAAAAGCCATCGCGAAATTGTTCGACGAACGCATCGACGCACTCAGCGACCCGCTCGACCCCGGTTTCGGCTATGACGTCATCCGCCTCGACGTCGAAGCCGCAGAGCCCTTGGCCAGCGCTTCACCCGATTTGATTGGCACATGTGAATCGTGTGAACCGGCCGATGCATTGGTCGATCGGTTGAGCACCCGCCTGACCCCCAAACGCGTCAGCCGGCTCGGCCCGGCGAACACCCACATCCCCGAACAGGCGCAGCTTGCCTTGCCCGCTGTCGAAGAACGTCAGCCCGCCAATTTTCCGGCGGCAGAACTCGGCGAACCGCCGCTGCGCCCCCTCCACCTGTTCGACCCGCCAGAGCAGGTCAAAGTCACCGCCGCCGAAATTCCGGATGGTCCGCCCGCTCAGTTCAACTGGCGTCGCAAACCATACCGCATCGTCCGCAGCGAAGGCCCCGAACGCATCGCCGCCGAATGGTGGATGCGCAAAGGCGGTGAACTCCCCGGCAAAGGCGGCCTGACCCGCGATTACTACCGCGTCGAAGACGTGCGCGGTCGCCGGTTCTGGCTGTTCCGGCATGGTCTTTACAGCGAGAAGGCCAGTCCGAGCTGGTATATTCACGGGTTGCTGGCGTGACCGAATGGGCCGAACTGGCTGCGGCGACCAATTTCTCGTTTCTCCACGGCGCCAGCCACCCCTCGGACATGGTCTACGAGGCGCACCGCCTCGGCATCAAAGCCATCGGCATTGCCGATCGTAACACGGTGGCGGGCGTGGTCCGAGCGTATATCGCGGTACGCGACGCGCCAGACAGAGCGCGCGAATATCTCTTGGAATACAAAAAGGCTCAGGGCCTGCCGGAACTACTGACGCCTGATGAAGAAATGTCAGTCAGCAAAATTGATCTTCGACTAATCGTTGGTGCCCGCCTCGTTTTCAACGACGGAACGCCAGACGTCATCGCCTACCCGCAAACCCGCAAAGGCTGGGGCCGACTGACCCGGCTCCTCACGGTCGGCAACCTCCGCACGGAAAAGGGCTGCAATCTACGCTTGCCCGATCTGCTCGCCCATCTCGAAGACTTGTGTCTGATCGTCGTGGCGCAGCCGTTTGAGTCATCGGTCATTCGTCGGTCTACGCCGCTCAAACCCAAGCGCTACACGGATAAATTCCAGCCCGAACAATTCGGCACCGCAGATATGTTTTCGCCCAAACCGGCGGCCGAACCGATGGGTCAGCAGGGATATAATTTCCTGCTGCGCCAACTTTCCCGCGCGTCGTCCGGCAATATCTGGCTAGGTGCGACACCGCGCTTCGACGGCCGTCACAGACGCAACCTGCAGATGCTGCAAAGTCTGTCGCGCCAGACCGGCGTCCCGCTCGTGGCCATCGGTGACCCGCTCTACGCAACACTCGAAGACCAGCCTTTGCACGATGTCGTCAGTTGCATCCGCGAAGGCACGACTGTCACCAAGGCTGGACGCCTGCTCGAAGCCAATGGCGAGCGGCATTTGCAGAGCCCCTCCGAACTCAACCGACTATTCGCCAAAATTCCCGAAGCCATCACCGCGCAACAGGACATCCTCGACCGCATCGAATTCACCCTCGACCAACTGCGCTACGAGTATCCGCACGAGCCGGTGCCGCAAGGCTGGGAACCGATGGACTGGCTCGAACACATCACCATGGAGGCGGCTGCAAAGCGTTGGCCGGACGGCATTCCAGATAAGGCGCGGACAATGCTCGGCGAGGAATTCGCGCTCGTCCGCGATCGGAAATATGCTTATTATTTCCTGACCGTCCACGACATCGTCAAATTTGCGCGGGCTCAGATACCCCCAATCCTGTGCCAAGGGCGTGGTTCGGCAGCCAATTCGATCATCTGTTTCCTGCTCGGCATCACCGCGATCGACCCGGCCGAGCACGGCCTGCTGTTCTCGCGCTTCGTCTCGACAGAACGCGAAGAACCGCCCGACATCGATGTCGATTTCGAGCACGAACGGCGTGAGGAGGTGATGCAATATGTTTACGAGCGATATGGGCGTCACCGTGCCGGTATTGTCGCCACCGTCATCCATTATCGTCCGCGCTCGGCGGTACGCGAGGTCGGGAAAGCCCTTGGGTTAACCGAGGATGTTACACAGAAAATGACATCGACCGTGTGGGGCAGCTTTTCTGACAAGCTGGAAGACCAGCGCGTCGAGCAAAGCGGCTTAAGCCTCGCCAATCCTGAAATCGGACGACTAAAATATCTGGTTGATCAATTGCTCAACGCGCCGCGCCATTTGTCTCAGCATGTCGGCGGGTTTGTCCTGACCGAGGACCGGCTCGACGAAACCGTCCCGCTGCATTGGGCGGCGATGGACGATCGCACCTATGTCGAATGGGACAAGGACGACATTGATGCCCTCGGCTTGATGAAAGTCGATATCCTTGCGCTCGGTATGTTGACCTGCATCCGCAAAGCCTTTGATCTGATGCGAGACAACGGTCTTGGCGAAAACACGCTTGAACTTGATCTGAAGGCCAACGACCCGGCAGTTTATCGCATGCTCTGCAAGGGCGACAGCATCGGCGTCTTTCAAGTCGAAAGCCGCGCGCAAATGAACATGCTACCGCGCCTTGAGCCTGTCGCGTTTTACGATCTCGCCATTCAAGTTGCGATCGTGCGTCCCGGGCCGATCCAAGGCAATATGGTCCATCCCTACCTTCGCAGGCGACAGCGCAAGGAAGATTGGAGTTTTCCAGAACCGCATCGCGATTTTGGCGAACCAGACGAACTTCACGGCATTCTGGGCAAAACCCTGGGTGTGCCGCTGTTTCAAGAACAGGCGATGAAGCTGGCCATCATTGCCGCTGATTTTACTCCCAACGAGGCCAATGAACTCCGCCGCGCCATGGCCACGTTTCGGCACGTTGGCGGCATGCCTCGCTTCGAGGAAAAGATGATCGGGGGCATGGTCAAGCGGGGTTATGAGGAGGACTTCGCCCGCCGTTGTTTCGAACAGATCAAGGGGTTCGGCAGTTATGGCTTCCCTGAGAGCCATGCGCTGAGTTTTGCGCGGCTGGTCTATGTCTCGTCGTGGATCAAATATTACCAGCCGGCGGTGTTTTGTGCGGCATTGCTCAATTCGCAACCGATGGGCTTTTACGCGCCCGCGCAGCTCGTTCGCGATGCGCGCGAACATGGTGTCGATGTGCGCGAAATCTGTGTGAATGCGAGTGGGTGGGACAATCGCATCGAGATGGATTCGGGCGTGCCTGCAGTTCGGCTCGGATTTCGTCAGATCGATGGGTTTAAAAAGGACTGGGGCGATGCGATTGCCGAGCTTTCGCGCTTCAATTCGATCGAAGATTTGGCTCGCCGCTCGAACTTGCCGACACGTGCGTTAAACCTGCTCGCCGATGCCGACGCGCTACAGTCGCTCGGGCATGTGCGGCGCGAGGGATTGTGGGAGGTGCGGCGGACGCCGCCCAAATCGTTGCCCTTGTTCGCCTATGACAACGCGCCCGAACTCGCCGATGAGCCGGATGCACAACTTCCCGCAATGCCGTTGAGTGAGGAGGTCGTGGCCGATTATCAGGTCACGCGCTTGTCGCTCAAAGATCACCCGATGACCTTCCTGCGCGGGATGTTCGCTGATGAAGGTGTGATCAGTTGCGCCGAATATGCCGATCGCCGCAACGGCAGTCGTGCAAAAGTCGCGGGCGTCGTTCTCGTCCGCCAGCGGCCGGGCAAGGGCAATGCGATTTTCGTCACGCTGGAGGACGAAACCGGCGTTTGCAATCTGGTTTTATGGGCGCGGACGTTCGAACGCTTCCGGCTTGAGGTTATGGCGGCGCGCGTGTTGCTCGCGGAAGGGGAAGTTCAGCGCAGTCCCGAAGGCGTCATGCATCTGATGGTAGACCGCGTGTGCGACCGGACGGGCGATCTCAAACAACTATCCGAGGACCACAAACCAAAACTGGTCCTGTCACGCGCCGACGAGTTCGAACATCCCCAGCCGTCGCGCTACAACCTGCCGCGTGGCAGTCATCCGCGCGACGTCCGGATCCTGCCGAACTCGCGCGATTTTCATTGATCAGTTGCCGTCGAACCCGAAATTGAGGAAGCTTGGAACCGGGCCGTTCCAGTCATCGTCCTGCTTCTCGCCGCCTGACTTTGTCGCTTTCGGCGGGATTGCTTTGGGTTCAGCGGCTTTGCGGGGCTCGGCCTTGCGGGGTGCCGCTTTCGGCATCTCTGCGACCGGTTCCGCAGCCTGAACGGGTTCGGGCTTGGCGGCAGGCTTGGCCCTCTCACGACGCGCTCTCGCGGGCTTGGCGGGCGTTGCTTCAGCATCGGCAGGCTTCACATCCCTGCTAGCCGGTACAGCCTTGCCGACCCGCTCGATCTTGGTCGCGGTCAGCTTTTCGATATTGGCGACCGCCTCGGCGTCCTCGGGCGTCACCAGCGTGAACGCCTTGCCCGTCGCGCCCGCGCGGCCCGTACGGCCGATGCGATGGACGTAATCGTCGGGGTGCCAGGGTACGTCGTAATTTACGACGTGGCTGACGCCCTTCACATCCAGCCCGCGCGCCGCGACGTCCGAGGCTACGAGGACGGTGATGTCACCGCTTTTGAACCGGTCGAGTTCGCGGATACGCTCGGCCTGGGCCATGTCGCCCTGGATCTGTCCCGCCTTGAACCCGGCGCGCGACAGGCTCTGCGCGAGGTCGCGGACGGTCGTCTTGCGGTTGGAAAACACGATAACCGACGAGGCACCCTCGGCGCGCAGAATGTCGATCAGCGCGTCCTTCTTACCGCGCGAGGACACTTCGACGATGCGTTGTTCTATCTGAAGATTGGCCGATGCCGGTCGCGCAACCTCGACCTGCTTGGGACTGCTCAGGAACTTGTCGGCCAGCTTCTTGATCGCCGTGGGCATTGTCGCGGAAAACAACAATGTCTGGCGATCCTTGGGCAGCTTCGTACAGATTTCTTCGATATCGGGAATGAAACCCATGTCGAGCATGCGGTCGGCTTCGTCGATCACCAGAAGTTTGCAATCGTTGAGCATGATCTTGCCGCGGCTGAACAGGTCCATCAGCCGGCCTGGCGTGGCGATCAGCACGTCGACGCCCTTTTCCAGCGCCTTGACCTGATCGCCCATCTGCACGCCGCCGATCAGCAGCGCCATCGAGAGCTTGTGATATTTGCCGTATTTCTCGAAATTCTCGGCAACCTGCGCGGCCAGTTCGCGCGTCGGTTCGAGGATCAGGCTGCGCGGCATCCGCGCGCGCGCGCGACCGCTGCCCAATATATCGATCATCGGCAACACGAACGCCGCCGTCTTGCCCGTCCCGGTCTGCGCAATACCAATCAGGTCGCGCATCATCAGCACATTGGGGATCGCCTGCTGCTGAATCGGGGTCGGCTCGGTGTAGCCGGATTCGTCGATCGCGCGCAGCAATTCGTCCGAAAGATGAAGGTCGGCGAAGCTCATTTGGGCGCCCGGTGTATAGGAGGGGCGGCGATGCGGGCGCAGAGGCGTGAAGTCAAGGTTGCGCTACTTGTCCGGCTCCAGGATTTTGAACTTCTCGATGCCGCATTTTCCACCGGCGCGGCTGTGGATCATGTCGCGTCCGGCACAGATGCGGCCGTCGTCGCTGGGCATGATGTAAAAGCCCGAATAGTAATCGATTGCCGGGCATTCGTCGTCGAGCAGCGCGCGCAGCCGCTTGCCGCCGCGGAGCATCAGGTCGACGGCGTCGGCCTTGAACACCGCCGCTGCCGCCAGTGCATTCATCGGAATGCACTTCGGCCCGCGCTTTTCCTTCCAGCGCATCCGCAATGTGGGACGCGGCGGATCGGCATAAGGGGTGGCGGGGACGCGGATGACGATGCGCTGACGAATCGTCAGCTGCGCCAGCTCTACAGGCTTCTCGCCCGCGCTTGCGGCGGCGACGGCGAGGACGTAGGCGAAAATCGTCAAGACGGAATGCTCATTGCGAGCGGCGCCCCTGGGGTCAAGCGGTTGAACCGGCCATGAATTCGACCATCGACCGGCTACGCAAGCAGATTGGGACAGACCGGGTCGTCACCGATCAATCCGACATACAGCCTTGGCTCAGCGATTGGCGCGGCCTGTATCATGGCGCGGCACTGGCTTTGATCGAGCCGCGCACCACCGCCGAAGTTGCCGAGGTGGTCCGTATCGCACGCGAAACCGGCACACCGCTGGTGCCGCAAGGCGGCAATACATCGATGGTCGGCGGGGCAACCCCCGATAGTAGCGGAACCGCGCTGATCCTGTCGCTCCGGAGGCTGAACACCATTCGGCGGATCGACCGCGACGCGCGGATGGCCGTGGTAGAAGCAGGAGTCATCCTCCAAACCTTTCACGAGGCGGCCGAGGCGGCGGGGCTGCGCTTTCCCCTGACGCTCGGCGCACGCGGATCGGCGACCATCGGTGGGCTCATCTCGACCAATGCCGGAGGGACACAGGTACTGCGCTTCGGCACCATGCGCGGCCTGGTCGCGGGGGTCGAAGCGGTGCTGCCCGACGGCCAGATCTACGATGGGCTAACCGCGCTGAAGAAAGACAATCGCGGTTACGACCTGACCCAATTGCTGATCGGCGCGGAGGGGACGCTGGGCGTGGTCACCGCCGCGACGTTGCGGCTGGTGCCCGCAGCCAGCGAGACCGCCAGCGCGTGGATCGGCGTCGCCTCGCCCCATCGCGCGCTCGATCTGCTGCGATCGATGGAGGCAACGTCCGGTGCCGCGATCGAGAGCTTCGAAATAATCCCCGCGCACGACCTCGAACTCGTCCTCGAACATATTCCCGGAACGCGCCGTCCGGTTGCTACACCCAGCGCGTGGCACGTCCTGATCGACTATGTGGGACATGATGCGACGGCGCGACTGACGGCGATGATCGAAGACGCCGCAGGCCGCGGACTGATCGAGGACGCGACCATTGGCGCAAATGGTGCACAGGCGGCGGCATTCTGGCGCATCCGTGATTCGATTTCGGAGGCGGAGCGCGCGGCTGGGCCGACACTGGCGCACGATATTGCCGTTGCTGTCGATGCCATGCCCGAATTCATCGAATCGGCTGGTGCGACGGTCGAGGCTCGCTTTCCGGGCGTGACAGTGTCGGCATTCGGCCACCTCGGCGACGGCAATGTCCATTTCCACGTCAACGCACCCAAGGGTACCGATGCCGCCACGTGGCGATCCAACCCCGGCGCTGCGATCTCAACGCTGGTCTATGATCTGGTAACCCAGGCGGGTGGATCGATCTCCGCCGAACACGGCATCGGCCAGATGAAGCTCGACGCTTTCGCCCGCACTGGCGGCACGGCCCGCCTAGCGGCATTGCGCGCGATCAAGCAGGGCCTCGACCCGCACGGCCTGTTCAACCCCGGCAAGCTCATCCCGCCACTTGCACCCGCGACGGGCGCGCCATAGGGCGACGCAACATTTTTTCCGGAGTATGTTTGAATGGCCAGCCAGGCCCCGCAGGGATTGCCGTTATTCTACAAGGACCTGATTCCGCTGTCGCAGCAGGAACATGCCGGCTGGCGCTATGTGCCGCTGCAAACGGCCGACTTCCTTAAGAACGAGCATGCCGTTCCATTGACCATCGATGAGTTCGCGGTGTCGCAGCGCTTTTTCCCGATCATCTTTTCGTCGGGCGACAACCCCGTGCCGCTGGCGTTGATGGGCCTGAACGAAGGCATCAACACGTTTGTCGACGACGAGGGGAAGTTCAACGACGACGTCTATGTCCCCGCTTACGTCCGCCGCTACCCCTACCTGCTGGCGCGGCTGAACGAGAGCAGCGACGAATTGTCGCTGTGCGTCGATCCGACATCGGGCGGCATCGCCAAGGTCGATGAAGGCGATACGATCTTCGACGGCGAGGAAATCAGCAACTACACCAAGGAATTGCTCCAGTTCCTCGAGGGGTTCGAGCAAGCCGGTCAACGCACCGGCGCGTTCGTGCAGGAACTCAAGGACAACGACCTGTTGATGGAAGGTGAAGTCACCATCCAGCAGAATGAAGGCGGCGATCCGATGGTTTATCGCGGCTTCCAGATGGTCAACGAAGAAAAGCTGCGCGCGTTGCGCGGCGACGTGCTGCGCAAGATGATGCAGTCGGGCCTGTTGCCGCTGGTCCACGCGCATCTGTTTTCGCTGTCGGTGATGCGTGAAATCTTCGCACGTCAGGTCGCTCAGGGCAAAACCCCCGCGCCAGGAACTGCCCCGGCCATAGTGTAAGGAAATTGGCGATGGACGAACGGCCGATCGACGGAACGCGCAGCTATTATTCGAAGGGCGCGATCTTTTTCCACTGGACGATTGCGGCGTTGATCATCGCCAATCTCGCCATCGGCTTTCTGCACGAGGGCTTTTCGCCCGCGCTGCGCGGCACGGCGATGGGCTTTCACAAATCGACCGGAATCCTCGTCATCGTGCTGACGCTCGGGCGCATCGCGTGGCGCATCACCCACAAGCCGCCGCCGCTGCCGGTCACAGCAAGGTCGTGGGAAAAGGGTCTGGCGCACGCCGTTCACTGGCTCCTTTACGCGCTGATGCTCGCGCTGCCTGTCACCGGCTGGCTGATGACGTCGGCGGGTAAGCGCAAATATGCGCTCGATTTTTACGGGCTGTTCCCGATCCCGTATCTGCCCGTCGCGCAGAACGAGGGGGCAGCGCACACTTATGCCGACCGGCACGAATTGCTCGGCTGGATCGCGCTGGCTTTGCTGGTTCTGCATCTGGGCGGCGCGGCCAAACATTATTTCATGGATCGCGACCGGACGGTGCAGCGCATCCTGCCGTGGTTGAGGGACCGTTCGGCCGCTTAAGTCGGTCTGGGGTTGAAACCTTTTCGCGGCCCGCCTATTTAGTTTTTGTCCGCCGCGTCCCCCCTTTCGCGGCCGGATAGCGCGTTACGGCGCGCTCCTCCCTGAACTAGGCCACCCCGCGATTACGCGGGGTGGTCTTTTTTTATTCAGCGGCGATCGGCAGCACCGCGCCGTCCGAAGCGAGCGTCGCGGCGATCCGGTCGATGACGTCACGCAGGCGTGGCAAACCGTCGCCGGGCCGGTCGAGCGCCGCGTCGAGATAGAGGCGGCGGTCGAGTTCGAGCTGAAACGCTTGCACGCCCAATGCCGGGCGGCCGTGGCGGCGAACGATGGCTCCACCCGCGTAAGGCTGGTTCAGCGCGATCGATATGCCGGCATCGCGCAGGACAGTGGCGATCGTTTCCGTCGTGTCTCGATCGCACGCGGCGTTGTGCGCATTGCCGATCACCGCCTGAACCCCGTTGGCCAGCGGTGGCATGGAATGGAGATCGATCAGCACCGCGCGGCCGAACGCGGCGCGCGCCGCCTTGAGCGCGCTTTCGAGCGCCGCATGAAAGGCGCGATAGTCGAACAGCCGCGCATCGAGCTCCTCGCGCGTCAACGGCCGACGCCAAATCTCACCGACCCCCGCCAGACGCCGGGGGATCAGGCCCAGCCCGCCACGTGCCCGTGGGCTGAGAATCCGTGCGGGCACCCCTGAGATCATCGAACTGTCGAGATCGTGCGTCTCGCGATTGACGTCGATCCACGCGCGCGGCCGGTCGAACAGGATGACGCGGTGCGCGCCGCCCGGATCGGTCAAGGCATCGGCGTAACGGTCTTCCAACGGCCGCAATTCGTCCAGCGGAACGCGCGCCAGTTCGCCCAAGTCGCTATAGTCGCGGCCGGCATGTGCAACGCTGATCACGACGGGGGAGATGGCTGGAAAAAGTGCTGACGGCATGTTCACCCTCCCCGTTACGCATAAAAGCTGGATAAATCTCAATCGTTCGCTCATATGGCCGCCATTCCCGTGAACGACGCACAGGTTTTATGGCCCGCATTCTGCTAGCTGAAGACGATGCCGCAATGCGCCAGTATCTGGTGCGTGCCCTCGAGAAATCGGGGTATCAGGTCGTTTCCGTCGACCGTGGCACTGCCGCGATCCCGCATCTGGAAGCCGGCGGGTTCGACCTGCTGCTCACCGATATCGTCATGCCCGAAATGGACGGCATCGAACTGGCGCAAAAGGCGGCGGCGATCGCCCCCGACATCCGCGTGATGTTCATCACCGGCTTTTCCGCCGTGTCGCTGCGCGCCGGACAGGCCGTCCCGAACAGCCGCGTTTTGTCCAAGCCATTTCACCTCCGTGACCTGGTTCTGGAGGTCGACCGGATTTTCCAGGGACCCAGTTTCGGCGAGCTTTGACGTTCCGGCGAGCTTTACAGGCGCGAACGCGCTGCTAAAGGCGCTGGCCGTGGGCGTGTAGCTCAGTGGTAGAGCACTGTGTTGACATCGCAGGGGTCGCAAGTTCAATCCTTGCCACGCCCACCATCAAAGCCTCGGGAAACCGGGGCTTTTTTGTTATCAGCGAAGCGAGGTTCCAATGACCGTTGAACGCACCAAGACCTTCGTCCTGTTCGGCGCAACGGGGGATCTGGCGAAGCGGATGCTATTCCCGTCGCTGTATAACCTGAGCTGTGAGGGTTCGTTGCCCGACGGATTCCGGGTGATCGGATCCGGGCGCACGGCGATGGAGACCGCCGAGTTTCACGACAAGGTCATCGAGGCGTTGAAGCCGACCGACCTGTACGACGAGGCCAAGGCCCGCAAATTCGCCGACGCGATCGAATATTACGCCCTCGACACCGACAAGCCCGAAGAATTTGCCGGCCTGAAGACAATGATCGGCGATGCTGAGAAGGACGGGATTTCCTATTATCTGTCGACCCCGCCATCGGTGTTCGCACCGGTTGTCGCGGGATTGGAGGCGGCGGGTCTGACCGGGCCGCACACGCGCATCGCAATGGAAAAACCGATCGGCCACGATCTGGAATCCAGCCGCGAGGTCAACGCCGCGGTGGGACATGCCTTCCCCGAGGATCAGGTGTTCCGCGTCGACCATTATCTGGGAAAGGAAACCGTCCAGAATCTGATCGTGATGCGGTTCGGCAATGCGTTGTTCGAACCTGTGTGGAACTCGCGCCACATCGAACACGTCCAGATTACGGTCGCCGAAACCGTCGGCCTTGAAGGGCGCGTATCCTATTATGACGGGGTCGGCGCTTTAGCCGATATGGTTCAAAACCATATGCTGCAATTGCTTGCCCTGGTGGCGATGGAACCCCCTGCCCGTTATGATGCCACCTCGGTGCGCGATGAGAAGGTCAAGGTGCTGCGGGCGCTACGTCCGCTCGATTCATCGACCGCAGCGAGCAACAGCGTCAGGGGCCAATATGGTTCGGGCGCGATCGACGGGCAGCCGGTCAAAAGCTATGCCGAGGAACTGGGCAAACCGTCGAACACCGAGACGTTTGTCGCGGTCAAGGCCTTCGTCGACAACTGGCGCTGGCAGGGTGTGCCATTCTATCTGCGCACCGGCAAAAGGATGCCGGCCAAGGTTTCGGAAATCGCGATCCAGTTTCGTCAGGTGCCGCATTCGATCTTCACGCCGAAGCGTGGGTCGCTGTTGCCCAACACGATGGTCGTCGGCCTGCAGCCCGACGAAAGCATCCGCATCGCCATGATGGTCAAGCAGCCCGGGCTCGACCGCGGTGGGATCGAGCTCGACGAGGTGTCGCTCGACGTCAGCCTGGCCGCCGAATTCGACAAGTCGCGACGGCGGGTGGCGTACGAACGGCTGCTGCTCGACCTGATCGAGGGCGACAACACGTTGTTTGTGCGCCGCGACGAGATCGAAGCGGCGTGGATGTGGATCGACTCGATCCACCGCGCGTGGGAAGCGTCGAACCTGCCAGCCCGTACCTACACGTCAGGCACGTGGGGTCCGGGTGCGGCGCAGGGCATGATCGAACGCGACGGCGCCAGCTGGCGCGACTAGGCGGCGGCCTTGGTCGCGGTGGCGGCGGTGGCGTGCTCGGCGATGAGATCGGCGATACGCGGCACCAATGGCCCCGGCAGGTCGTGACCCATGCCCGGAATCATCTCCAGCCGCGCGCCGAGGATCAGGCGCGCCGTATCCTCTCCGCCATCGGGCGGTACCAACCGGTCGGCCGTACCGTGAATCACCAACGTCGGCGCGGTGATCCGCCCGAGCGCCGCAACGCGGTCCCCCGACGCGATAATCGCCCCCAACTGACGCCGTGCGCCGTCCGGATAAAAGCTGCGATCGACCGCGCGTGTCGCCAGGGCGGCACGTTCCGCATCGACCTGCGCGCCCTGATCGGGCGACCCGATCAACCGCAACGTGTTCATCACCTCGGCAATCTTGGTCGCGCGCGGGGCGTCGTGCTGCCGCCGCTTGAGCATCCGCAATTGCAATGAAAGCGCCGGCTTCTTCAATTCCTTGCGCCCGCTGGTCGACATGATCGATGTCAGACTGAGCACGCGTTCTGGATAAGTCGCGGCGAAAATTTGCGCGATCATCCCGCCCATCGATGCGCCGACGATATGGGCCTGCGCGATCCCCAAATGATCGAGCACACCCACCGCGTCCGCTGCCAACGCCTCGAGCGTGTACGGCGTCGCCAGCGGTCGCCCGAGAAACGCGGTTGCCATCAGCGCGCGGGCACCCGGCGGCGGCAAATGTGCCAGCTTGGTCGACAGGCCGATATCGCGATTGTCGTGGCGGATGACACGAAAGCCCTTGGCGACAAGCGCATCGACCAGCGCATCGGGCCACCAGATCAATTGCGCGCCGAGGCCCATGATCAGCAGGATCGCCGGATCGGTCTCACGGCCATGATCCTCGTAATGCAGTTCGAGGTCACCGACCTTGGCCTTGCCTTCGCGCATCCTCAATCCTTCAATTCGATCCATGTCGGCACATGGTCGCTGGTCTTTTCCCAGCCGCGAACATGATGGTCGGTGCCCGCGCTGTCCAGTCGCGGGGCGATGGCGGGGCTGAGGAGCAGATGATCGATGCGCAGGCCCGCGTTGCGGACATAGGCGTTCCGGAAGTAATCGAAGAAGGTGTAGATGGTTTCTGCCGGGTGGAGATGGCGCAGGGCGTCGGTCCAGCCCTGTGAGACGAGAGCGGCAAAGGCATGGCGGATTTCTGGGGCGAACAGCGCATCGTCGGTCCAGCGTTCGGGTTTGTAGACGTCGAGCTCGGTCGGCATGACGTTGTAATCGCCCGCCAGTATCACCGGCAATTTGGTATCGAGCAACCCCTGCGCATGTTCGGCGAAACGTTCGAACCAGCGGAGTTTATAATCGAATTTGGGGCCGGGGCGCGGGTTGCCGTTGGGGAGGTATAGTCCGCCGATGAGGATGCCGCCGACCGCCGCCTCGATATAGCGGCTGTGCGTGTCTTCGGGATCGCCGGCAAGGCCGCGCTGTGTTTCTTGGGGCTTACCCACGCGGCTGAGGATCGCGACGCCGTTCCAGCTTTTCTGGCCGTGCCAGATCGCGTCGTACCCCGCGGCCTTGATCGCTTCTTCGGGAAATTTCTCGTCGGGCGCCTTGAGTTCCTGCAGGCAGACGACGTGGGGTTGCGTCTCTTCCAGCCAGCGCAACAGCACCGGCAGGCGACCGTTGACCCCGTTCACATTGTAAGTCGCGATCCGCATCACTGGAGGGACGCGGCGGTGGCGGGTTCGTTCCAAAACGCGTCGCCCCGGCGCAGGCCGGGGCCGTTATCGAAGGAGCGCGACCTTCGTAAGCGGCCCCGGCCTGCGCCGGGGCGACGCTACTTCTTTTTCGCCGTCGGCTTCTTCGCGGCGGGTTTTTTTAAAGCCGCCTTCTTCGCCGGTGCCTTACGGCCCTTCTTCTTCGGCGGACCCATTGCCGCGCGGGCGTCGAGGAGCTGGACGGCTTCTTCGAGCGTCAACGCGGTCGGCTCGATCGATTTGGGCAGGGTCGCGTTGGTCTCGCCGTCGGTGACGTAGGCGCCGAACCGGCCTTCCATCACCTTGATCTCGGCCTCGGTGCGCGGATGTTTGCCGAGTTCCTTGAGCGGCGCACGCGCGCCGCGCGCCGGACGTCCGCCATTCGCCGCAGCCTCGGCCAGCTTGACCACGGCGGTGTTCATGCCGGTTTCGAACACTTCGGCGGTCGAGGTCAGGCGAGCATATTTGCCGTCATGCAGCAGATACGGCCCATAACGACCGATCGAAGCCGTGATCGGCAACCCACTTTCGGGATGCGTCCCGACTTCACGCGGCAACGACAGAAGTTTCAACGCGAGTTCGAGGTCGAGTTCACCCGCATCCTTCGGGATCGACGACCGCTTGGCCTCTTTTCCCTCGCCCAACTGGACGTAGGGGCCGAAGCGTCCCGACTTGCTCTCGACAGGCAGCCCGCTGACGGGGTCATTCCCCAAAACTGCATCTTGGGTGGCGGTCGCTTCACCGCCCGGTTGACCAAACTGACGCGTGTATTTGCAATCGGGATAGTTCGAGCAGGCGACGAACGCGCCGAACTTACCGCCGCGCAGTGACAGGCGCCCATTGCCGCAATTGGGGCACAGGCGCGGGTCGCTGCCGTCCTCACGCTCCGGGAACAGATAGGGCGACAGGAATTCGTCGAGCGCGGCGGTGACTTCGGAGGGCTTGGCCTCCATCACTTCGGCGGTCTTGGGTTTGAAGTCCTTCCAGAATGCTTCGAGCAGGGCGCGCCATTCCATGCGCCCGCCCGAGACGTCATCCAGGCTGTCCTCAAGGCCCGCCGTGTAATCGAAATTCACATAGCGTTCGAAGAAGCGTTCGAGGAACGCGGTGACTAGGCGGCCGCTTTCGCTGGGCGAAAAGCGGTTCTTGTCGAGCGTGACATAGTCGCGGTCCTTGAGCGTCTGCAGCGTCGCGGCATAGGTCGAGGGACGGCCAATGCCGAGTTCCTCCATCCGCTTGACCAGACTGGCTTCGGAGTAACGCGGCGGCGGCTGGGTGAAATGCTGTTCGGCGCGTACGTCCTTTTTGGCGGGCGCATCGCCCTTGCCGAGGCGCGGCAGGCGGGCGTCTTCTTCGGCGGCATCGTCACGGCCTTCCTCATAGAGCGCGAGATAGCCGGGGAAGAGCACCACCTGGCCGGTGGCACGTAACGCGGTCTGGCCGGTGCCGTCCTCCAGCGTGACGGTGGTGCGTTCCAGCCGGGCCGACTGCATCTGGCTCGCCATCGCGCGTTTCCAGATCAGTTCGTACAGACGCGCATGGTCGCCCGAGCCTGCGCGGTCCTTGGTAAAGTCGGTCGGGCGGATCGCTTCATGCGCTTCCTGCGCATTCTTGGCCTTGGCGGTGTATTGGCGCGGCTTGTCGGGGACGTAGCTCGCGTCATAGCGCTTGGCGATCGCGCCACGCGCGGCGGAGATGGCGCTGCCGTCCATCTGCACGCCGTCTGTGCGCATGTACGTGATCGCGCCGTCTTCATAGAGCCCCTGTGCAAGGCGCATGGTGTGGGTCGCGGAGAAGCCGAGCTTGCGCGCCGCCTCCTGCTGCAGCGTCGAGGTGGTGAACGGCGCGGGCGGGTTGCGGCTGAGCGGCTTGGTCTCAACGTCAGCGACGGTGAAACGCCCCGCCTCGACCGCAGCCTTCGCCGCCTCGGCATCCCCCGCCGCGCCGATGGTCAGTCGGTCGATCTTGTCGCCTTTCCAGCGCACCAGGCGCGCGTCGAACGCGGTGCCGTCCTGCTCCAGCGTGGCGGTGACCGACCAATATTCCTGCGCCTTGAACGCTTCGATCTCGCGCTCGCGGTCGACGATCAGGCGCAGCGCGACGGACTGGACCCGCCCGGCCGAACGCGCACCGGGAAGCTTGCGCCACAGCACCGGTGACAATGTGAAACCAACCAAATAGTCCAAAGCCCGCCGCGCGCGATACGCATCGATCAAATCCTCGTCGAGCTCGCGCGGATGCTGCATCGCCTCGAGGATCGACGCCTTGGTAATCGCGTTGAACGTGACCCGCTCCACCTCTTTCGGTAGCGCCTTCTTCTTGGCCAGCACTTCGCGCACATGCCACGAAATCGCCTCACCCTCGCGATCGGGATCGGTAGCAAGGATAAGGCGATCGGCCGTTTTAGCCAGATCGGTTATCGCTTTCAGCTGTTTCGCCTTGTCGGGATAAGTCTCCCAATCCATCGCAAAACCGTCGTCGGGATGCACCGATCCGTCCTTGGGCGGCAGGTCGCGGACATGGCCATAGGATGCAAGGACACGGTAGTCCTTGCCCAGATAACCTTCGATGGTCTTGGCCTTGGCCGGAGATTCGACGACGACGAGCTGCATGGCGCGAAAAACTGTCCTTACGTGTACGCGCGAGGGTGGCGGGGCTTTCGGCGTCGCGTCAAGCGCGGCATAGCGAAGCCGTGCGACGTTTCTCCCCCGAATTGCAGCAGGCGCTCGCACTGGCCGATGCCGGGCGGGTCGCCGAGGGTGCCCTGATCGTCCACCGGCAGGTGGCGGCGGGCGATCCCGACGCACTGTTCATTTTGGCCGACTGGAAATGGTCGGGCGTTCTGCCGCAAGACCCCGTGGAGGCACGGCAGCTGTATCGCCGCGCCGGGGATATGGGGAATGTCGAGGCAGCGGCCTATTCGACGAACCTGCTGGGCAATGGGGTGGCAGGACCACGCGACTGGACGGCGGCGGTCGCTCGCCTGGAGAATGAGGCGAAACGCGATCCGGCGCGGCGCAAGGCGTTCGAACTGATCGGCCGGATGAAGCTTGATGCCGACGGCGATCCACTAACCCTCCCCGAGGGCGAAATACTCAGCACCAGCCCCCGGGTCACCAAGTTCGAGCGCCTGTTTACCGCGGGCGAGTGCGATTATCTGCGCGCCGCGGCGGAGGCGAATTACCAGCCATCGACAGTGTACAATGCCCAACGGCAGTTGGTCCGCGACGCGATGCGCGGGTCGGACGGCGCCACCTTTCACTGGCTGATCGAGGACCCGGCGGTCCATGCGCTCAACCGGCGGCTGGCAGCGGTGAGTGGCAGCGATGCGGAACATGGCGAGGCGTTGCAGATCCTGCGCTATCGCCCCGGCCAGCAATATAAGCCGCATTTCGATTTCGTCCGCGCGGCAAAGAACCAGCGGCGGCTGACTGCGCTGGTGTATCTCAATCACGATTATGAGGGCGGCGAGACGGCGTTCGTGAAGACCGGCTTGAAGGTGAAGGGGCGCAAGGGCGATGTTGTCGTCTTTGCCAACGCCCTGCCCGACCGCGCCGTCGATCCCCTGTCCGAACATGCCGGGCTACCGGTAAAACGCGGGACCAAATATCTCGGCAGCCGCTGGATTCGCGAGAGCCGCTGGCATCCTTAACGCAGCGCGACGCGGCTTCCGGCGTGGCGGATGACGGTGCCGGCAAGCTCGAGGTCGAGCAAGGCCGCCGCGACGACGGGTGACGGCAAGCCGCTCTGGCGCACGAGTTCGTCGATCGCGACCGGTGTGTGCGACATCAGGCTGCAGACCGCATCGAACGCAGCATCGTCGACGTCCATCGCCACGGGCATAGCCTCATACGCCTCACGCGCGCTGCGGACGTGGCCCGACATCGCGCTGATCGCCTCAAGCACGTCGTCGGCATTTTGGATAAGTGTCGCGCCTTCGCGGATCAGCAAATTGCAGCCTTGGGCGCGCGGATCGAGCGGACTGCCGGGGACCGCCATGACCTCGCGCCCTGCTTCATTGGCCAGCCGGGCGGTGATCAGCGAACCTGATTTGGGCGCGGCCTCGACCACCACGGTCCCGACCCCCAGCCCGGCGATAATGCGATTGCGATACGGGAAATGGCGCGCCAGCGGTTCGGTGCCCGGCGGCTGTTCGGCGATGAGCAGGCCGTCGGTCGCCACCGCTTCCTGCAAATCCGCATTTTCGCGCGGAAAGGCGATGTCGATGCCGCTGGCGATGACACCGATCGTGCCGCCGCGCAGCGATCCTTGATGCGCCGCGGTGTCGATGCCGCGCGCGAGACCCGACACTACCACGCAATCGCGATCGGCCAAACCCAGCGCCAGTTCGCGGGCAAAGCGGCAGGCGGCGGCGCTGGCGTTGCGCGCGCCGACGATGGCGATGCACGGGCGGGTGAGGATTTCGCAATGGCCACGCACGGTCATCGCGACGGGGGCGTTGTCGAGTTCGGCAAGCAGCGGCGGGAAATCGGCATCGCCTGCGAACAGGTAACGCGCGCCGGCCCGTTCGACCGCGCGCGCTTCGGTCGTCACCTCGGCTTCGCTGGCGATCCGCAATGGGGCGCCACCGCCGCGCCGCGCAAGATCGGGGAGTGCGGATAACGCTGCAGTGGCGCTGCCGAAGCGCGCGACGAGTTGGCGAAACGTAATCGGGCCGACGCGTTCGGAGCGGACCAGCCGCAATTTCGCGAGCTGTTCGAGGGTCACGCGGCGCTGCGGCCGAAATGCGGTTCCTCACCCGACAACAGACGGTCGATATTTTCACGGTGCTTCCAGATCAGCACCAAGGCGAACGCAAGCGTCAGCAAGGTGACGTCGAACCGCCCGAGAATCGCCGCTGTCACCGGCACCGCCGACGCCGCGAACATCCCGGCGAGCGACGACCAGCGGAACAAGGCGAACACCGCCACCCACACCAGCGCGAACGCCAGTCCCGTCGGCCACAGCATCGCCAGCGAAATGCCGAGCATCGTCGCGACACCCTTGCCGCCCTTGAACCCCAGCCAGACGGGATAGAGATGCCCGAAAAATGCCCCCGCCGCGGCATGCATGCCCAGACCGGGACCGATCTGTTCGCCGAGGAAATATGCCAATGCACCCTTGCCACCGTCGAGCAACAACGTCGCCAGCGCCACGCCCTTGCGCCCGGTGCGCAGCACGTTTGTCGCGCCGATATTACCCGAACCCTGCTGCCGAATGTCGCCGCCGCCCGACAAGCGCGTGAGGATCAGGCCAAAAGGGATCGAGCCGAGCAGATAGCCGAGCACCAGCGCCCCCGCCGGCCACAGCCACAATGCCTCATGCCACCCCTGCATGTTTTCGGTTTATTCCGTTCGTGACGGTTTCACAATAACATCGCGCAAGTTACTGCGCGCACGATGCACGCCGACGCGCCCGTTCTGTTCTTCGATTCCGGGGTTGGTGGACTGTCGGTCGCCGACAAGGCGATGGCGGCGCTGCCGACGATGCCGATGGTGTATGCCGCCGATGCTGCAGGCTTTCCCTACGGTACCAAGGGCGAGGCGGAGATTGCCGCGCGCGTGCCCGCGCTGCTCGGGCGGCTGGTCGAGCGCTACCGCCCGCGCCTGGTGGTGATCGCGTGCAACACCGCGTCGACCATCGCCCTGGCGCATGTGCGGTCCGCGCTGGACGTGCCGGTGGTCGGCACGGTGCCCGCGATCAAGCCCGCTGCACTCGTTTCGCAAAGCCGCGTTATCGGCGTGCTCGGCACCGATGCGACGGTGCGCCAGCCCTATGTGGACCGGCTGGCGGCGGAATTCGCCGCAGATTATACGGTGCTGCGCCACGGATCGGCGGCGTTGGTCGAACTCGCCGAAGCGAAATTGCGCGGTGCGCCGATCGACCCGGCAGCCATGCGTGACGCCATTGCTCCGCTGTTCGCCGGGCCGGACGGCGCGCGAATCGATGCGGTGGTCCTCGCCTGCACGCATTTCCCGTTGCTGGCGGGCGAACTTGCCGCCGCCGCGCCCCGGCCGATCCAATGGCTCGATGGCTCGGATGGAATTGCGCGGCGGATCGCCTCGCTGACTGATGGACAGGCGTGGACCGACCAGCGCCCCGCAGGTGTGGCGGTGTTTACCGGCGCATTCCCCGAAGCCTTGCACCCCGCATTCGCCGCGCGCGGCTTCGAAAAATTCGAAACACTCTAACCGTCGAGCAGGCCGGCGGCACGGGCGCGATAGGCGGCTTCGGTGCGGTTGCCGACGCCCATCGCGTTGAACACGGCCGCCGCATGCGCCTTGACCGTGGCGGGCGACAAATCGAGGCGGCGCGCGATTTCCTTGTTCGAAATCCCCTCCGCCATCAGCCGCAGCACATCGAGCTGACGCGCGGTGAGTATGCTCGTATCGACCGCCGCCGGAACATCGCGCCCACCGGCCAAAGCGAGCAAACGGGGCGGCAGATACTGCCCGCCCGCCAGCACCAGCCGGATCGCGGCTTCGAACACCTGACCGTCCGACGTCTTGGGGATGAACCCCGATATGCCCAGCCCGAACAGGGCGATGAGCAAATCGTCATCATCCTGCCCCGTAACGACGATCAACGGCGTATCGGGCGCGGCGGTGCGAACTGCATGAATCCCGTCGACCGGCCCCATGTCGGGCATCGCCAGATCGCACAGGATCAGGTCGCGACCCGCAGCCGCGGCAACCGCGGCGGTAAAATCCTCTGCCGTCGTCACATCCGCATCGGGCCAGCCGAGCGCGACCATGCCTGCCAAGGCGGCGCGCATCATCGCATGGTCGTCCGCCACCAAAACCTGTTTCATCATGCGCCCCGCTTTCCACCGGGCTAGCGGGGCTCAGGCGGGCAATTCAAGGTAAAACGCCGCACCCTTGTCCCAGCGCAGGTCGATTCCGCTGCTCCCCTGCATCAGCGTCATCAGCGCGCGCACAGACGACAGACCAATGCCCAGCCCGCCGCGTGGGCGCCCGTCGCCGGATCCCTGAACGAACGGTTCGAACAATTTGCCGACATCACCGCCCGGAATGCCGCATCCATTGTCGATCACCCAGATGCGGACACGAGGTCCGTGCCGCCGCGCGCCGATCAGGATGCGGGCCCCCCGCGAATGGCGCAGCGCATTGTCGACCAGATTGCCCAATGCCCGCTCGACCAGCTCGGGATCGCCGCATATGTCGAGCGTGCCCGACACCGCGCGCAAATCGATCTGGCCTAGCGCCGCCAGCGGCTCGAACTGCGCCGCCACTGCGGCAATCACGTCCGCAACCCGGAAGCGGCGCAGATCGGTCTCGACCGCGCCTTGGTCGAGCCGTAAATGATCGAGCATCTGCCGCACCAGGCGCTCCATCGCCGCCAGCGCGATCCGCGTGTTGCGCGCCGCGACCTCCTGCCGTGGCCCATCGGGCGCGCCAATCGCCTGTTCGAAGAACAGCCGCGCGGCCTGTAGCGGCTGACCCAGATCGTGACTGGCCGCCGCCATGAAGTGCGTCCGCGCGTCACGCGCCGCCTCCGCCTCCACCCGCGCCGCGCGCAATTGGCCGATGCTGCGGTCAATGATGTTGCCGACCATCAGCATGACCATCCCGAAACACAACAGATAACCGGCAATATACGGCCATAACGTCACGCGATGGACCAGAGTGGCCAGCACCAGCGATATCGCCACCGACCCGACGCGCAGCCGCGCCAACCCCGGCGAATCGATCGACGTCACGTAATTGGCGGCGATATAGCCCGTCGAGAACAGCACCGTGACCAGCTGCATCGGCTCTGTGCCCCACGGCATCAACAGCCAGATGACCCCCTGCACCGCCAGCCAGGTGCCCCAGTGCAACACTTCTCCGGCCAACCGCCACGACCGTCGGCGCGCGCGGCGCACCGAACGGGGCGTCAATTCGAAGGCAATAATTACCGCGACGAACGCGATGATGAGGGCTGCAACGTACCCGCCCCACCAACGCATTGTCGTCGCGGGGACGACGTTGCTGAACGCGTACCAAGCCGAGCCGAGCCCGACGGCAACCAACGCCAGCGAGGCAAGCGCCACGCCGGTATTGGTCGTAATCGTGACTTCGTCCGGCTGCTTGCGCATCATCCCGCCCCCGAACTGTCATGCCCCATATTCGCGCCGCCGCCGATAGCCCGTCGGCCTAGCCCATATGGCCGATACGGATCGCGCCAGCAGCGCATCGATTTCGACCCGGCGCTATGCTTCGTGCGCGGTGGTGCTACAGGCGTGGCATCGCCCGAATCAGTTCGCAGGACCATATCTTGACCGATTCATCGACAAACCCGCTACGGATTGCGCTTTCTGCCGATCATGCCGGCTATGAGCTCAAGACCGTGCTGATCGAATGGCTCAAGGAATCGGGACACGACATTCTCGATCTCGGCACCAATTCCACCGCCAGCGTCGATTATCCCGATTTCGGCTATCGCCTCGCCACCGCGCTGGAAAATGGCGATGCGCCGTTCGGCATCGCCATTTGCGGTTCGGGCATCGGCATTGCCATCGCCGCCAACCGCAATCCGCATGTCCGGTGCGCACAGGTCGCGGAGCCGGTCAGTGCCGCACTAGCCCGCCGCCACAACGACGCCAACGCCATCGCGCTCGGTGCGCGGCTGATCGGTGTCGACATGGCCAAGGCTTGCGTCACCGCGTTCCTGACCACCGACTTCGAAGGCGGCCGTCACACGCACCGCGTCGACAAATTGAACCACCCTCCTGCCGAAGAGACCGCATGACCGACAGCCCGAAATACCGCCAGGAAGGGTTCTTCACCCGCACGCTCGC
The DNA here is from genome assembly GCF_965137005.1 of Sphingomonas antarctica. Classification (NCBI taxonomy): domain Bacteria; kingdom Pseudomonadati; phylum Pseudomonadota; class Alphaproteobacteria; order Sphingomonadales; family Sphingomonadaceae; genus Sphingomonas; species Sphingomonas antarctica. The sequence continues at coordinate 102,334 of NZ_CBCRXM010000001.1, read as the reverse complement.
CGACAGCGATCCGGCGGTGTTCGGCGGCATCCAGCGCGAAGTGCAGCGCGAAAAACATCAGATCGAACTGATCGCATCGGAAAACATCGTTTCGAAAGCGGTGCTCGAAGCGCAAGGCTCGGTATTCACCAACAAGTACGCCGAAGGCTATCCCGGCAAGCGCTATTACCAGGGCTGCGCGCCGTCCGACGATGTCGAGACGCTGGCAATCGAGCGCGCCAAGCAATTGTTCGATTGCGGCTTTGCCAATGTCCAACCCCATTCGGGCGCGCAGGCCAATGGCGCCGTGATGCTCGCGCTGACCAAACCGGGCGACACGATTTTGGGCATGAGCCTCGACGCCGGCGGCCACCTGACGCACGGCGCGCGCGCGGCGATGTCGGGCAAATGGTTCAACGCCATCCAATATGGTGTGAAGCGCGACGATCACCTAATCGATTTCGACCAGGTCGAAGCGCTGGCCAAGGAACACCGGCCGGTCCTGATCATCGCGGGCGGCAGCGCCTATCCCCGCCACATCGATTTCGCGCGGTTCCGGGCGATTGCCGATGAAGTCGGCGCGAAGTTGATGGTCGACATGGCGCACTTCGCCGGGCTTGTCGCGGGCGGGACGCACCCGACGCCGTTCGGCCACGCGCATGTCGTCACCACGACGACGCACAAGACGCTGCGCGGGCCCCGTGGCGGCATGGTGCTGACCGATGACGAGGCGATTGCCAAGAAGATCAATTCGGCGGTGTTCCCGGGCTTGCAGGGCGGCCCGCTGATGCACGTCATCGCCGCCAAGGCGGTGGCGTTCGGCGAGGCGTTGCGCCCCGAATTCAAGACCTATTCGCAGGCGATCATCGACAATGCCAAGGCGCTCGCCGGCCGCCTGAAGGAACGCGGCGCCGACGTCGTGTCGGGCGGCACCGACACGCACCTTGCCTTGATCGACCTGACCCCGCTCGGCGTGACCGGCAAGGATGCCGACGAAGCGCTCGAGCGCGCCGCGATCACGTGCAACAAGAACGGCATTCCGTTCGACCCCCTGCCCCCGGTCAAGACCAGCGGCATCCGCGTCGGCAGCCCCGCGGGCACCACGCGCGGCTTCGGCACAGCCGAATTCGTCGAGATCGCCGACATGATCGCCGACGTGCTCGATGGCCTGAAGAAAAACGGCGAGGCCGGCGACGGCCAGGTCGAACACGCCGTCCGCCAGCGCGTCGAGGCCTTGTGCCAGCGCTTCCCAATCTATCCGGAGCTTTAGATCATGGACGAACAAACCGGCCCATCGGTCGCCGACAAGGTTACCGAAGTCCTCGACAGTGCCGTGGACAAGGCCACTCACGTGATTGCCGGGGACGATGGCAACAAGCTGATCGGCGGCGCGGCAGTCGGCGCGGTTGCCGGGATTTTGCTGCCCTTTTCGGTCGGCTTCGGCATCCTGCTCGGCGCGGGTTACGCCGCGTACCGGCAGCTGAAAAAGTAACGCATGCGCTGCCCGTTCTGCGCGCATGAAGACAGCCAGGTAAAGGACTCGCGCCCGTCCGAAGACGGTGCGGTGATCCGGCGGCGGCGGCAATGCGAAGGCTGCGGCGCGCGCTTCACGACGTTCGAGCGCATCCAGCTTCGCGAATTGACGGTGGTCAAAGGCGACGGCCGCCGCGAAGTGTTCGAACGCGAAAAGCTCGGCCGCTCGGTCTACACCGCCGTCCGCAAACGCCCGATCGACGGCGTCCGCATCGAACAGCTCATTTCGGGCATCCAGCGTCAGCTCGAAACGCTGGGCGATGCCGAGGTCTCGTCGCGCCAGATCGGTGGCTTCGTGATGGACGGTCTCAAGGGCTTAGACAGCGTGGCCTATATCCGCTTCGCCAGCGTCTATAAGGAATTCGCAGAGCCGCGCGATTTCGAGGAGTTCGCGGGCAATGTGACCGAAGCGGCGGACCCCACGCATCCAAGGTTGCCGATCGGGGAGTAGGCGCTCACTGACCAACGGAACCCCACAAATCCGTTTGTCCTGAGGAGGGACTGAGCGAAGGCGCAGCCGCAGTTGAAGGCCCGTCTCGAAGGACGTGACATGAGCTTCTGGACGTACATTTTGCGCTGTAGCGACGGACGATTTTACGTCGGGCATACCGACGATCTCGAAAAGCGCGTGGCCGAGCATCAGTCGGGCGTCTTTGAGGGCTTCACACATTCGCGCAGACCGGTCGAGCTGGTCTGGTCCGAATATTTTCAGACGCGATACGAGGCGTTGGAGATCGAACGAAAATTGAAGGGTTGGTCACGCGCCAAGAAGCAGGCGTTGATCGACGGCGATTGGAAAGCGGTCAGCACTCTGGCCGCACGCCCCACGCCAGTCCTTCGAGACGCCGCTTCGACAAGCTCAGCGGCTCCTCAGGACAAACGGATTTTTTCCAACTCCGTTCGTCCTGAGGACGGACTGAGCGAAGGCGCAGCCGCAGCCCAAGGCCCGTCTCGAAGGACCCCGCCCCCCATCATTGTTCTCGTCCGTCCGCAACTCGCCGAAAATATCGGCAAGGCGGCGCGCGCGATGCTCAATTTCGGCCTCACCGAACTCCGCCTCGTCAGCCCACGCGATGGCTGGCCCAATCCCGATGCGGGGCCGGCGGCGGCGGGCGCGGACGCGCTGATCGCCAACGCGCAGGTTTATGACAGCGTGTCCGCCGCCGTCGCCGATTGCGCCCATGTCTACGCCACCACCGTGCGCAAACGCGGCGTCACGAAACCGGTGGTCGACGCCGCCGAAGCCGCCAGCGAAATCCGCGCCGCCACGACCCGCAGCGCGATCCTGTTCGGACCCGAACGCGCGGGCCTCGAAACCGACGATGTAGCGATCGCCCGCGCGATCCTCACCATCCCGGTCAACCCGGCATTTTCGAGCCTGAACCTCGCCCAGGCGGTGATCCTGGTCGCTTATGAATGGTCGCGGGGCGAGACGCTGGCCCAACCGACCAAGGTCGACGACGAACCGCCCGCGTCGCAATTCGATCTCGACGGGATGATCGAGCAGTTCGACAGCCTGATCGACGCAGCGGGCTTCTACTTTCCGCCGCCGAAAGTGCCGTCGATGCGCCGCAATGTGCGCTCGATCCTGACCAAGCCCGGCTGGACCACACCCGAAATCCGCACGATCCGCGGGATATTGTCGGCGCTTCAGTTCCCGCGTTCGTCGAAGCGATCGAATTCATAGCCAATCGAGGCTTCGACGAGGTGCTCCCACAATTGACGGGCAGCGTCGACCGGCCAGTCGTTCGCCTCGGCATTCACCGCCGCATTGTCGATGACCTGAGCCTTACGCCATTCGTCGCGCACCGCGCCGCGCGCGGGCTTGATCCGCGCGGCGGCGTCCATGAAGCGGAACCGCGTGCCGATCAACGCGGCCAATTGGCGGTCGATATCGTCGACGCCAGCGCGAACATCAGCCATCGTCGTGCAATCTTGGGGAAGGATCATAGCGCGCCTTTAGCGGGCCCCAACTTGACTTCAAGCCGCTGGCCGCTATTGGCCCGCCCTTCGTGATTGGCCCCGCACGTCCGGTGAAGCGGTGGCCCTGTCCTCTCCCTAACATGAGAGATCGCAGGCGGCTCCGGGCAATTTTGTAACGAACGCAGTTGAAGGAAGAAATATGTCGAAGCGCCATAGCGCCAAGCACAAGCTCGATCGCCGCATGGGCGAAAACATCTGGGGCCGTCCGAAGTCCCCGGTGAACAAGCGCGAATACGGACCCGGCCAGCATGGCCAGCGCCGCAAGGGCAAGGTGTCCGACTTCGGTCTGCAGCTGAAGGCCAAGCAGAAGCTCAAGGGCTATTACGGCGAAGTCACCGAAAAGCAGTTCAAGGCGCAATATACCGAAGCCGCGCGGATGAAGGGCGATACGTCGCAGAACCTCATCGGCCTGCTCGAGCGTCGCCTCGACGCGATCGTCTATCGCGCCAAGTTCGCGCCGACGGTGTTCGCTGCGCGCCAGCTGGTGTCGCACGGCCACATCCGCGTCAACGGCGTGAAGTGCAATGTCGCGTCGCGCCGCTGTGCCGTGAACGACGAAATCTCGCTGGGCACCAAGGCGCAGGAAATGGCGCTGGTGATGGAGGCGCAGAGCCTTCCCGAGCGTGAAATCCCCGATTACGTCGTCGCCGACGGCACCGCCAAGGTGACCCTGTCGCGCGTCCCGACCCTCGACGAAGTGCCCTATCCGGTGAAGATGGAGCCGAATCTGGTCGTCGAGTTTTACAGCCGTTAATCAGCGAAGGATAAGCGGCGCGGCGCGAAGCAAGCGCCGCTTATCCTCGACTGATGCGGCTCGGGCGGCGGGCAATTTGCCCGACCGGCGACGCGGCTTTGCCACGGCGCCAGCACTCAAATCAAAGCGCGCGGCAACGGCGATGTGTCGCCGCCGCGCGCTTCGATCCATTTTCTCGCAGCGCTGATTTCTATCGCGATCGCTGCCTTCGTCGCCAACGCGCGCCGCACCCGTTCCGCATTGTCGAATACGTTCGCGGGGCGCTTGGCGTCGTGCGTAAACAATGGGCCTGCGGCGATTTGCGCGGCCTCGCCCCCTGACATCGCCACGTGTAGCGCAGGCGCACTCGCGGCAATAGCTTCGGCCGGGTGCGAAAAAAAGCGGTCGGCGTCGAGGCTGACGCTATCCGGCAACAGCATCATCGCCGCGCGGAACGCATCGGTCTGCGCGAGCCACAGTTGCGCCGCCGCCGCCGCATCATCGACCTCGACCGGCAGACCGACCAGCGTACTGACTTGATGCACCCAATGGCGATGCTGCGGACTGCGCAGCACCGCCGCCAGCCAACTTTCCAACGGCATATGCAGAAACAACGCACGCATCCCAGGGACCGCCGCGACAATGCGCGACAGTACAAAATTCACCGGCACATTGGCCTTGATCAGCGTCGGCAGATCGGGGCGATAGCGGCGCGACAGCAAACCGAGCACCGCATCGAGCGGCACGTTCGGATCAAGCGCCGCCTGACGCAGCGCCATCGGCTCTCGCAGCACCAGATTGCTCTCGATCCGGTCAAGCGCCCGCGCCAGCAACGTCGATCCGCAATGCGCGACATGGAAGATGAAGGCGATCGGCTGCACAGGAGCATCGCCCACCGGCGTGCTCGCCTCTCCCGACCTCGCCGCCTGAACGCGGTGATCAAGAAAAATCGAGCGGTGATACGCCGCACGGTCCATCGGCAAGAAAACCGCCGCGCCATCCTCGATCCGGTGGAGATAGGCGTCGGGCGACATGGCACCCGCATAAGCCGTGACGTCGCCGCGGCAAGGAATTAGGTGGGTGTCGTGACCCTGCCCGTCCTCATCGAAGCACATGCTGGCGAAACCGCCGATGACCTCGACGCCGCACGCCTCGAAACGCTGTTCCGCGAACACGGAGCGATCTTGTTGCGCGGGTTCGATGCCGATGTGCCGCGGTTCGAACGGCTCGCTCGGCGCCTCTGCTCGACAGCCGTCGTCAATGAGAGTCCCGGCCGCGTGCTGCTTAACGGTGCGGGCGACGTGCGGTCGGTCGATTCTGGAACCGACGCATTCAACCTCCACCCCGAATTGTCGCGGGAACCGTGGAAGCCCGATGCGGCGCTGTTCGCCTGCCTGTCACCGCCGGGCGAAGGTGGCGAGACCTTGGTGTGCGATGGGGTGGCGGTGGTTGAAGCTCTGCCCGGCTGGCTGCGTGACGCGCTGAGCCCACGGCGGCTGGTCTATCCCCAACCGGTCTGGCCCGAGCTGCTCGATTTCTGGCTGGGCACGCCGACCCCCGACGACGCGCTGCTCGCCGCCCCGCCGCCCGATTGTCCGTATAGTTTTCGCTGGGCGAACGATCGGCTGTGGCGGGTGTTCTCCCGCCCCGCGCTGCACCGTCCGCTGTTCGGCGATGCACCGGCATTCGGCAATTTCCTGCTTTTCGCGCGGTTCAACAACAACCGCACCGGCTTCCCCTTGCTCGACGATGGCAGCGTCGTTCCCGACGAGTGGCTGATCGAGATCAAGCGCGTCGCGGATGCCATCGCCGTGCCGGTCACTTGGCAACAGGGCGACGTGCTGATCCTGGACAACAGTCGCTACATGCACGGCCGCACCGCGATCACCGAGGCCGCCGAACGCCGTATCGCCACCTTCTTCGGCTACGTCCCGTTCGCGCCGACCAACCCCGAAGAGCCGGCGAACGCCCGGTGGCGGCGACGGGATTTCAGCCCGCCACTGCCCCCGTCGCTGCGCTCCGCCTAGTTCGGCTTTCCGGCTGCCATGCTGAGCCTGAAAAGCGGTTCGGCAACAGTGCCGCGCAGGAGTGATTTGCTGAATTGATACTGTTTCCCTTTCGGCAGGCATCCGCCCAGGAATGGGACCATCCCACTGATCGCCTGCGACTCTCCGACGCTGCCTGGCTCGGTCCGCATCAATTGCCGCGCGCCACCCGTATTCTTGCGCACCATGCAGTCGCCGACCCGCGCAAGAGCTGTCGCCTGTTGCGCATCTGGCGTGATTTCAGCGCCCGGTGCCCAATCATAGGTCAGTGGTGCCGCCTGACTTAGGTCCGTCGCATCATCGCGGCCGAAATTGCGCACGAACAGAGCTTCGAACAACGCGCCCCGCGTTACCTGATCCGCAACGCTCAACTCACGCGATTCAACGCTGCCGCTTATGCAGTTGCTCTCGCCCGTCAGAAACCGGCGCGCCATGTCCCGCGATGCTTTGCTGCCGACGGGCATGGACAGGTAGATTTCGATTCGCGCGGGGCTCTGCTGGACAACGCATTTCGCCCAGCGGTTGGTCAGCAACCTCGCCGCATTCTTGTCGGCATAGTCGACTTGAGCAGCGGACCGCGTGATGAGCGTGCCGATCTCTTGTGCATGACTCGCGGTAGAAATAGTCACTGAGAGCAAAAGGGCGGCGGCGGTGGCGCGGAACATCGGCATTCTCCCCTGTTGCCAATGTTTTGGCCCGCCCCGGCCCGCTTGGCAATATGGACAGCACTGGAACGGCGCGCCATGACGCCCGCTTTCCAAGGAGTTGTGTCCGATGCGCCTCACTCTTGCGTTGATCGCGGTTCTCGCCACCGGCGCCCGGGCCGCCGATGCCCCGCCACAAATCCCGGTGCAGACGCTGAAGGACGTCACGCAGACCCTGTCCTCCGACGCCTTCGAAGGCCGCGCGCCGACCTCCGCCGCCGAACCCAAGGTCATCGCCTACATGACCCAACGCTTCAAAGCCGCCGGTCTGCAACCCGGCAATCACGGTAAATGGACGCAGGACGTGCCGATGGTTCGCGTCACTGCCGATCCGGCGATGGTGGCGCATTTCAGCGGCGGCAACGCGCCCGTCGACCTCGCTTACAAGACCGACATCGCGCTGTTCAGCTATCGCGAGGTGCCGCAAACCACGATCGCCAATTCGGACGTGGTTTTCGTCGGCTATGGCATCGTCGCGCCCGAAAAGGGCTGGAACGACTATGCCGGTATCGACGTGCGCGGGAAGACCGTGGTGATCCTGGTCAACGATCCCGACTGGAAGACGCCCACGGTCGGCGCTTGTGGGGTTGAACCTGCCCCGCAGGTTCAAGCATCGTCCGGGGGACGATGCGACCCCACAAGATTCAACGGCCGCGCGATGACCTATTACGGCCGCTGGACGTACAAGTATGAGGAGGCTGCGCGACAGGGTGCGGCGGCGGCGATCATCGTCCACGACACCGAACCCGCCGCCTATGGCTGGGGCGTCGTCGTCTCCAGCTATACCGGCTCGCAAATCCATCTCGCCGCCGCGAACAAATCGATGCGCGAAACACAGGCCAATGGCTGGATGACGCAGGACGCGGCGAAGCGCCTGTTCGCGGCCTCGGGTAAGGACTTGTCCGCGCTTGCGCTCGCCGCTGAAAAGCCGGGGTTCAAGGCGGTCCCGCTGGGGCTGAAGATGAACCTCAATTTCGCCAACAAGCTCGAATACTCGATGTCGCACAACATTGTCGGCATCCTGCCTGGCACGACCAAGCCGGGCGAATATGTGCTGTACTCCGCGCATTGGGATCACCTCGGGCGCTGCACGCCGGTCAAGGGCGACGACATCTGCAACGGCGCGCTCGACAATGCCTCGGGCAGCGCCGGCCTCGTCGCACTCGCCGAAGTCGCCGCGAAGGCACCGCGCACCCCGCGGAGCCAGGTGTTCCTGTCGGTCACCGCCGAGGAATCCGGCCTGCTCGGCTCGCGCTTCTACGCCGAACACCCGATCTATCCGCTGGGCAAGACTGTCGGCGGCGTGAACATGGACGGGCTCAACGTTATGGGCCTGACCAAGGACGTGTCGGTCGTCGGGCCGGGCAAGTCCGATCTCGACGATTATGTCGCGCGCTATGCCGCGTTGCAGGGCCGCCGGATCACGCCGGAGAGCAACCCGGAACGCGGCGGCTATTATCGTTCGGACCATTTCAGCTTCGCCAAATTGGGCGTGCCGATGCTCGATGCCGGCGCGGGGGAGGATCTGGTCGATGGCGGCACCGCCAAGGGCCACGCGCTGAACGAGGATTACAACGTCAACCGCTATCACAAGCCGCAGGACGAATATGATCCGAACTGGAATTGGGACGGCGCGGTGCAGGATCTGCAATTTTATTACGGCATCGGGCACGAACTTGCGACGACCGATGCCTGGCCGAACTGGAAAGCCGGCGACGAGTTCAGGGCGATCCGGGATAAGTCACGCGCTGACGCAAAGTGACCCACACACCCGTCACCCCGGACTTGATCCGGGGTCCATTGGTCCTCCGCCTCACGCTGAGGGCGAATGGACCCTGACGTTCGTCAGGGTGACGGAGAGCGGCGGAAAAGGCTGTCCTACACCTGCTCGTTTGCCGTATCGACGCGGGCCATGACACCAGCCCGAAATCCGGCCTTTGCACAGACACCGTTAGCACATGTGAATCGTGTGAACTTGCCTCCGCGCAACCCATCATTGGCACATGTGACTCGTGTGAATCGACCCGCCTCGTGACCGATCATTTTCCCGCCGAATGGGCGCCGCACGATTCGGTGTGGATCGGCTTCCCGTCGGCGCCCGACCTGTGGCTCGAAGACCTTGAAGGCGCCCAAGAGGAAGTCGCCGCCTTCGCCCGTGCGGTCCACGCCGGCGGCAAAGGCGAACGCGTCGAACTGGTCTGCGCCGATGAAGACGCGGCAACGGTCGCGCGCCGCCTCGCGCCCGATGCCGCGATCCTGATCGAGCCATTCTTCGACATCTGGCTCCGCGACACCGGCCCACTGGTGCTGAGCGACGGCCGCGCGCTCGATTATCCCGGCAATGGCTGGGGCGGCAAATACCCCTCCCCGCTCGACGAAGCGCTGGCCGAAAAGCTCGCCGCGCATGCCGACCTGCCGCGCACCGCCAAAACCATGATCCTCGAAGGCGGCGCGATCGACATGGATGGCGCGGGTCTGCTCGTCACGACCGAGCAATGTCTGCTCAACCCCAACCGCAACCCGGGCATGAGCCGTGAGCAGATCGAAGCCGAACTCAAGGCCAACCTCGGCGTCACTCAAATCCTCTGGCTCGGTGAAGGACTCGCCGGCGATCACACCGACGGCCATGTCGACAATCTCGCGCGCTTCGTCGCCCCCGGCGTGCTCGCATTGCCCGAACCCGATGGCGACGATCCGAACGCCGACGTCTACGCCGACGCCTGGCAGCGCGCGCAAAACTGGCCGGTCGAGATCGTCCCCCTCCCCTCGCCCGGCCGTGTGGAGGAAGAAGGCGAGCCAATCGCCGCCAGCTATATGAACTTCTACATCGGCAACGCCGCGGTCGTCGTTCCCACTCACGGCCAACCCAACGACGATGCCGCGGTCAAAGCCATTGCGGCGCTATTCCCGGACCGCCAGGTCGTCGGCCTGCCGACAGGACACATCCTGACCGGCGGCGGCAGCTTCCATTGCATCAGCCAACAGGTGCCGGCGCGGTGATCGCCTTCTGGGCCCGCGCCGCTTTGTCCGGCCTGATCATCGCGCTCGCCGCGACGATCGCGCGGCGTCAGCCCGGCCTCGGCTCGCTGATCGTATCGCTGCCTCTCGTTTCGGTCCTCAGTATGATCCTGCTGTGGCAAAGCGGCGCGACGTCGGAAAAGCTCGCCGACTATATCGGTGGCACCTTCTGGTTCTTCCTGCCCTCGATCCCGATGTTCCTGCTGATCCCGGTCCTGTTGCGGCGCGGAATGACCTTCTGGCCGGCCTTGGGCATCGGTTGTGTGACGACGATCCTGCTCTATCTGCTCACCGTCGCCGTTGCGTCGCGCTTCGGCCTGAGGATTGATGCATGACCAAGCTTCACGTCGCCGCGATCCAGTGCCCGCTCGGCGGGGATATCGCGGCCAACAACGCCGTGATCTCCGCCCATGTCCGCGATGCCGCGGCGCAGGGCGCGAAACTGATTCTGCCGCCCGAACTCTTCGAAGGGCCGTATTTCTGCAAGGTGCAGGAACTCGATCCCTTCGCCACCGCCGCGCCGCTGAACGAACATGCCAGCATCAGCGCGATGCAGAGGCTGGCAAAGGAGCTGCAGGTCCACATCCCGACCAGCTTCTTCGAACGCGACGGCCAGCATTATTACAACTCGCTGGCGATGATCGACGACGCGGGCGAAATCATGGGCGTCTATCGCAAGAGCCACATCCCCGACGGCCCCGGCTATTCCGAGAAATTCTATTTCCGCCCCGGCAACACCGGCTTCAAAGTGTGGGACACCAAACTCGGCAAGATCGGCATCGGCATCTGCTGGGACCAATGGTATCCCGAAACCGCGCGCGCGCTGATGCTGATGGGCGCGGACATTTTGTTGTTCCCCACCGCAATCGGTGACGAGCCCGAAGCCGAGGAGCTGGACACGTCGCGGTTATGGCGCCGGGCGATGATCGGCCATGCGGTCAGCAACGTCGTCCCCGTCGTCGCCGCCAACCGCATCGGAACCGAATGCGGCCAGACCTTTTACGGCCACAGCTTCATCACCGACGAACGCGGCGATTTCGTCGCGGAATTCAAAGGCCACGAGGAAGGCGTTCTCGTCGCCGAACTCGACCTCAAGCGCGCCGCCACCAACCGGGCCGCCTTCGGCTTTTTCCGCGACCGGCGACCGGATTTATATGGGCGGTTGGTTGAGGATGTTTGAAGCCGCAAAAGCCTTCCTGACAGAGGTGCGCGAAGGCGAACCGCCATCGATCAGGCGATTGCTCGAACTGCTGGACGCATTGTCAGCAGCCTATCACGCTCTACCGATCTCGGAGCCCTTCGACACCGACGACGATATCGTCGCCAAGCGAGATTGGTCGGAGTCGATAAAGTTTCTTGGCCGACGCTTCCCCAATCTCGGTTATTATCCCGTCGTTGATCCGCTTGCCGACATCACGACAGAAGTGTCGTTGGGCGACGCTATCGACGATCTGGCTGACATCGAGCGAGATTTGGAAGAATATCTCGAGAGATTAGCCAAATTCGGGCCTAACGATGCAAATTGGCATGTCAGATTCAGCTACGAGATTCATTGGGGTTGGCACCTGCGAGAGCTGGCTGCCTACCTCCACGCTAAAGAGTGGCGCAGCTGACCGCCCGCTCAAATACATCCTCGAACATCGCTCGCGTCAAACGCCCCGTATTCTGGTTGTAGCGCGAGCAGTGATAGCTATCGATCAGGATGCGGCCGTCGGGCATGCGGTGCTCGTTGAGGTGACCGAACCGCGCCTTGGGCAGCCGCCCGCCCAGTGCCTTGACCGCGGACTGATGCGCGATCGCCCCCAATGCCACGAACACGCGGACATTGGGCAGCGCGGCCATCGGCGCTTCGAGGAACGGGCGGCAGGTGCGGATTTCCTCCGGCGTCGGCTTGTTCTCGGGCGGCAGGCAGCGGACCGCGTTGATGATGATCACGTCCTTGAGGGCGAACCCGTCATCCGCGCGGGCATCGTAAGTGCCTTCGGTCAGCCCGAACTTGGCCAGCGTCTCGTACAGCAACAGCCCCGCAAAATCGCCGGTGAACGGCCGCCCCGTCCGGTTCGCACCATGCTTGCCCGGCGCGAGGCCGACGATCGCCAGCCGCGCCTGCGGGTCGCCAAACGCTGGCACGGGCGCATTCCACCAAGCGGGATGCTCGACGCGCAATTCCTCGCGAAAGGCGACGAGGCGCGGGCACAGCGGGCAATCGCGCGGCGGTTCGGTTTGCGGGAGTGGAGACACGTCCATCCCCTAGACCGTTCAAGCCCACCTTGTCGAAGCCCCGTCCTTCCTCTTTAGCAGCGGCATGGACTGGTTCATCGTCGCCTTGGGTTCGAACAGGCCCGGTTCCTGGGGCAACCCCGAGCAAGCGGTGCGCCGCGCCATTGGCCTCCTCTATCCCGCCACAGTCTCACGCATCCTGCCCTCGCGGCCCATTGGCCCCTCACGGCGGAGCTTCGTCAACGCCGTGGCCATCGTCGAAAGCGACCTGCCGCCCCCCGCGTTCCTCGATTACCTCAAGGCGCTCGAACACGATGCTGGCCGCCGCCCGGGGCAGCGGTGGAGCGCGCGGCCATTGGACCTCGACATCATCGGCTGGTCGGGCGGCATGTGGGCGTCGCCGGGCCTATCTATCCCTCATCCCGAGTTCCGTCGCCGGCGCTTCGTCCTCGCGCCATTGGCCGGGATCGCACCCGACTGGCGCGACCCGATGACACATCTAACCGTCCGCCAGACCCTCGCACGGCTTGACCGCAAGCGCCCTCGCTCATAGTCGGCGCCAGTCCCTCGGGGGCCCTTAGCTCAGTCGGTAGAGCAACTGACTTTTAATCAGTAGGTCGATGGTTCAAATCCATCAGGGCTCACCACATATGAGCGGCACGCCGCCGTGCCGACGTCGAGACCGCGAATGCCGGCCGGCCTCAATGCAATTGAGGTCCGACGACTTGGCTTTGCCAAGTCGCTATGGATGCAGTGCCAACCGCAACGCAAATGCCACCACGCCCAACGCCGCGACACTCCCCGCCCAGATCAGGATCAGCCAGCCGACCCGCTTAATGGTCGTGCGCATGATAACCGCTGTCGCCCACTTTCCCGCGAAACACCCAATAGGCCCAGAAGGTGTAGCCGAGGATCGCGGGGACCAGCACGACGGTGCCGGCCAGCATGAACAACTGGCTCGTTTCGGGCGCCGCCGCCTGCCAGATGCTGACGCGGCCCGGCACGACATCGGGCCAGATCGAGATGCCGAGCCCCGCCATACACAGCCCGAAAATCGCCAGCGTCCACACGAAGGGCGCGGCGTCGGCACTCTTCCGGGCGCTCCGCCACAGCATCAACGCGCTGATCCCGAACAACACCGGCATCGGCACCGTCACCAGCAGCCCGGGCCAACGGAACCAGCGCTCGTAATATTTGCCTTCCAAAAACGGCGTCGCCGCGCTGACCAGCCCGATGACGCCCAGCGTCGCCGGGGTCAGCCAGCGGACGAACTTGCGCCCGTCGTCGTGCAATGCGTCTTCGGTCCGCCACACCAGCCAGCTGGCGCCCAGCAACGCATAGGCGAACAACAGGCTGACCCCGCACAACAGGCTGAACGGGCTGAACCAGTCCCACCATCCGCCCGAATAGGCCCGCCCCGTGACTGCAATCCCCTGCAACAGCGCGCCGAGCGTCACGCCCTGCATGAACGCCGCGACCACCGAACCCATGCAGAAACCCGCATCCCACCACCGCCGATGCCGCTTGTCCCGCCAGCGGAATTCGAACGCCACGCCGCGAAACACCAGTCCCAGCAGCATCGCGATCAGCGGCGCGTACAACGCAGGCAGCACAATCGCATACGCCAGCGGAAACGCCGCCATCAGCCCGCCGCCGCCGAGCACCAGCCACGTCTCATTGCCGTCCCACACCGGCGCGATGGCGTTCATCGCCGTGTCGCGCTCGCTGCCGACGCGGAAGAAGGGGAACAGGATACCGATGCCCAGATCGAACCCGTCCATGACCACATACATCGCCACCGCAAAGGCGATGATGAACGCCCACAGGACGGTGAGGTCCATCAGCTTTGGGCCGAGGCGGGTGTGACGCCCGCAGTGCGCGTCGGCTCGCGCGGATGCTCGGGCTCACCCTCCTGCGGCGGCTTGGCCATCAAGCGCAAAATGTACCAGGTACCCATCGCGAACACGCCGAAATAGACGATGACGAACGCGATCAACGACCCGGCGACTGCGGGCGCGGCGATCGGCGAACGCGCATCGGCGGTGCGCAACAGGCCGGTAATGACCCAGGGCTGGCGGCCGACTTCGGTGGTGATCCAGCCGGCAATGACCGCGACGAACCCCGCCGGACCCATCGCCACGCCCGTGCGGTGCAGCCAGTTCCACTCATACAATCTGCCCCGCCAGCGCGCGAGCAGGCTCCACAGGCCCAGTCCGAACATCGCGAAGCCGAGCCCGACCATCACGCGAAAGCTCCAGAACACGATGGCGACCGGCGGCTGGTTCTCCCGCGGGTACGACCGCAGCCCGGGCAGCGGCGCGTTGAGATCATGCTTCAAAATGAGCGACGACAATTTGGGCAACGTCACGGCATAATCGAGGTGCTGCGTCTCCTGATTGGGCCAGCCGAACAAGGCGAGCGGGGCACCGTGCGGCGAGTCCTCGAAATGCCCTTCCATCGCCAGCACCTTTATCGGCTGATGCTCGAGCGTGTTGAGCCCTTGCGTATCGCCGAGGAAAATCTGCACCGGCGCGACGATCGCGGCCATCCACATCGCCATGTTGAAACTGGTCTTTGCGGCCTCCGTCTTGTGCCCTTTGAGCAGATGCCACGCCCCCACGCCACCAACCGCCAGTGCGGTCGTGAGATAGGCAGCGGTGACGGTGTGCATCAGGCGGTAGGGAAAGCTCGGGTTGAAGATCACCGGCAGCCACCCGTCCTTCACCACGAACTGCCCGTTCGCCGCGATCGCCCAGCCCTGTGGCGTCTGCATCCAGCTGTTGACGCTCAAGATCCAGAAGGCGGACATGAACGTCCCGCCCGCCACCATCAGCGTCGCGCCGAAATGGAGCCGGTCACCGACCTTGTCCCGCCCGAACAGCATCACGCCGAGGAACCCGGCTTCGAGAAAGAACGCGGTCAGAACTTCATACGCCATCAACGGCCCGACGATCGGTCCCGCGCGGTCGGAAAACACCGACCAGTTGGTGCCGAACTGATACGACATGACGATGCCCGACACGACACCCATCGCGAACGCGACCGCGAAAATCTTGAGCCAGTAATTATAGAGGTCGATGAACCGCTGCTTCTTCGTCCACAGCCACAGCCCTTCGAGAACCGCGAGATAGCTCGCCAGCCCGATCGAAAATGCGGGAAAAATGAAGTGGAACGACACCGTGAACGCGAATTGCGCCCGGGCCAGGATCAACGCGGTTTCTTGCGGCGACACCCCTCGCTTTAGGCCGGTGCGGCGACGCTGTTAAGCGCGAAATTCATCGACGCCACGTCAGAGCCACCACCATGTATGGGACTAAAAGAACGCTCCAAAAAACCAAAAATGCACCGATCGAACGGTAGGAAGCAGCGTGGAAAACATCTGTGAAGTGATTCAGCCAGCCTGCCGCGAACAGCGCGACAAGGATAGCGAGCGCAGTCCAAATGATAAGCAGTCCAATCCGGGTGCTTCGGCGCATTTGGCAGGTTATGGCTGCAAGAGCACAACCGTCAAATTGAAGTACGATCCTGTGTCACTTGCATAACACACTCCCCGCACCCTATGTTGCGCGACGAAGGAGTTTACCCCGATGGCCACGCAGGTTGCCGAAGTCACCGATCTGAAGCTGACCCCGCCCGAGCCGGTGGTCGCGGTTTCCGCCGAAAAGGCCGCAGGTCTCGTGCCGCTGGAGGACGATCAGAAGACCAAGCTGGAAGCGAAAGCCGAAGCGTTCGTCGAGGAACTGGCGGCGCAGGACGTCAACTCACCCGAATTCGGCAAGCGCGTCGACCAGATCAGCGACATGGGCCGCCGCGAAATCGCCGAGGCGGCGGGGCAATCGAACCGCTTCCTCGATCGCCCGGTGCGCGCGATGGACAAGGAATCGGGCGTCGGCAACGACCTCGCCGAGCTGCGCCGCACCATCGAGGATCTCGATCCGGGCCGTCAGGGTGCGCTGACCGCGCCGAAAAAGCTGTTCGGATTGATCCCCGTCTTCGGCAACAAGCTGCGCAATTATTTCGACAGCTATAAATCGGCGCAGAGCCATATTTCGTCGATCCTCGCGCGCCTCGCGGGCGGGAAGGACGAACTCCTCAAGGACAATGCCGCGATCACCGTCGAGCGCCAGACCCTGTGGGCGGCGATGGGTCGGCTGGAACAGATGATCCATGTGTCGAAGGCGCTGGATGCCAAGCTCGAAGCCAAGGCGTACGAGCTGGAGTCGAGCGACCCGGCCAAGGCCAAGGCGATCCGCGAAAGCGCCTTGTTCTATGTCCGCCAACGCACCACCGATCTGCTGACGCAAATGGCGGTGACGGTGCAGGGCTATCTCGCGCTCGACCTGGTCAAGAAGAACAATGTCGAGCTGGTGAAGGGCGTCGACCGCGCGTCCACCACCACCGTGTCCGCGCTGCGCACTGCGGTAACGGTCGCACAGGCGATGGCCAACCAGAAACTGGTGCTCGAACAGATCACCCAGCTCAACACCACCACCGCCAACATCATCGATTCGACCGGCGCGCTGCTCAAGCAAAACACCGCGACGATCCACGAACAGGCGTCGTCGGCGACGATCCCGCTCGACGTGCTCAAGCGCGCGTTTCAGAACATCTACGACACGATGGACGCGATCGACGTGTACAAATTGAAGGCGCTCGACAGCATGAAGACCACGGTCGTCGCGCTGGAAGGCGAAGTCGAAAAGTCGAAAGGCTATATCCAGCGGGCCGAGGGCGCCAACACCGCCGCACTGACGCATTCGCCTAATCCGTTCGAGACGGTGTGACCGAAACCGACCAAGCCATCGCGCACGCCGACGCTATCCTTGACCGGCAGCGCGCGGTGCAGACGCGCCGCGCGTATCGCAGCCGGGCACCCCGCGCGGCGCGCAATGCGGCGATCGGAGTGGCGGGCGTCGCCCTCCTTGCGTTCGTCATCGGGCTAATCACGCCGCTCGGCATTACCGGCGCGATGCTGGCGGTGCTGGCGATGGTCGCGGCGGCGGTGATCGGCGTGATGCTGTCCGCGGAGCCGCACATCCGCCTCGAAGCGCTGCCGCAAGCGCCGATCGCACTGCTGCCGTCGAAGACCGCGCGCTGGCTCGATCAACAGCGCCCGGCCCTGCCCGCCCCCGCGCAGACGCTGGCCGACGGCATCGGCGTGAAGCTCGAAGCCCTCCAGCCGCAACTCGCGACGCTCGACAATTCGACCCCGGCCGCGTTCGAAATCCGCCGCCTGATCGCCGACGAATTGCCCGAACTGGTCAATGGCTATGCGCGTGTGCCGACGGCGCTGCGCCGCAACGGCCTCGACGGCATGGCGCCCGACGCGCAGCTGGTCGACGGCCTCAAGACCGTCGACGCCGAATTGACGCGCATGAGCGAACAACTGGCTCGCGGCGACCTCGAAAAGCTGGCGACGCAGGGAAAGTATCTGGAGCTGAAATATCGCGGTGAAGGAAGCGAGATTTGAAGGCTCTCATCGCCGCGATTGGCCTGCTCTGGGCATCCGCCTCAACCGCTAATACCTACGCCGCAGGGCAGATTTGGGCTTATAAAACCCGCACCGCCGAAGACGGATCCCTGCTAAAGATTCAACAAGTAGAGAGCGATGCGGCGCTTGGCCCGATTTATCACATTTCGATCATCGGCGTTCACTTAAGCAATCCGCACATGCGGCCAGAGCTGCCGCATTTTCCGGTCAGCCAGGGAACGCTCGACAACAGTGTCACCAAATTGGTGAGATCGAGCGCAGCGTTTCCCGATGCCGCGCCGGGCATCGATCAATGGCGAGCTGCAAAGGGCGGCGTGTTTACGATCACTGTCGCCGAGATCATCGACCTTGTAGATCAACAAACGGCCAACGTCGGCAACTAGCCGATCATCCCTTACAAGGCACAATCGCCCCCGGCTCGGGCCGCGCACCATCGACCTCGAACGCGGCCAGATAGCCGCCCGCCGACGGCATCCGCTGGAAATCGACCTGCTTGTAACCCACCGCAGCCAGTTCGCATTTCAACAACGCCGGCGGCGTGCCGTGCTGCGTCGTCGGGCGATCGGCATCGACCACGATCACGCGCCCGCCCGGCTTCACGCTGGGGCGCAGATACCACAAGAACGCGTAGGGGCTGGCGATCTCGTGATACATGTGGACCATCATCACGCGGTCGAAATTTTCGGGCAGGCGCGGATTGTCGGGATAGCCGAGTTTCACGCTGACATTTTCGAGCGCGTCGCGCGCCACGCGCTCGGCCAGCGCATCGCGTGTGCCCGGCGTGACATCCTCCGCCAGCACGCGGCCATTCTTGCCGACGCGTTTCGACAGGCGGACGGTGTAATACCCTTCGCCCGCGCCGATATCCGCGACGGTCATGCCCGGCATGATCCCGGCGCGGTCCATCACCTCGACCGCTTCGTTCGATTTGTCGCGCGTCGGCTCGTCGGACCAGCGCGGTGACACGATCTGCGCCACGGGTCGCGCGGCGGCGGGGAATTTGGGATCGTCCTGCTTCTTGAGGATCTGGGGCTGGGCCGAACAGGCACCCAGCGCGATCATGGCCAGCAGCGGGATCATGCGCGTCATTCCACGTCCTCCACTTCGACCTTTTCGCCCGTCACACGCTGACTTAGCGCAGCCGCCATGAAACGGTCCAGATCGCCGTCGAGCACATCCGACGGCGCGGGCGATGTTACGCCGGTGCGCAGATCCTTGACCTGCTGATACGGCTGCAGAACGTAGGACCGGATCTGATGACCCCAGCCGATGTCGGTCTTGGCGGCGTTCTGCGCATTGGCTTCGGCCTCGCGCTTCTGCAATTCGGCCTCGTACAGGCGCGCCTTCAACTGCTTCATCGCCTCGGCGCGGTTCTTGTGCTGGCTGCGCTGGTTCTGACACGCGACGACGATGTTGGTCGGAATGTGCGTGATCCGCACCGCCGAATCCGTCGTGTTGATATGCTGCCCCCCCGCGCCCGACGCGCGATAGGTGTCGATGCGCAGGTCGCTTTCGACGATCTCGATGTCGATATCGTCGTCGACTTCGGGATAGACCCATACGCTGGCAAAACTGGTCTGGCGCTTGTCGCCACTGCCGAACGGGCTGATCCGCACCAGCCGGTGAACGCCGCTTTCGGTCTTGGCATAGCCATAGGCATTTTCGCCTTTCAGCAAATACGTCACCGACTTGATGCCCGCCTGTTCGCCGCCATGATAGTCGATCAGTTCGACCTTCATGCGGTGGCGTTCGGCCCAGCGGGTGTACATCCGCCCCAGCATTTCGGCCCAGTCCTGGCTCTCGGTCCCGCCCGCGCCGGCATTGACCTCGACATAGGCGTTGTTGGCGTCGGCTTCGCCGGCGAGCAGCGCGGCGACCTTGTCGCGCTCGGTCCGCTCGGCAAGATCGGCGAGCGAGGTCAGCGCCTCGTCGGACATCGCCTGGTCACCCTCGGCATCGGCCATGTCCATCAGTTCGACGGTGTCGTCGAGCTCGCTCTGGATCTTGCGCGTCGCATCGATCGCCTGTTCCAGCCGGCGGCGTTCGCGCATCACCACCTGCGCCGCCTTGGGATCGTCCCACAGCGTCTGGTCCTCGACCAGCGCGTTCAATTCCTCAAGCCGCTTGAGCGCACGATCCCAATCGAGGAACCGGCGCAGCAAGGCGAGCGCAGCATTGATTTGATCGGCATGTGCCTGCGCTTCGGCGCGCATTGTAATTGTCCTTCAATCGCAATCGGTTGATCGTCACCCCGGACTTGCCCCGGGATGACGAGGTGTGTCGGCAGGTCCTAGTAAATCCCGCCCTGTCTTTGCAGGAAATCGTCGTCGCGGCCAGTTTCGGCCGCCGCCGCCGCCTTGGCCTGCTTGCCCGCGACCTTGGGCAGGTCTTCGCGGCGGACCGAGCGGCGCGGTTCGCTTTCGGGCTTGAACGCTTCCCAGATCACCGCCGCCTTGGGGTCGCTGTCGTCCATCGGGAAGGTGCCATAGACCCGCTGCCCCGAACGCCGGTCGATCCGTACCATGCGCACGCCACCCGCCGCGCGGAAGGGCACCGGCGGCATGTCCTTCATCGCCAGTGCTGCAAACTGCTTGAACACCGGCGCGGCAATCGTGCCGCCCTGAGCGTACCCGCCCATCGAACGCGGATTGTCGTAACCGAGGTACAGCCCGCCGACCAGGTCGGGAGACCCGCCGACGAACCACACGTTGGTCGGGCCCGAGGTCGTTCCAGTCTTGCCGAACAATGGGCGCTTCAGGTCGCGCAGCACGGTCGCGGTGCCGCGTTCGACGACGCCTTCCATGATGTGGACCATCTGGTACGCGGTCATCGGGTCCAGCACTTGCTTGCGGCGCACCGGCGGGCGGGGCATCGCCTTGCCGTCCCAATCGGGCGCGTTGCATCGGTCGCAGGGGCGCGTGTCGGCGCGATAAATCACCTTGCCGTGGCGGTCCTGAACATAATCGACCAGGGTCGGGCGCAGCGCACGCCCGTTATTGGCGAGGATCGAATAGGCATTGACCATCCGCAGCACGGTGGTGTCGCCCGCGCCGAGCGCGATGGCCAGAAACTTGCCGTAAGGATGGCCGGGTGCCGACACGCCCAGATCGGCGGCACGCTGGACCACCGCATCCATGCCCGTCTGGCTCGCGGCGCGCACCGTCATCAAATTGCGCGATTGCTCGACACCCCAGCGCATCGTCTGCGGCCCCGCGCCCTTCATATTGCCGAAGTTGCGGAAGCATTTGTTGCCGAGATTCGCGCCCTGATACACGCAGAACGGCCCGTCGACGATCAGCGTCGCGGGCGTGAACCCGTGGTCGAGCGCAGCGGAATAGACCACCGGCTTGAAGCTCGATCCCGGCTGGCGTTGCGCCTGTGTCGCGCGGTTGAACGCGCCGAGGCGGCTGTCGAAGCCGCCCTGCATCGCCAGCACCTGGCCAGTGTGCGGATTTTCGACCACGAACGCGCCTGCGACTTCGGGCACCGAGCGCAGCGCGAAATGATCGCCTTCGGGCGCGACCGCGATGATGTCCCCGGCTTTCAGGAAATTATAGGCGGGTGTCCCGGTCCCTTTGCGCGGCGCCTGCGCGGCGGACGACGGCATCGTGCCGGTCGTGCCGTTCTGGAAGCCCAGATCGGCGCTGCCACCGTCGCGCGACAGCACCACCGCGGTGCGCCAATCGTCATAGGCAATGCCGAAATTCGCGCCGATGAACCGTGACAGCATGTCCTTGTCCGCATCGACGTGGCCGAGCGGCCCCGACCAGCCTTGTCCCCGCGCATAACGCAACAGCCCGTCGCGCAATGCATCCTGGGCATAGGCCTGCAACTTCGGGTCGAACGACGTTCGTACCCAGAGTCCCCCGGCATAAACCGAGTTCGGCCCGGAAGCAGCGGTTTCACCATATTTGGCGATCAGCGAACGGCGCACCTCCTCGACGAAATAGCCGGTCGCGTCCGATTGCCGCCGGACGATGCGGGAGAGGATACCGAGCGGCTGAGCCTCCGCCGCGTCATGCTGCGCGCGGTTGATGTAACCGTTGCTCAGCATTTCGTTGAGCACGTAATTGCGCCGCCCCAAAGCGCGGTTGGCGAACTTGGCGCGACCATACGTCTCCGGCGCCTTGGGCAGGGTCGCGAGGAACGCCACTTCGGACAGCGAAAGCTCGCCCAGATCTTTGTCGAAATAGGCGCGCGATGCCGCCTGCACGCCAAAACTATTCCGCCCGAGCGGAATCTGATTGAGGTAGAGTTCGAGGATCTGCTGCTTGGTCAGCGCGTCTTCGATGCGATAAGCGAGGATCGCTTCCTTGGCCTTGCGCGCATAACTGCTTTCGTTGCCGATCAGCAGGTTCTTCGCGACCTGCTGGGTGATCGTCGACGCGCCCTGCTTGCGCCCGCTCGACGTCGCATTGTTGAACACCGCGCGGACGATCCCGAAATAATCGACACCGCCATGATTGAAGAAATTCTTGTCCTCCGCCGACAGGAACGCCGCCACCACCGGCTTGGGAAATTCGTCGAAAGCGATTTCGACGCGTCGCTCGCGGGCATAGCTGTGGATCGGTGCGCCATCGATCCCGCGCACGTTAGTCGGCAGCGGCGGCTCATAGCTCAACAACTGATTGGCGTCGGGCAGCGCGCGCGCCACAACGAACCAGATAATTGCCCAGGCGAGGAACAGGGCAGCGGCCAGGATGCCGGCCCAGCGGAACCACCGTTTCGACCATCCCGCGCGCAGATCGTCAAGCGCACGGGTCAACCAAAGCTGCGGTAAGGTCGCGTCCACCATTGGCGCTTTAGCAGCGAGAGCGAGGCGCGCCAGTCACTTGCGCATCATTTGCGGGTGGCGAGGAACAGATCGGCGGCGCGCGCCACCGCGTCACCGATCGCCGCGCGGCGGTCGGGCGATCGCAGCCGCGCGGCATCGCCGGCATCGCTGAGATAGCCCAGTTCCAGCAGCACTGCGGGCATCGCCGCCCCGCGCAGCACCACGAAATTGGCCGAGCGGCGATATTCGGACTTGAACGGCAGCCCCTGCGCGGTTGCGTGCAATTTTTCGGCAAAGGCGAGGGATGAGCCAAGGCGGTCGTCGCGCGCCAGATCGCCGAGGATCGCCGCAACCTCGGCATCGCCCGCCGCGGCCGATGCGCCATTTTCACGGGCCGCCGTCCGCGCTGCCGCCGGATCGGATGGCGCCTCCGACAAGGTATAGATCGTCGCGCCCGATCCGCCTCCGCTGTCCGCATGGATTGACACAAACAGGGCCGCACCGATCGCCCGGGCAATTTCCGGTCGCTCGCCCAATAGCAGGTAACGGTCGTCGCTGCGCGTCAGCGCGACCCGCAACCGCCCCTGCTTCAACACCGCGGCGCGGATCGCCAGCGCGACGGCCAGCGTCACATCCTTTTCGCGCACCCCGCTGCCCGACGCACCCGGATCGTGCCCGCCATGTCCAGCATCGATCACCAGCAATGGCCGCCCGGCGCGCCCCTCGATCCGTGGCAACGGCAGGACGGGGAGCGGTGCCGCAAGAACCGTTTCGACCCGCGCCGGCGATGTGACCGCCAGGCTCATCACCAATGCGGCGAGCGCGAGCATCAACACCGCCCCCGCGCTTGCCAGTGCTGCCCGCATCCCCATGACGATCCCATGACGGCAAAACCGCCGCCGCGCCACATGTTGCTGCCTTGTTACAGCGGTGCTAGTGCCTTGCTCGCCTGCCGGCTTTAGGGTCCGGCAGCTCCGGCGACCTTGCCGGGTCTACAGGTTGACGCTCGCATGATGCATGGTTCCCCGCTTCCCGGCCAAAGCCTTCAAAGGCTGGCCGCTGGGCGGGCTAATCTCCGGCGCGAATCCGCCCGGCATGCTTCGCGAGCAGAGGCATTCAAACTTCACTTTAAACTGACGCCGGCCCCGCGGTTATTCGCGCCGCCGCGTCTACAAGGAATAACACATGACAATGCGCATGCTGATCGATGCGCGCCACCGGGAAGAAACCCGAGTGGCGGTGGTCAAGGGTAACCGGATCGAGGAATTCGACTTCGAATCGGCCGAGCACAAGCAGCTCAAGGGGAATATCTATCTAGCCAAAGTGACGCGCGTGGAGCCGTCGCTCCAGGCCGCGTTCATCGATTATGGCGGCAATCGCCACGGCTTCCTCGCCTTCAGTGAAATCCACCCGGACTATTATCAGATCCCGCGCGAGGATCGCGAAGCCTTGCTGCGCGAAGAAGCCGAGCACGCCGAGGAAGAAGAGCGCCTCCGCGCCGAAGCCGACGACGTCGAAGACGGCATCCAGGGCGAAGAACATTTCGCCGACGATGGCGAAGACGATCGCCCCGAAGAGCCCGAAGCGATGGGCGACGACGGCGAGCATTCCGACGAAGACGGCGCGCCAAAGCGCCGGGCCGGTGGCAATGCCAAGGCCGAGGCCGTCCGCGAAAAGCGCATGAACCTGCGCCGCCGCTACAAGATTCAGGACGTCATCCACAGGCGCCAGGTGCTGCTGGTTCAGGTGGTGAAAGAAGAGCGCGGCAACAAGGGCGCGGCGCTGACCACCTACCTCTCGCTCGCTGGTCGTTACTGCGTGTTGATGCCCAACACGTCGCACGGCGGCGGGATCAGCCGCAAGATTTCGAACGCGGGCGACCGCAAGCGTTTGAAGACGATCATGGCCGACATGAACCTGCCCAAGACCATGGGTTGCATCGTTCGCACCGCCGGCCTGTCGCGCACGAAAGTCGAGATCCGCCGCGACTTCGATTACCTCGCAAGGCTGTGGGACGAGGTTCGCGAGAACACGCTGGGTTCCGCAGCTCCAGCATTGATTTATCAGGATTCGGACCTGATCAAGCGCGCGATCCGCGACCTCTACAACAAGGACATTGACGAGGTCATCGTCGAGGGCGCGGAGGGCTATGCCCACGCCAAACAGTTCATGAAACTGCTGATGCCCAGCCATGCGCGGCGCGTGAAACCCTATGCCGATGCCGTGCCGCTGTTCCAGCGCGCGGGTGTCGAGGACCAGCTGGCGGCAATGTACAATCCGGTCGTCCAGCTCAAATCGGGCGGCTATCTGGTGATCAATCCGACCGAGGCGCTGGTGTCGATCGACATCAACTCTGGTCGGTCGACGCGCGAACACGGCATCGAGGCGACTGCCGTTGGCACCAACCTTGAGGCCGCTTACGAAATCGCCCGCCAGTTGCGCCTGCGCGACATGGCCGGCCTCGTCGTCATCGACTTCATCGACATGGAATCGAACGGCAACATCCGTAAGGTCGAAAAGGCGATGAAGAGCGCGCTGGCCGATGACCGCGCGCGCATTCAGGTTGGGCGCATCTCCAGCTTCGGCCTGATGGAAATGAGCCGCCAGCGCCTGCGCACCGGCGTGCTCGAAGCCTCGACGCGTCAATGCCCGCATTGCGAAGGCACCGGGCTGGTTCGTACCGCCTCGTCCGCTGCATTGTCGGCATTGCGCCTGCTGGAAGATGAAGCCGGGCGTGGCCGGTCGAGCCTCCTCACGCTGCGCGCGAGCCAGGAAGCGGCGTTTTACATCCTCAACCGCAAGCGCGCCGAACTGGCCGAGATCGAGGACCGCTTCGGCGTCCGCATCGATGTTCAGGCCGACAGCGAAGTCGAAGGCGCACACATGGCCGTCGAGGGCTCCGGCCCGCCGCCGAGCCATGCGCCGAAGGTCGATGCGATACCGCTGCTTGAGGACGATCCCGAGGACGACATCCCCGAGGACGAAGAAGAAGAGATCGAGGCAGACGTGAGCGAGTCGCGCGAAGCCCGCCCACGCCGCGACGATGAGGTCGATGGCGAAGGCCGTCGCCCGCGCCGCCGCCGCCGCCGCCGTGGTGGCGGTCGTGGTGAGGGCGCTGTCGAAGGTGGTGAGCCACGTGAAGCGCGTGAGCCGCGCGAGCCGCGTGAACCTCGTGAGCCACGCGAAGCTGTCGGACCGCGCGAGGGCGGCGACGACGAAGCCGCCGCCACTGCCGATGGCGAAGAACGCCGTGGGGGCCGTCGCGGACGCCGAGGCGGTCGTCGCCGGCGCGGTCGTGAGGGTGGTGTGGACACGACCGTAGAGGCGGGTACCGCGAACGACGCCGAACCAACCGATGTGACCAAAGCGGACCCGGCAACGGATACCGAAACCGCTGCCGAGGCTGCACCGAAGCCCCGCGCGCGCCGTTCGCGCAAGGCGGCTGACGCAACGACGCCGGTCGAAGCGGTTGCTACCCCGGAGCCCACAGAAGCGGCTGTGGAGGAAGCGCCCAAGCCGAAGCGGACCCGCCGCACCAAGGCTGTGGAAACCGTTGAGGCTGCGCCTGTTGTAGCTAAACCCGAACCGTCGGCACCTGCCGAGGTCGCACCTGAAGCAAAGCCAAAGCGCGCCAGCCGCGCCAAGGCCGCCAAACCCGTCGAGTCCGAAGCCGTATCGCCTGCGGTCGCACCCGCTGACGCCGACGGCGACGACGGCACCGCCGAGAGTGGCTCGCGTCGTCGCGGTTGGTGGCAGCGCACGCTCGATACGCTCGGCTAAGTTCGACGTAAGTCTGCAATATACCCTGTTCGAGCGTCCGTCGTGGCGCTCGAACAGGCGTGTCGTGATTTAAGAACGGCGTTCGATGACCGCCTCATAGGCCTGCGCCACCGCTTGTGATGCGGCTCGCCATGAAAATGCTGCACTGGCCTCACGCGCCGCCGCGCCTATCGCAGCGCGTCGCACCGGATCACGCGCCAGCCGCGCGACCTGATCGGCGTAAGCGCGGACATTTAGCGGCGCACACAGCACGCCACTCACCCCGTCAGTCAGCAGCCCGCGCGCGCTGCCGACATCCGCGCTGACGACTGCCAAGCCTGACGCCATCGCCTCGAGCACAACATTGCCAAATGCCTCGCTAACGCTGGTCGACAGCATGATGTCCGCGCTGGCCACGGCGCGGGCGAGGTCGGGGCCGTCGAGATGCCCGGTCAGGACCGCGCCAGCGATCGGCGAAAACCGGTCGCGCGCCGGACCTTCGCCAACTGCCAGTGCGCGTAGTTTGACCCCGCGGTGCCGCAATTCTTCGATAATCTGCAAGTAAACGAGAATTCCTTTTTCCAGCACCAACCGTCCAAAAAACAGAATGACGACCTCGTCATCCGCAATACCTTGCGCACGCCGCCAGGCGAGGTCGCGGCGCGACGGGTCCCACAAGGTGCGGTCGACGCCACGGCTCCACAGGCTGACGTGATCGTCGCCGCGCAGGGTCCGCAATTCTTCGACAATTGCCGGGGTTGGCGCGAGGACATGGTCGCTGCGCCGGTAAAACCGGCCTAGGTGCGCCTCGATCGCCGGACGCAACCAGCCGAGCCGGTAATAATCCAGATACGTCTCGAACCGGGTGTGCAGGCTCGTAACGTTTGCGATGCCATTGCGGATCGCGAACGTCTGCGCGCGGGTGCCAAGAATGTCGGGCGTCGCGACGTGGATCAGCTCGGGCGCGAACCGCGTCAAATCGGCCCGGATCGTGCGCGGAACACCCAGTGCCAGTCGAAATTCACCACGCACCGGCAATCGCACTGCCGGGACCGGGACCAACGTCCCCGTTGGCGCAAAGGCCGGCGTATCGGTAACGGGGGAATAAACGCGAACCTTATGCCCGGCCTTGTCCTCGAGATAGCCGACCAGCCGGTTAAGCGCCTGATTGGCCCCCTCGCGGACGTAATTGTAATTGCCCGTAAACAGCGCAATCCGCATCACAGCCGCCGGAAATTGAGTATCGCGTTGAGCAGGAACACGGCGAGCCCGGCAAAGAGCGAGACGATCACTCGCGCGACGAGATAATTGATCGGCGTCCAGGCGAGAAATGCGGCGTACATACCAAGCGTGATCACCATGCCGACGCCCGAATTGATCAGGAAGAACAGGTACCCGGTGAGCACCGCCCGGTCGGTGCCGGCGAAAATCCAGCTGCGTCCAAAAGCGTAATGCGCGCTGTTCGCCGCGACGAAGCCGATCGCCGCCGCCAGTATCTTGTCCATGCCCAGCAGTTCGACCAGCGCCCATAACAGCGCCATGTCGAACACGAACACGGCGGTGCTGACCACCGTATTGCGCCCCAGCATTGCCGCTGCCCGCCTCGATAATAGGCGCGAGCGCAAACTGCCCGCCGTCGGCATCACATCGTCCATGCTACGCAGCTTGTGCGAGCGGGATGCGTTGCGGCCGCTGGACCGCCTCGCCCGCATCGGCCCAATCGGTGCGACGCGGCAAATTCGGCGTCAGGAACAACACCGGCAGCTTCAGGAATAGCAGCTCGCTGTGGATGAACCGGTCGATCCCACGTTCCCACCAGCGATAATCGCGCTTGCCATTGGCCTTGAGCCAACCCTCATACGGCGCCCAATGACTCGGTTCATCGCGGTGGACCACTTCGAAAATCTTCACCAGCGCCCGGTCGCGGCGGACAAGCGGGTGCTTGAGCAGGATTTCGACCTGCACAAACCCGCGCCTCTCGGTCAGCGAGATGACGCGACACAGCTTTTCGAACATCGCATCGTCGGCAATGATCGCCTTGGTGTCGAGGTCGTCGATACTCGTCTTGAACATGATCTCGACGAAGCGGTCGATATGTCCGCATGTACGGTCTACCATCAACGGCATGGTCCCGCGCAGTTCAAACCAGCGGCGGAACATGACGTAATGCTTTCGTTCGTCGGCGCGATGGCGCTCGATTGCTGCGATGAGTGCGCAATCGTCGGGAGCACGTGCGCGAACTGCCTCCAGC
Source organism: Sphingomonas antarctica (assembly GCF_965137005.1). Taxonomy (NCBI): domain Bacteria; kingdom Pseudomonadati; phylum Pseudomonadota; class Alphaproteobacteria; order Sphingomonadales; family Sphingomonadaceae; genus Sphingomonas; species Sphingomonas antarctica. The sequence continues at coordinate 73,844 of NZ_CBCRXM010000001.1, read as the reverse complement.
ACGCGGTCGATGGCGGTGTAGCCGCGATGTTCGTTATAAATGTAAATCGATCCGAGCAGGTCGAGATATCGTTCACGAAACCAATTCAACATTTGCGACTTTCGGACCTTGATCTTGGAAAACGGAGCCGCATGAACCTGATCAGCTTAACGGCTAATTGATCAACGTTGCAGGGCGCAACTTGTATCCTCTTTCACCCGTGGTTCATCGCGTCCATACCACCACGCGACCATGCGCGCCTTTCGTCACCTGATCGCTTTCGTCATCGCCGCTGTGCTGGCCGTTCAGCCTGCGCTGGCGCAGTCAGTGCTGCGCGATGCGGAGACCGAGAGCCTGTTTCTCGACATGTCCGCACCGATGATCCGGGCGGCCGGGCTGGACCCCAAAAATGTCCGCGTGGTGGTGGTCAATGATACCGAGATCAACGCCTTCGCGTCGCAGGGGCAGGATGTCTATCTCAACGCCGGACTGATCATGGCGGCAAAGAACGCCAATGAGGTTCAGGGCGTTATCGCCCACGAGTTGGGCCACGTCGCGGCGGGCGATGTATTGCGCGGGCAGGAAGGCATCAAGAAAGCCACCGGCATCATGATCCTGTCGATGATCCTGGGCGCGGCCGCCATGGCGGCGGGGGGCGGAGAGGCCGGTGCGGGAATTTTCGCTGCGGGACAACAGGCGGCGCTCGGCAAGTACATTGCCTTCACCCGGGTTCAGGAAGCCGGCGCGGACGAAAGCGCACGTCGCTTCCTCCGAGGCGGCGGCGTCAGCGGTAAGGGAATGATCTCGTTCTTCAAAACGCTGCAGAATCAGGAATATCGCCTGCGCCTCAACGATAATGGCGATGGCTTCGGCAACGACCATCCAGTGACTTCGGACCGTATTGCGGTGCTGTCGGACACGCTGCCGAGCGACCCGGCGTGGAACACACCGACCCCTGACGATATCGAGGCACGGTTTCAGCGGGTCAAAGCCAAACTGACCGGCTTCATTCTCGACCCCAAAGTCGTCGTAAACCGGTTTCCGCTGACCGATAATTCGGTGCCTGCACATCTCGCGCGCGCTTACGCCTATCATCGCGGCGCCTATCCCGACCGCGCCGTTTATGAAACCGATGCGCTCCTCGCAACGGCCCCGCACGACCCGTATTTCCTCGAAATGAAGGGCCAGATCCTGCTCGAATCCGGACGGCCGACCGAGGCGATCCCGATCCTCCGCGAAGCCGTGGCGCGCACCAATTACCAACCGCTGATCGCGGCCCTGTTCGGTCATGCGCTGATCGAAAGTGGCGACCGCGCCAATTATGCCGAGGCGAAGATCATCCTCAAAAATGCCATCCAGCGCGACGGCGAAAATCCGTTCGCCTGGTATCAATTGGGCGTCATCTACACGCAGGAAGGCGATCAGCCGCGAGCCGCTCTCGCCAGTGCCGAACGCTGGAATTTGGAAGGGCAGGCGCGACCGGCGCTGGCGGCGGCGGAAACCGCGATGCACGGACTGCCGCCGGGTTCGGCGGACTATCTCCGCGCGCAGGACATTTCGATGATTTCCAGAACTCAGGCCGAAAAAGACAAAAAGGACCATAAGCGCTCATGATCGCAATAGCTTTGCTGCTGGCGGCCGCGGCCCCCGTCCCCGCGCCCGATCGCGCGGCGATCGAGGCGATTGTCCGCGACTATATTCTCGAACATCCCGAAATCCTGCCAGAAGCGATGAACCGGCTTCAGTCACGTGAGACCGCCAACGCGATCACCACCAATCGCGACGGCATTTTCAAGCCCTTCGCCAATGCGTGGGAGGGTGCGGCGGACGCCGACCTGACCATCGTCCAGTTCTTCGACTATGATTGCGGCTATTGCCGTCGCTCGCTGCCCGACATCGACCGCTTGCTGGCGGAGGACCACAAGCTCCGCATCGTCTATCGCGAATTTCCCGTGCTCGGCCCGAATAGCGAGGTCGCGGCCAAGGCGTCACTCGCGGCGGCGCGCGGCAAATCCTATCCGGCATTCCATCGTGCAATGTACGCGGCCAAGGATCTGTCCGCTGCGGAAATCGATAAGGTCGCGGCGAAATTCGGCGTGAGGCTGGTGGACGATCCGGTCTTCTCGCGCGAAATCGACGCCAATCGCAGCCTCGCCCGGCCACTCAGCCTGACCGGCACGCCGTCATGGGTCATCGGCGGTCAAGTGCTCTCAGGGGCGGTCGGCTACGACGCGCTAAAGACCGCGATCTCGGCTGCGCGCGCGAAATCAGGCGCCGCGGGCTAACGCGAATTCATATGCGGCGTCGCCCTCGAGCGGTCTCGCGAAATGATAGCCTTGCCCGACGTTGCAACCCAGTATCGCCAGCAGTCGCGCGGTCTCCGCCGTTTCGACACCTTCCGCCGTCACGCGCAGCCCCAGCGCTTGAGCCAATGACAGGATCGCGCGAACGATCGCGGCTTTGTCGGGGTCGGTCGGCATGTCGCCGATCAGGCTACGGTCGATCTTGAGAATATCGATCGGCAAACGGCGCAGCAGTGCCAGATTGGAATAACCGGTGCCGAAATCGTCCATCGCGATCCGCGCACCGGTGGCTTTGATGCGGTCAAGCACTTCCGCGGCCTTTGCCGGATCGGCGAGGATTGCGCTTTCGGTAAGCTCAACCGTCAGGCGCTGCCCCTGTATGCCGTGGCGCCGAAGGGCATCTGCAACGCGCTCCGACACGTCTTCGTTGGTCAGCTCAACCGCTGAGAGGTTGATCGCCACTCCGACATCGAGGGTGCGCCCCGCGCGCTCGTCCCATGCGGCGAGCGTTGCCAGCGCACAGTCCATCATCTGAGAATCGAGCGCCGCGATCAGGCCGCTGTCCTCGGCGACCGCGATGAATTCCACCGGGCTGACCGCGCCTAATCGCCAATGCTGCCAGCGCGCCAGCGCCTCGAATCCGCAGATGCGGTTGCTGCCCAAGTCGATCAACGGCTGCAACGCCAGATGCAGCGCACCGCTCCCAAGGTCGTGGCGCAATTCGGTTTCGACCAGAAAGCGCCGGTGTGCGTCCTGCAGCGCCGCCGGGCGGTAACATTCCACCCGTCGCGTGCGTTTGGCGAGCTTCAGCGCCAATTGGGCGTGACGGATCACCTGCTCCGCATCGTCATCCGCACCGGCGCCCGCACACCCGATGGCGCAGTCGACCTTCAATTCGAAGTCGCTCAGCCGAAACGGTTGATCGAGTGCTGCTCCGATGCGCTCGGCGACGCGGCACAAATCGGCCCCTTCAGCGACACCCGACACGATGACCGCGAATTCGTCGCCACCGGTCCGGGCCAGCAGATCGCCATCGCGCAACTTCGATTTCAGGCGCCGCGCCACCGTGACGATCAGTTCATCGCCGCCCAGCGGACCGATACAGTCGTTGACACGTGAGAAGTGGGAAAGGTTGATCGCGACGACGGCCGGCTGCTGATCCGCCTCCATCCGCGCCTCGAGCGCTTCGACAAAGCCAGTGCGGTTGGGCAGGCCAGTCAGCGGATCGTCGATCATCTGGCGGCGCAGCAATCGCGTGGCGGTGGCGATAGCGGTCGTGTCGGTGAAGCTGACCAGCGCCTGCGGACCGACCGGGGTGATGTCGATCGAATAGCTGCGCTGATCGAAATCTTCACCGATCCCGATCGTCAGCGCACGTTCGGCCGTGCCGCTCGATATCACGCGCCGGCACGCGGCCCCCAACAAATCGTCGTCATCGAGCCAATTGTCCGCGACAAGAACCTGATCGAAGGCTGCGTTGCCCTTTGCGACCACCGAATTGCCGCGCCACTCGACGAGCGCCGCTGCGCCGGGCAGCACGTCGATCCAATCCGTGGTTAATCGCGCAGTTGCGGCCATTCCGTTCGGCTAGGCGATTTGGGTTAAGCCTCGCTTAAGCGATTGATCCACGAACCGGTTGTCGCGGGGGAATCCCGTCGGCGCCATGCGTCCGGCGGCACCGCGTGCCGCGCGCCAAGGGGTCAAATCCGCCTCGGTCCGACTGCGGCCGCTGTCACCGCCCATCGGCCAGGTCAGGCCGTCGGCAAAATTCAACGTCGTCGCATCGGACAAACTTCCGTCGCGATAGCGTTGCAGCATGACGCCCGAGCCACGCGACAATTCGGGCAGCTCCGCCAGAGGAAAGACGACCAGCTTGCGGTTATCGCCGACAATGGCAGCGCTGTCGTGCGACGGATTGATCGGCGCAACGACGGCCAGCCGCACGCCGTCCTTAAGATTAACGACCTGGCGACCCTTGCGCGTCTCCGCGACAATCTCTCCGACTTTGGCAATGAAGCCGCGCCCCTCACTGGTAGCGAGGAGCAAGCGTTGGTCGGACCGGGCCACGCCGATCGAAATGACATCCACGTCGCCTGGCAGGTCGACAAGCAGCCGAACCGGCTCGCCAAACCCACGCCCACCCGGCAACTTGTCCGGCGCCAAAGTGTAGAACCGCCCGTCTGCTGCCCCGAGCAGAATGCGGTCGGTTGTGTACGCGGGAAGCACAAAGGCCGGGCCATCGCCCTCTTTATACTTTGCCGCATCGCCGACCGGTCCGTCGAAATGCCCCTTCATCGCGCGGATCCATCCTCGTTGCGACAACAGGATGGTGATCGGTTCGCGGTCGATCATCGCTTCGAGCGGGATGTCGCGCGGTGGCGCGGCTTCGGCGACCGTCGTGCGGCGCGCGCCGAGTTTGGTTTCGGGCGCGTAGCGGGTGCGCAGTGCGGCCAGATCCTTCTTAAGCTTGGTGCGTTGCCGCGCAGGGCTTTCGATCAGCGCGACCAAGCCTTCGCGTTCCTTGGCCAATGCAACCTGTTCGGCGTTGAGTTCCATCTCCTCGAGCTTACGCAACTGGCGCAGGCGCATGTTGAGGATCGCCTCAGCCTGTCGATCGTTCAGCGCGAATTCGGCGATCATCACCGGTTTTGGCTCATCTTCGGTGCGAATAATCTCGATCACGCGGTCGAGATTGAGAAACGCGATGATGAAGCCCGCGACGATCTCGGCGCGATCGTCGATCTTGGCAATGTGATGCCGCGCAAGGCGCAGCATCACTTCGAACTGGTGCCGCAACCACGCCGTCAGCACCGCGTGGAGCGACATCACGCGTGGCGTGCGGTCGGCATCGAGCACATTGAGGTTAAGCGGTATTTTGACTTCGAGATCGCTCAGCCGGAACAGGCTTTCCATGAGCACATCGGGATCGACGGTGCGGCTGCGCGGCTCGATGACCAGGCGGATGTCGGCGTCGGATTCATCGCGCACATCGGCGAGAATCGGCAGCTTCTTCGCCGCGATCACATCGGCGATCTGTTCGATCAGCTTGCCCTTCTGAACTCCATACGGGACTTCGCTGACGACGACGGTCCAGCCACCGCCCTTTTCCCGCTCGATCGACCAGCGGGCGCGAACACGGAACGACCCGCGCCCGGTGGCATAAGCCTGCACGATCATCGCCGGCGGATCGACGATCAGACCGCCGGTCGGCAAGTCGGGCCCTCTGACGAACTCTAGCAACGCTTCGCCCGGTGCGTCGGGCTGATCGATCAGCAATGTCGCGGCATCGACGATCTCCGCGACATTGTGCGGGGGAATGCTCGTGGCCATGCCGACCGCAATGCCACTGGCCCCGTTGGCGAGCAGGTTGGGAAACAGGCCCGGGAAAATCTCCGGTTCTTGCTCCTCACCATTATATGTCGCACGGAAATCGACCGTGCCATCGTCGAGCCCGGCCATCAGGTCGATCGCGGCGGACGTCATCCGCGCTTCGGTGTAGCGATAGGCAGCGGCGTTATCGCCATCGACGTTGCCGAAATTTCCCTGGCCGTCGACCAGCGGATAGCGCAGCGAGAAATCCTGCGCGAGGCGGACCATCGCATCGTAGACCGATTGGTCGCCGTGGGGATGGTATTTGCCGATCGTGTCACCGACGACGCGCGCGCATTTCTTGTACGCCGAGGCGGGATCGAGCCGCAGCAGCCGCATCGCCCACAGCAAGCGGCGATGTACCGGCTTCAACCCGTCGCGCAGATCCGGCAGCGAGCGCGCAGTGATCGTGGATAGCGCATAAACGAGATAGCGTTCGCTGAGCGCCGCATCGAACGGCGCGTCGATAATCTGATCGAAGGGATCGGTCACGGTCGCGGCGGCTTAGCAGCGGTGCAGCGCCGTGCAAGCACGACCCTTGTCCGGACAAATTTTAAAGATCGTTACCTTTTTGGTAACCATTTGCGTGCGACAGCGGAAATGAAATGGAACGGGCGCGCAAACTTAGGGAATTATGGGCAGGGTTAGACCCTCGTCGGCGCATGCTTATCTGGGCCCTGGCGATCGGACTTTTTGCCGGCTGGTCGGAAATCGGAGCGCCGCTGGACAGCGGCCTGTGGTCTCTCCGCAATCGCTATTTCAACCGGCCCGCCAGCGGTCAGATCGTCGTGGTCGCGGTGGACGACAAGAGCATTGCCGAAATCGGCCAATGGCCATGGCCCCGCACGGTTCATGCCAAACTTGTTGATCGCCTGCGCGCTGCGGGTGCCGATCACATTTATTTCGACATCACCTTTCGCAATAAATCGACCCGCGCCGAAGACGACGCCTTCGCCGCCGCGCTCGACCGTGCGCGGGGCAAGGTGTCGCTGGTCACGTTCCGCAGTCTCGACTCGGTCGCTCGCACGTCGACCGAGATCATGCCCTATGATGAGTTCGCCCAACGCGTCGAACTGGCCGACGCGTTCCTGCCGCTCAACGCGATGAACCAGGCGGACCGGGTGGCGACATTCCGGTGGGTCGGTGCGCAACCTCGCCCGGCGCTGTCTTTTGCGCTGGCCAACAAACCGCCGGTCCTCGCGACCAGTTATCCGATAAGCTACGTTCCTGACATCGCCTCGATCCCCAGCGTCAGCGCCGCCGACGTGGTCAACGGACGCATCGATCCAAAAATGCTCGCGGGCAAGCGCATCGTGGTCGGCATGACGTCGAGCATGATCAGCGATCCGATCCGCGCGCCCGGTGTCGGCGCCGTCCCCAGCGTCTTCGTCCACGTCCTCGGTGCCGAAACGCTGATGGTCGGCGTTCCGCGCGAACTGGGCTGGTTGATCCCGCTGTTCATCGTTGCGCTGATCCTGACCTACGCCTTTTCCGACGGCCCACGTATGCCAAGGCATGCCGCAGTCGCGGGGGGCTTCTTGATCCTGATGATCGCTCCGCCCTTGCTTCAGTTCCGCAGCATCTTCCTCGGGACAATGCCCGCGTTGCTGATGCTGACCATCGGTTGCGCCCGCTATTACTGGTGGCGGTTTCGCCGTCAGTCGGATGAACGTTCGCGATCGAACGCCGTCAGCGGCCTGCCAAACCTCACCGCGCTGCGGCACGAAGGTGACGCCAACGACAGCGGGCTGATCGTTGCACGCATTCGCAACTTTTCTGAAGCCACAACCAGCCTCCCGGTGGACGACGAAGAACATCTGGTGCGCCAGATCGCCTCGCGGCTTGAGATCGGTGGCGCGAGCCGCGTGTTCCAGGGCGATGAGGGCGTCTTCGCGTGGCTTGTGCCGCCGCAAGATCTTGGCGGTATCGGCGGTCAGCTCGAAGCCTTGCACGCACTCTTCCGCAGCGCGCTGAACCTCGGTAGCCGCAGCGTGGACCTGGCGATTTCGTTCGGCGTCGTGGCGGCCGATGGACGCGCGGTGCCGAACCGCTTGTCGAGCGCACTGCTCGCTGCCGACGAAGCATCGGCCGACGGCAGCAAGTGGAAAGCATTCGACCCTGCCCATCTGGTGGATGCCGAATGGCGTCTATCGCTGCTCGGTCAGCTCGATTCGGCGATCGGCCGCGGCGATATCTGGGTCGCCTACCAACCCAAGCTCGATATGCGCACCAACAGCATCATCGGGGCCGAGGCACTGGTTCGCTGGTCGCACCCGGAAAAGGGCGTGATTGCCCCGGACGAATTCATCCGTGCGGCCGAGCAACATGGCCGCATCGACCGGTTGACCGACTTCGTGCTCGAATCGGCGATTCGCAGCGCTGCTGGGGTTAACGCGATCGGCATGTCGTTCAGCGTTGCGGTGAACATCTCGACGACGTTGCTCGACGATCAGCGAATCGTTGCGACGGTTCAGCTGTTACTCAACCGCTATAAGCTGCGCCCCGACTTGCTCACGCTCGAAGTGACCGAATCGACGGCGCTGCAAACCGGGGCGGAAAGCATGCGCACGCTCGAAGCGTTGCGCGATATCGGCGTCCAGATTTCCGTCGACGATTATGGCACCGGTCACTCAACATTGGAGTATCTTCGCGCAATCCCGTCGGACGAAATCAAGATCGACCGCGGTTTCGTGGCCAACGTGGCACATTACTCGAACGACCGGCTATTGGTTGAGTCCACGATCAAGCTGGCTCATTCCCTCGGGCGCAAGGTCGTCGCCGAAGGAATTGAAGACGAGGCGACCCGTGTCATCCTGATGTCGCTTGGTTGCGACGTTGCGCAAGGTTATCTGATCGGAAAACCAATGAAATTGGTTCAACTTATGCAATTATGTACGCCTGACGCTGCCTCACTAACAAGTTAACGCCTGAATTACATTTACCTCTTGTTAAGGTTGAGGAATCTCCTTAACACCGGTGTCAGCCCAATAAAAACAGGGCGCACGGGAGCAAGTGTATGTGGGACTGGATTTTCGGGCGCGGTGGCGCTGGCGCGAAAGACGGCTAAGCCTTCTCGCGTAAAATAAGGTTTTAGAGGGAAGCCGCCGAGTGTAGACTCGGCGGCTTCTTTCGTTGGCGTTGCGTGGGTTAACGTGACTCGCTAAGCAAAATACGCCCTGGCCGCCTGCAGGCACGCCGGGGCTTTCGCGTTCTGGTTCAGGAGCTGCCATGTCCCGTCGTCGCCAAATCTATGAGGGCAAGGCCAAAATTCTTTATGAGGGTCCCGAGCCTGGCACGCTGATCCAGTATTTCAAGGACGATGCGACGGCGTTCAACGCGCAGAAAAAGGGCACAATCAACGGCAAGGGCGTGCTGAACAACCGGATTTCCGAGCATATCTTCACGCTGCTCGGCCAGATCGGCGTGCCACATCATTTTATCCGGCGCCTCAACATGCGCGAGCAGTTGATCCGTCAGGTCGAAATCATTCCGATCGAGGTTGTGGTCAGAAATGTCGCCGCCGGTTCGCTCAGCAAGCGGCTGGGCATCGAAGAGGGCGAACAGCTGCCCCGCACGATCATCGAATATTTCTACAAGGATGATGCGCTCGGCGATCCGATGATCACCGACGAGCATATCGCCGCGTTCGGCTGGGCCAGCCAGGAAGAGATGCACGACATCGCGGACATGGCGATCCGCGTGAACGACTTCATGTGCGGGCTGTTCGCCGCGGTCGGTATCCGCCTGATCGACTTCAAGCTCGAATTCGGGCGCATCTACGACAATGAATATTCGCGCGTGATTTTGGCCGACGAGATCAGTCCGGACGGCTGCCGTTTGTGGGACATGAAGTCGAACGAGAAGCTCGACAAGGATCGCTTTCGCCGCGACCTCGGCGGTGAAGTCGAAGCGTATCAGGAGGTTGCACGTCGTCTCGGCCTGATGCCCGAAGGCGAAGGCCATGCGGTCCTCGATCTGGAATCGCATCGCAAGAAACGGGGCCGTTGACCGCAACGCTGCCGGTCATCGTCAATGCGGGCGGCGGCGCGGCCGCCAAAGCCGGTGACAAGCTTGAAACGCAACTGGCCGAGGCATTTGCCAAGGCCGGGATCGACGCCGAGATCATGCTCGTGCGCGGCGAGGAGATTTCCGCGACGCTCGACAGGGTGTTGAAGTCGCACGGCCGTGTGGCAATCGGCGGCGGTGACGGCACGATCGGCAGCGCGGCGCTGGCGGTGTCCGAGGCGGGCGCCACGATGGGCGTTCTCCCGCTCGGCACGCGCAATCATCTCGCGCGGCAACTCGGCGTTGGCCCCGAACTCGACAAGGCCGTTGCCGCGATCGCTGCGGGTCGGACGCGCGAGATCGATATCGGACGGATCGCCGACCGCGGCTTCGTCAACAATGTCTCGATCGGGCTTTATCCCAAAGTCGTGCGGCTGCGCGACGACGCGCCGCTGCCGAAGGCGATCGCCAATTTTCCCGCCGCCTGGACCTCGCTCAAACGTCTGCGACATCACCGGTTGCGCGTAATTGCCGACGGGACGGCGGAGACCATCCGCACGCCGATGCTGTTTATCGGCAACAATGTTTATTCGCTGGAGCCCGGCTCGCTCGGCCAGCGCGAGAATCTCGAGGGCGGCAAACTCGGCGTTTATGCGGTTGCGGCCAAGTCCCGGCTCGGCCTGATCGGTTTTGCGATTTCGGCGTTGCGCGGGCGGATCGATTACGAACGCGACTTCGCGCAGCTGACCGCGTGTCGTACGCTGGAGATTAACGCTCACGCCGGTTCGCTCGACGTGGCGATCGATGGCGAGCCGGTCCGCCTGCCAACGCCGATCAAGCTCGAAATCGTGCCGCGCGCGCTGAAAGTGTTCGCGCCTTAACGTTCGATATTAACTGGGCTTCACCAGTATTTTACCACTGCCGGTTACCAATCCGCTGGAAATCAATCGCCGTGCGGAGTGGCAAACAATGCGCAACATCATCGTCCTCACCTCGACCATCGCTCTCGCGGCCTGCGGCGGTGGCATGGGCGCGCAATCCGCTGGAACGACATCGGTCAGCGGCACCGGCACGGGCAGCACGCCCGCCGCCGACCCTTATACCCAGTTCAAGACGCCGACGGTTGCCAAGACCTATAACGGCGTCGGCGCGAGCCAGACTTTGGATTATTCGACCGACCCGCGCGGCATCGTCGGCGACCGCGGTCAGCAGGGCCTGCAATATGCCGGCAATGCCTCGACCGTCCGGGACAGCAAGATCTCGGTGACCTACGATCCGCGCGATGCGATTTTCACGCTGACGTTGCAGGATCCGCGCAGCGGTGCCGCCACCGACGTCCGCTTCCAGGATCCGGGCAGCCGCACCGATTTCGGCGGCGTTCGCACACCGCAATGGGGCGTCCAGGATTTCGCCGCCCTGTCCGGCATCGGCCGCAACACCAACATCCGCTATCTCCAGGCGGGCGATGGCGACCCGCTGTCGCGCTACGGCAAGAGCGGCAACGGCTTCGTCAACGAAGGCGACAACACGAACGCACCGACCGGCACGTCGGGTTCGGCCTATCAATCGACGACCTTCTTTTACGAAGTGCCCGGATCGACGACGCAATATGTTTCGTTCGCCGGCTATGTGCGCAACTCGCTCAACTGGATCGATGTCACCAACGGGGTCAGCACGTTCCAGCAAAGCCATTGGCATCTGGAGCGCGGCGCGTTCGCTTATGGCCTGACGACCGATCCGAACAATGTCCCGAAGACGGGGACCGGAACTTACACCGGCGAAATGGTCGGGACGATGATTTACAATCCGACCCTCGACGCCACTTCGACGCTGCCGAACTATTTCCAGTGGCTGTCGGGCACATCGTCGACTGCCGTCGATTTTGCGAGCGACAAAGTCTCGCTGCGCCTCGACGCTGTCGTCGGCGCACCGTTCTTCGATATCGGCACCACGCCGCAGGCGGTGACCATCGCCGCCGGCAGCACCTTCACCGCCGCAGGGACCGCAACGATCAACCTGGTCAACACCGGCGGCTTTACCGGCGCATTCCAGACCGCCTCGTTCAATGGCGGTACGGCGGTCAACATCGCGGGATCGAGCATCGACGGCGCATTTTATGGTCCGGCGGCGCAGGAAGTCGGCGGGGGCTTCCGCATCGTCGGCGGCACCCCTGATCAGCGCATCGACATCATGGGCGCCTTCACCGGCAAAAAACCCTAGGTGCCCGCCGCGCTCGCCCTTCCGGCAGCGCCCGTCGCGATCGTCAGCCCGGCCGGGCCGTCCGCAACGGTGGACGGCACCACCGTGCTGACCTTCACCGCGGACGAATTGCTCCAGCGTGTCGATCGGCTGGTCGCCGCGCGTGAATTCGCGCTGGCCAAGCCATTGGCCGAGGCCCTGGGTCAGGATCCGGCGCACCGGTTCCAGTCGCAATTCCTCCTCGGCTACATCGCCGTCGAAACCGGCGATCTGAACACCGCGACCAGCGAGTTCCGCGCCGCCTTGGCAAGCCATCCAGAAGCCACGCGCGTGCGTCTCGAGCTGGCGCGCGCGTTGATGCTTCAGGGCAAGGACGCGGCGGCTAATTACCATTATCGCCTGGCCCAGCGCGCCGACGACCTTCCCCCCGAAGTGCGCGCGACGGTCAATTCGTCACTGGCGCAGCTGCGCGACCGCAAGCCATGGGCGCTGAACGTCGAATTTGCGTTGGTCCCCGACAGCAACATTACCGGCGGCACGCGGTCACCGACCGTGGACATCGATATCGGCGGCGGCAAGCTTCCCTACACCCTCGGCGGCAACGCTGTGGCGCGTGCGGGCCTCGGCGAATCGGCGCGCATCGTCGGCACCTATCGCAGCGGCACCGGCACGCACGCCTTCGTCACCGATGCGGAAGTTTCCGGCGTCAATTATGCCGGCAAATCAGTCGATGATTATGGCGCGCAGCTCGCCGCTGGCCCCGACATTCGCACCAAGACCATAGTCGCTTATCTTCAGGGCGTGACAGCCTTCCGTTGGTATGGCGGCACGCTCGCAACCAAACAGGCCGGCGTCCGCGCCAGCGTGCAAAAGACGCGTGACGTGGGTGACCGTATCGGCGTCAGCATCGACATCCGCCACACCGATTCAATGCTCAGCAACGCCTACACCGGATGGACCGGCGGCGTGTTCGCGACCTACGAGCGCGTCCTCGCGAAAAGCTTTATCGCCAGTGCCAGCGCGTTTGCGCGGACCGACCGCCTGCGCGAGCGGGCTCAAACTGACAATGAATATGGCGTCTCCCTCGGCGTCGGCGGTGAGTTGCCGCACGGCATCAATGCGGGCGTTTCAGCGACAGTCAGCCGCGCCCGCTATTTTGCACCGATGCTCGCCTTTTCCGCCGAACCGCGCCACGACTGGCGTTACGCCGCACGCGCCTATGCCGGCGTGCGCAGCGTCCGCTTCCTCGGTTTCTCACCCAGCGTGACGTATAATTACAGCCGCAATGATTCGAGTCTGCAGCTCTATAAATCGAGCCGTTCGCGCATCGCTTTCACGCTCGCCCGCTATTTCTGACGGTTGCCCGAAAGGGCGCGTGGAGGCATAGGCGCGAGCATGAAAGCCCGCATCTTTGTCACCCTCAAGCCCGGCGTGCTCGATGCACAGGGCAAGGCGATCCACCATGCTCTGGAAGGACTCGGCTTCGACGGCGTCAACGATGTGCGCCAGGGCAAGCTGATCGAAGTCGATCTGGCCGACGGTACGCCGACCGACAAGATCGAGGATATGTGCCGCAAGCTGCTGGCCAACACGGTCATAGAGAACTTCAAAGTAGAGACGTCTTCCGAGGCTGATCCGGCCAACAGGCCTACTCAGCTGTGAACGCGGCGGTCATCGTTTTCCCGGGATCGAACTGCGACCGAGACCTTGCGACCGCGTTCGAACTGGTCACCGGCAAACCGACCGCGATGGTTTGGCATCAGGATACCGCCCTGCCCGACGGCCTCGACGTCATCGGGGTTCCGGGCGGATTTTCCTATGGCGACTACCTCCGCTCGGGCGCGATGGCGGCGCGATCGCCGATCATGCGCGCCGTTGCCGAAGCGGCCGCAAAGGGCCGCATGGTGCTGGGCGTTTGCAACGGATTTCAGGTGCTGACCGAAGCGGGGCTGCTGCCCGGCGCACTGCTGCGTAATGAAGGTATTCGTTTTGTCGGCCGCGATGTCGCGCTGACCGTCGCCAACAGCCAGACCGCTTTCACCAGCCGCTACTACGCGGACGAGGGTGTCACTTTCCCGGTCGCACACCATGACGGGCGCTTCACCGCCGATCTCGAAACGCTCGACCGCCTCGAAGGCGAAGGTCGCGTCGCGCTGCGCTATGCCGAAGCCGTCAACGGGTCCGAACGCCAGATTGCCGGAATCGTCAACGACGCCAGCAACGTCATCGGCATGATGCCCCATCCCGAACGCGCCGTCGAAGACGCGCATGGCCGGACCGATGGTTTGCGGTTGTTCGAGGGTTTGCTGGCGGCGACCTAAACACCGGTGCGGAACGGCGAGAAATTGGTCGCCTCGTCGAACACATCGACGCCCTCGGCGCGCTTGAGCCAGCCGACGACGGCATAGGTCGCGGGGGTCAGCAACACCTCCCAACCGACCTTCAGCGCCCAATTGGTGACCATCACCGTCAGCACCAGATCGTGCGTCCACCCCTCCGCGCCCCAAAAGGCCAGCGGGTAGAAGATCAGGCTGTCGACGCCTTGTCCGAACACTGTCGAGCCGATCGTTCTCGACCATAAATGTTTGCCGCTGGTCCACACCTTCATCCGCGCCATGACATAGGCGTTGACCAATTCGCCCGCCCAGAATGCGATGACGCTGGCGAAGACGATGCGCGGCACTTGTCCGAATACGGCCTCATACGCCCCCTGGTTGCCCCAGCTCACGGCGGGGGGAAGCGTGACGACGACCCACGACATGAACGCCATGAACAGCACCGCGACGAACCCAGCCCACACGCACCGTCGCGCACGAGCGTAGCCGTAAACTTCGGTCAGGACGTCGCCGAGGACATAGCTGAGCGGGAAGAACAGGATGCCCGCGCCGAAGGTGAAGCCGTGCCACTGCGCCACTTTTCCCGCGCCGATCACGTTCGACAGCAGGAGAATCGCGACAAACGCCGCCATCACGAAGTCGAAATAGCGAAAGCCGCCGCGCCCGATCTCGGCGGCGTCTACGCGGGTAATCGGTTCGGCCATGACGTCCCCCTTTTGCGCGAACCTAGCCAGCGCTGCTACCGCGCGCTAGCATATCGATGGTGCGCGCCCGTAGCTCAGTTGGATAGAGCAAGGAGCTTCTACCTCCTCGGTCGGGGGTTCGACTCCCTCCGGGCGCGCCAAATCCCAAAATGCCGAACGACGGCGCGGCGGCCACCAGCGCGGCTCGTGCGTTGGGCGGTCATGATCGCATCCCTCGCTCTGGCTATTGGCGACCTGTTCGATCGACGAGTGCTGGCGATTGCCGCGATGTCGCTGGCGATCACCATGGCCATTTTTGGCGGGCTAGGCGTGGCGCTGTCATGGGTGTTTGCCGGGGCGGATCCGTGCGACTGGCTCGATCTCGGCACCTGCCCGATCGATGGCACGGCGGGTACGCTCAGCGGAGTTGGACTGACCCTGATCCTCATGTGGCTGCTGTTTCCGGCCGTCGCGATCGGAGTCCTCGCGGGCTTCGCCGAGAAGATCGTCGCCGCCGTCGAAACGCGGCATTACCCGCAAAGCCTGACCACGGCACAGCCCCTCGGGGCATTTGGGCTGGCATTGCTGGGCCTGCGTTCCAGCGGCCGGCTGTTGCTCGTCAACATCGTCGCTTTGCCCTTTTACCTGATCATGTTGGTCACCGGCGTCGGCCCGCTGATCCTGTTCGTGATCGTCAACGGCTGGGCAGCCGGGCGCGATTTCGGCGAGATGGTTTCGGCGCGTCATGGCGACACGTCGTCCCGCCACCTGTGGCTCAAGGCATCACGCGGCGCACGGACCGGCATCGGCCTTGTTTGTGGCTGCCTGTTCCTGGTGCCGGTGCTGAACCTGCTCGCACCGATCCTCGGCGCCGCGGCGGTGACGCATCTATATCACCGGCGCGTGCGGAGCTAAGCCGTTTCGAGCGTTTCGCTCAGCTCAAGCCATGCGGCTTCGGCCGCCTCGATCCGCGTACTGAGATCGGCGCGGCGCTTCATCATTTCGGTCATGGTCAGCTTGGCAAGCGCGCCCGAAGCGCTGGCCGGATCGAACATCGCGCGTTCGATGTCGCTACGCTCGGCGGTGAGTTTGGCGATCTCCGCTTCGACCGCTTGCGCCCTTTTGCGATTGGCCTGTTCCTTCTCACGCGCTTCGGCAGCGAGGCGGCGCGCTTCCTTCTTATTGGCTTTGGAGCCGCCCTTCCCCGCCGGACCGCCTTCGCCCGACAGGACCAGGGCGATGTAATCGTTGAGCGAGCCGTCGAAATCCTTGGCCATGCCATTGTCGACCAGCACCAGCCGGTCGGCGGTCATTTCCAGCATGTGCCGGTCATGGCTGACGATCACCACCGCGCCGGTATATTGGTTGAGCGCCTGAACCAGCGCTTCGCGCGCATCGACGTCGAGATGGTTGGTCGGTTCGTCGAGGATCAGGAGGTGCGGCGCATCGCGGGTGATCAGCGCCAGCGCCAGGCGGGCGCGTTCGCCGCCCGACAATTTACCGACCGCGGTTGTCGCCTTCGGCCCGGAAAAGCCGAAACGCCCCAATTGCCCCCGCACCGCGCCCGGACTGCTCCCGCGCATGATACGCGTCATATGCTCCAGCGGGGTGTCGTCGCGATCGAGTTCCTCGACCTGATATTGGGTGAAGTAACCGACACGCATCTTGCCCGACATCGCGATGTCGCCCGCGAGCGGCTTGAGCTGTGCCGCGAGCAGCCGCGCGAGCGTGGTCTTGCCGTTGCCGTTGCGGCCGAGCAGCGCGATGCGCTCATCCGGATCGAGCCGCAGGTCGAGTTTGCGCAGGATCGGCACCCCGTCATAACCGACCTCCGCATGATCCATCGTGATCAGCGGGGGGCGCAATTCATCGGGCGCGGGGAAGTCGAAGGCGAGCGACGGATCGTCGATCAGTTCGGCGATCGGCTGCATCCGGGCAAGCGCCTTCGCGCGCGACTGCGCCTGCTTGGCGGTCGAGGCCCGCGCCGAGTTGCGTGCGACATAATCCTGCAGCTTTTCTCGTTCGGCCTGTTGCTTGACGCGGGCTGAGGCGAGTTGCGCCTGACGTTCCGCGCGTTGCGTTTCGAACGCGTCATAGCCGCCGGGGTAGAGGGTCAGCTTGCCGCGCTCGAGGTGGAGGATGTGATCGACGACATTGTTGAGAAAGTCGCGTTCGTGGCTGACGACAAGAATCGTCGCCGAATAGCTTTGCAGGAAATCCTCGAGCCACAGCACGGCTTCGAGATCCAAATGGTTCGACGGTTCGTCGAGCAGCAACACGTCGGGCGCGGAGAACAGCAGAGCCGCCAGCGCGACGCGCATACGCCAGCCGCCGGAGAAACTCTCGAGCGCGCGGCCCTGGGCCTCATCGTCGAATCCAAGTCCCGCCAGGATGCGTGACGCACGCGCCGGGGCGGAATGCGCGGCGATGGCGTTCAATCGCTCGTGAATCTCGCCCAACCGGTCGGGATCATGGCTCGTCTCGCTTTCGTGAAGCAAAGTGGCGCGCTCGATGTCGGCGGCGAGCACTTCCTCGAGCGGGGTGGCCGATCCACCCGGCGCTTCCTGAGCGATATAACCGAGCTTCGCGCCGCGCGGCATTTCCGCCGCGCCGCCATCGGGCTCAAGCAATCCGGCGACCACGCGCACCAAGGTCGTCTTGCCCGCGCCATTGCGGCCGATCAGTCCGACACGGCTCTTGGGCGGCAGGGCGGCGGTCGCGCCGTCGAGGATCGTGCGCCCGCCAAGGCGCACTGTGACATCGTTGAAACTGAGCATGATACGGCACCCCCTAGCAGGGAAATCGATTCACCGCACGACTCCGCCGCCTCGCCGCAACACGCTTTAACCAACTGAATTGATTCGCCATCGACACTTGGACAGCGAGGGCGGGGACTTCCTCTAAATGACACGATTCGGCGCGATTCGCGCAACCATGGCGCTTGCCTTGACGATCCTGCCGGTGACCCCGGTGCACGCACAATTCTGGCAGTGCGTGACGTTTGCGCGTTCGATCTCGGCGATCGACCTGCGCGGCAATGCCAAGACCTGGTGGGCGCAGGCGGCCGGCCGGTATCTGCGCGATGCGCTGCCCACCGCCGGTTCGGTGATGACCTTCAAGCCTTCGGGAACGATGCCACAGGGCCATGTCGCGGTCGTCCGTGAAGTTGTTTCGGCGCGCGAAGTTCTGCTCGACCACGCCAATTGGTCGCGGCCCGGCCGGGTCGAGCGCGGTGTGCGCGCGGTCGATGTCTCGGCCAAGGGCGACTGGAGCGTCGTGCGAGTATTCTACGCTGGTGCCGGCGGACTCGGAACGCGCGTCAATGCGTTATACGGCTTCATCAAGACGGCGGCGCAAAGCGCCTCATAAGGAACGCGCTCAACCACGCGGCGTTGGGTCTTCGTAACCACTGCGGGCGCCGCTTATGACCGACGAACAGATCGATATCAGCAAAACCGATGCACGCGCCGGGTCGGCACCACGCGTTACGCGCTATGTGCTGGCAATCTCGATGGCGCTGGTCATCGTCGCCTTCGCCGTTATCGTCGTCTTCGAGCTTCGCTAGGCCTCGTCGGCTGCCTCGGCATCGTCGCCGCCCGACAGCAACTTCACTTCGACCGGTCCCGACAATTTGATCGTCAGCGGGCGGCCATGGCGATCGACCTTTTTACCGAGGCCGACGCGCACCCAATTCTCCGAGATCGAATATTCCTCGACGTCGAAGCGTTCCTTGCCCTTGAAGTGAATGCCGACGCCCTTTTGGAGCAATTCGGCATTGTGCCAGGGGCTGGCCGGATCGACCGAAAGGCGGTCGGGAATTGTGTCGCTCATATTCGGTCCTGAATTACCCGGGCTGGTGGAGCTGAGCGGGATCGAACCGCTGACCTCGTCATTGCGAACGACGCGCTCTCCCAACTGAGCTACAGCCCCTCGCCCGAACCGCGATACCGTGGCCGGCATCGCGAAGAGTGGCGCCATTAGCCATGCTTCGCCGCCGATGCAACGCGCTTCGCCGCATTTTTGCGGATGTATCGGAACGCCGATTTTGTCCGCTCGTTTTCACTCCATCAACCCCGAGGAGAGCAGCAATGGGTTACGATCGAGACGATGTTCGCGGCAGCTATGGTAACGAATATGGCCGCCGCGCGCCGAGCTATGACGACCGCAGTTATGCATATGGCGGGCAGCGCGATTACCCGCGGCAGGGCGGCGGGTATGACCGCGACCGCAATTTCATCGAACGCGCGGGCGACGAGGTTCGCAGCTGGTTCGGCGATGACGAGGCCGAGCAACGCCGCGAGCGCGATGCGCGTTATTCGGGCGTGGATCGCGGCAGTTACAGCAACGGCGGCTATGGCGACCGCAACCGCTATGACGCTTCGCGCGGTTACCGCGATGTGAACCGGTCGAACGGCGGCAATGACGGTCGTCCGGGCGGCTTCATGGACCGTGTGAGCAATTGGTTCGACGATGGCGACCGCGGCCGCAACGAAGAACATTCGGATTATCACAGCTGGCGTTCGCGCCAGGTGCAGGACCTCGACCGCGACTATCACGAATATCGTCAGGAGAACCGCCAGCGCTTCGAAAATGAATTCGGCGAGTTCCGCAACCGCCGCCAGACGCAGCGTGCCTCGCTGAGCCAGGTCAAGGAGCATTTCGAAGTGCTCGGCAGCGATGGCGAACATATCGGCAAGGTCGACAAGGTCCGTGGCGACCGTATCATCCTGGCGAAGAACGATCCGTCTGCGGGTGGCCATCACCACTCAATCCCGTCGAGCTGGTTGCAGAGTGTCGACGGGGAACGCGTGACGATCACCAAGACCGCCGACGAGGCCAAGCGCGCCTGGACCGATCTCGACGCGAACAGCGCGATGTTCGGCGATTCGAACACCGATCGGGATCGCGGCGCGCATGTGCTCAACCGGAGCTTTTCGGGCACCTATTGAGCCTGACGCTACGGCAACAAGGAAGGGTCCGGGCGCGTTTGCCCGGGCCTTTTTTTGTGCCTAAGCCACCCGCAAAAGAGGAGAGCGAACATGGCACGCGCATGGCATTTGAAGTCCCGTCCGACGGGCATGCCGACCCACGACAATTTCGAATTCAAGGACTTGGCCGACACCCCGCTGGGCGACGGACAGATCCGCGTACGC
The DNA here is from genome assembly GCF_965137005.1 of Sphingomonas antarctica. Lineage (NCBI taxonomy): Bacteria > Pseudomonadati > Pseudomonadota > Alphaproteobacteria > Sphingomonadales > Sphingomonadaceae > Sphingomonas > Sphingomonas antarctica. The sequence goes on along the minus strand of NZ_CBCRXM010000001.1, from coordinate 53,817 downwards.
AACAGCTGGCTGTCGGTCGATCCGTACATGCGCGGGCGGATGAACGACGTGAAGTCGTACGTCCCGCCATTCCAGATCGGTGAGCCGTTGCAGGGCGGCGCGGTCGGCGAGGTCATCGAGAGCAAGGCCGATGGCTATACGGTCGGTGACAATGTGCTGCACATGATGGGCTGGCGCGACGAGTCCGTGGTCGACGCAGCGAACACAATGATGCCGCCGCAGAAACTGCCGGCGGGGACCGATCCGCAGCTGTTCCTGCACAATCTGGGGCTGACCGGGGCGACGGCCTATTTCGGGCTGCTCAAGACCGCCGCGGCCAAGGAAGGCGATGTCGTGTTCGTGTCCGCAGCGGCGGGCGCGGTCGGATCGGCCGTGGTGCAGATCGCCAAGGCCAAGGGCATGACGGTGATCGGGTCCGCCGGCGGGCCGGACAAATGCGCCTGGGTCAAGGAACTCGGCGCCGACGACTGCATCGATTACAAGGCGGGCAGCGTGCTCAAGCAGCTATTGGCCGCCGCACCGAAGGGCATCGACGTGTATTTCGACAATGTCGGCGGCGAGCATCTCGACGCGGCGTATGCCACCGCGCGCAACAATGCGCGGTTCGCGATCTGTGGCATGATCGACGCGTATAACGACGGTAAACCTTTGGAACTGCTTTATTTCATGCGGACGATTTCGGCGCGCATCCGCACCGAGGGCTTCATCTACACCGACTATATCGCGCATATCGGCGAGTTCATGGCCGACGCGGGCGGGATGATCGCCAGCGGCAAGCTGAAGGCGCGGGTGACGGTGAAGGACGGCGTCGAGAATACGCTCGACGCGTTCCTCGGGCTGTTTTCGGGGGCGAATACGGGGAAGATGCTCGTGCGCGTGTAGCGGCGAGGCTTAGCGTAAGCGTCGCGAAGCAAGCGCGCGCTAAGCCCGACACGTGGAACGCCGGCCGGCGGCGGCAAGCCGTCCGACGACGTGGCTTTGCCACGGCGTGCTCTCCGACGTGGCGCCCTCCCCCGTCGGCGCCCCAGCGCCGTGGCCGGATGATGACCTGCCCCGCAGGTCATCAATCCTGTCCGGGGGACAGGATGAACCGGCCATCCCCTCCCAAGGGGAGGGGATTAGAGTCGTTGCGCAGCCGAATTGATTCATGCCGATTCATGCTCCGTCCGGTTCGAGATCTTCGTCGTCCTCGTCTTCCGGATCAGCCTGGTTCCGGAGCGGTTCGGCCGGATTGCTCTTGCGGGTTTCTTCGGCTTCGCGCGCGAGGGCGCGGATCAGGGGTTCGATCGGCGCGCCGGTGGCGACATGGGCGAGGTAGGCGTCGTAATCCATGGCGATGAGCCCGGCGACATAGGATCCCGGCACGGTGCGATCTTCGGCCAGCCGGTCGAGCCGCCGGAGCATCGCCATGGCCAGCCGGTTGTCGTGCAGGCGGCGAGTCACCGTTTGCGTCCGCTCTCCATCCGGGGTTTCGACCACCGTTTCGGTCGTGACGATCTGCCCTTCGATGCAGCGGTGATAAATTTCTTCGTCGAGCCGGTCACGCGCCAGCATCCGCCCCGCGCGCCAGCCGAGATCGAAGCTGGCCCCCGCGAGGCGGCGGCGAAAGGAGTAAGCGGTGCGTTCGACGACGCCGACTTCGGCGGCAGCTTCCTTGACCGTCGCGCCCTCCGCAATCTTCGCAAGGAACGCCGCCTGACGCCCGCGCGTCCACGTCTTGGTCGTGGCGAGCATATTCGCGTCTTCCATGATCTTGAGCGCTCGGTCGAAATGGACTTGCGGGTCCTGCGGCGCGGCGGGCGGTTTGGGCGCGGCGCCGTGGTTCGAGTCGATGGTCATTCAAATCCCCTGTCACCAGGGCTCGCGCATCCCGCCGGTGCAGCGATCAATCACGAGCCGGCACACCAGGTCTGCCTCGATTCCCTATTTTGGAAGGAAAAAGTGAGGGGGGATGTCCGATAATGGGTGGGAAGCGGAAAGGCGGCTGTTGGAGTATTGCCCAGTATTTTGTGACCTTGGCAGCGGTCAGCTCGCCCTTGCCGGCAGCAGCGGGGAACAGAAATGCGGATCGGGTGGCGCAATGTAACGTTCTCCGAAGTCAGGTCGTATTCCGAGCGCCGATGCCAAATTTGACACTTCGCGAGAGTTCGACGTCACGATCTTGTTGATCGTCTTCGCACGATAGATCAGTTCGCTTAACCGCATCAGATTGTCGCTGCTGAATGCGCTAGCGCCGTTAAATTGTGAGAGGCTTTTCCATACATCACGCTCCTCGACGATCTGCCGATCGTTGTTCGCCAACTCATCGTATAACGATGAATAGGCCAGCCGTTTTTCGATTGGGATGTGGGACATCAGTTCGCCAGCTCGCGTGTCCCAGACGCTCGTTCGCAGCGTGATATTTGCTGGCCGCCCGATGTCTTCGAGCAAAGGGACTGGCGTCCCGGCACGAGCGGATGTGAGCAAACTTTCTAGTTCGGCAATGCGACGAGAGACGCAGGGTGCTTGCTTCACACGGAACTCAAACGCCGCCAGATCGGAGGCGAGTTCTTTGTCAGCGGCATCGCGAAATTCGTAAACCTCCGTGCGCCAATGCAGCGAATTGACAAGTTGCTCGCCGGCAAGAGCGATTAGAACGCCAATGACGACAACGCCGATTTCAGAGATAAATTCCCGCCAATTATGGGTTGGCTTGGGTTTGTGAATATCCACCTCATGCTCCTCCAGAACGGGCGTAGGAGCCGCTTCAGCGACTGCCGCCAATTCGGGCGACGGTTCAGATGATTCCCCCATCACACCCAATTGCTACACGGGCTTTCGGCACTTGCAACGCTTTTGGCCGTCAATGTCCTCCCTGAGCGAGGCGATAGCGCGAACGAACGGCAGCAATTGGGGCGGTTGCCAAAAGGCAGCTTTTGGATGCGCCCTAGCTTGGCGCGAATGTCCGATATTTGGGCGTTAGCCGCCCCTCCGCTTTTGGTCGGCGCGCGCCCTAAGCCGGCGCGCCCGCGGCGAACGTATCGCACTGGTCCGGACGGCCCGACTCCAGCCCGCGCTTGAGCCAATATTGGCGTTGGGCGCTGGTGCCGTGCGTGAAGCTTTCGGGGACGACGACGCCCTGCCCGGCTTTTTGCAGCGTGTCGTCGCCGATCGCTTGCGCGGCACGGAGCCCTTCTTCGACGTCGCCGGGTTCGAGTACGGCCGAGCCGTCCTTGTTCTTGGCGTTCGCGGCCCAGACGCCGGCATAGCAATCGGCCTGCAGCTCCAGCTTCACCGACAGCGCATTGCCCTCGACCTTCGATGCGCCCTGCATCTGCGACTGGACCCGGTCCGATGTGCCGAGCAGATTCTGGATGTGGTGGCCGACTTCGTGCGCGATGACATAGCCTTGGGCGAAGTCGCCGCTGGCGCCGAAGCGGTCCTTCAGTTCCTTGAAGAAGTCGGTGTCGAGATAGACCTTGGAATCGGTCGGGCAGTAAAACGGACCCATTGCCGATTGCGCCGCGCCGCAGCCGGACTGGCCGTTTTGCGAGTAGAAGCTGAGTTCGGGCGGTTTGTAATTGTCGATCAGTTTGGGCCAGGTGCGATTGAGGCTGGCGAGGACATTGCAGCTGAGCAGCGTATCCGCGTCCTTGCGGCACACGGTGTTCGCGTCGGTCGAAACCGGCGCGCTTTGTTGCCCGCCGCTGCCGGTGCCGCCGCCAAGCAAGCTCAGCGGATTGATGCCGAACAGCAATGCCACGACCAGCAGGATGGCGATGCCGCCGCAACCGAGCCCACCGCGCCCGAGGCCGATGCCGCCACCACCCAGAGGAAAGCCGAAACCGCCGCCACCCGAGCCGCGACCCTGATCCTCGACATTCACGTCATTGCCGAAATCGTCCAGCCGCATCGCGCAATCCCCAGTTCATTCACACGTTCGTTACGCAGGCTAAATGCTTGGGACGGCGGAGCGTTGCAACGGCTTGCGACGGCCGCGTGACTCGCCTAAGCCAAGTGTATCACTCGCCTAATACAGAGGATTTGCCGGATGAAGATTGCCGCCGCACTCGCGCTGACCACTGCTCTTGCCGCCCCCGCATTCGCCGAAAACGGCCGGTTGCCCGGCGGAATCGTGCCGCTTGCTTACGCGATTCGGGTCGATCCGAATGCGACGGCCCTGACATTCCAGGGTGCGGCGACGGCGACGGTTCAGGTGACGCGGGCGACGCGGACGATCACGCTCAATGCGGTCGATCTCGACATTCGTTCGGCCAAGCTCGACGGGACGATCCCCGCCAAGATTGCCGTCGATGCGGCGGGGCAGACCGCGACGCTGACCTTCGCCAAGATGGTCGGCGCGGGACGTCACACGCTGGCGTTCGATTATGGCGGCAAAATCTATCAGGCCGCGACCGGCATGTTCGCCATCGATTATGCCAATGCCGGCAAGCAGGAGCGCATGCTGGTCACCCAGTTCGAGGCAGCCGATGCGCGCCGCCTGGCGCCGATGTGGGACGAGCCGGGATTCAAGACGCCGTTCACGCTGTCGGTGACCGCACCTGCGGGGCAAACCGCCTTCTCCAATATGCCCGTCGCGGCGAAGACGCCTTATGCAGGCGGCAAGACGCTGTACCGGTTCCAGCCGACGCCCAAAATGTCGAGCTATCTGATGTTCCTCGGCGTCGGCAATATCGACCGCAAGACGGTGATGGCCGGCAAGACCGAAATCGGCGTGATCACGCGCAAGGGCGTGGTTGATCAGGGCGATTACGCGCTGGCATCGGCCAAGCGCATCCTGACCGCCTATAACGACTATTTCGGGACGCCTTATCCGCTGCCCAAGCTCGACATGATCGCCGGGCCGGGTTCGTCGCAATTCTTTGGCGCGATGGAGAATTGGGGCGCGATCTTCTATTTCGAGCCGGTCCTGCTGATGGATCCCAAATTCCAGTCGGAAAGCCAGAAACAGGGCGTGTTCGGCGTGGTGGCGCATGAAATGGCGCACCAATGGTTCGGCGACCTCGTCACCATGAGCTGGTGGGACGATCTGTGGCTCAACGAAGGCTATGCCAGCTGGATGGCGTCGAAGATTTCGAACGACCTCAACCCCGATTGGGCGGCGCTGAGCCAGACGCTGGCCTTCGATCGCCAGGGCGCGATGAGCCGAGACGCGCGCCTCGGCACCCATCCCATCGTCCAGCATGTCGAAACGCCCGACCAGATCAACCAGGCGTTCGACGACATCACCTATCGCAAGGGCGAGGCGGTGATCCGCATGCTCGAAGGCGCGGTGGGTCCGGACGTGTTCCGCGGCGGCGTGCGGCGCTACATGGCCGAGCATAAATACGGCAATGCGGTGACCGATCAGTTGTGGTCGTCGATCTCGGCGTCCGCGGGCAGCGACGTGTCGACGTACATGCACAGCTTCACGCTGCAGGCGGGTGTGCCAATGATCGTGGTGTCGGAGCCGGTGTGCGGCGGTGGCGGACAAACCGCGATCAACTTGACCCAGTCGCGCTTCGGGCTCGATGCGTCGGGCAAGAAACCCCAGACCTGGGTCGTTCCGGTCAATGTCGGGCTGGTCGGATCGACAGCAATGACCAAGCTTCAGGTGTCCGGCGGCAAGCCTGCGACCGCGACGATCGAGGGCTGCGGCACGCCGATCGTCAATGCCGGGCAGAGCGCGTATTTCCGTACGCTTTATACCGACGCGCATTTCGAAAAGCTGCGCGCGGCCTATCGTGAGTTGAAGCTCGACGATCAGTTGGGGCTGCTGGCGGACAGCTATGGCCTCGGCAATTCGGCCGACGCGCCGATCGAACGCTATCTCGGTTTGCTCGACACGCTAACGCCCGACGCGGACCCGTTGGTGTGGGAATTGGCATTGGGCCAGCTCAACGGCATGGACACCATGCTGCGCGGCGCGCCCGAGCAGACGGCATTCGAAGCGAAGGCCAATCGCATCCTGACGCCGGTCCTGGCGCGGATCGGCACGACGGCGCGCGCCGGCGAGAGCCCCTCGACGACGCAGCTACGCGAAGCACTGGCACCGTCGCTAGCCAATTTCGGCAATCAGACGGCGGTCGCCGATGCGCGGCGGTTGGCGCGCTTGAACTTCGACCGGCCCGATGCGGTTCCGGCGGCACAGCGCCTGCCGGCACTTCGGGCCTTTGCCTATAATGCTACGCCCGAAGACTGGGATTATCTCCACGCCAAGGCGCTGGCGGAGCCGACACCGGTCGCCAAGCAGCGTTATTACAATCTGCTCGGCGCGGCCAAGGACGACGCGCTGGCGCAGCGGGCGCTCGATCTCGCCATGACCAGCGAAGTGCCGCTCGCGCTGAAAGGATCGGTGTTCCAGGCTGTCGCGCAAAACCATCCGGCAATGGCGTTCGATTACGCCGTCGCGCATAAGGAGCAGATCAGTGCCGCACTTGAGGCGAGCACGGCGTCGCGATTTGTCGTCGGACTTCCAGCGTCGTCAGGCGACCCTGCCGTCGCCGAACGCGTCGATGCCTATGCCAAGGCGAATCTGCCCGAAGGCAGCCGCCAATCGGCGGTCGCGACGATCGCGGTGATCAATTACCGCGCGGCGCTGCGTCAGCGTCAGGCGGCAGCGATCGGAGCCTGGGCGGCGCGATGAGCGATCGGTTCCTGACCGGTAAAACCGCGCTGATCACGGGCTCCACGTCCGGGATCGGCGCGGCTTATGCCACCGCGCTGGCGGGCGCGGGGGCGAATGTCGTGATCAACGGGTTCGGCGATGCGGCGGCGATCGCGGCGCAGTGCGCCGCGCTGGCCGACGCGTCGGGCGCAGGGGCGACCTATAGCGATGCCGATCTGACCGATGTGGCGGCGACCGAGCGCATGGTTGCCGCGGCGGCGGATGCGTTCGGCGGGATCGATATCCTGATCAACAATGCCGGGACCCAGCATGTTGCGCCGGTCGATGAATTTCCCGTCGCAAAATGGGATTTGATCCTCGCGCTCAACCTGTCGAGCGTGTTTCACACTACACGGCTGGCGCTGCCCTATATGAAGAGCAAAGGCTGGGGCCGGTTGATCGCCACGGCGTCGGCGCATTCGAAAGCAGCCAGCCCATATAAATCGGCCTATGTCGCCGCTAAACATGGTTTGGCGGGGTTTCAAAAGTCGGTGGCGCTCGAAGTTGCGCAGCGGGGCATAACCGCTAACGTGATTTCGCCCGGCTACGTCTGGACGGCCTTGGTCGAGGGGCAGATCCCCGACACGATGAAGGCACGCGGGCTGACGCGGGATCAGGTGATCAACGACGTGCTGTTGGAAAAACAGCCGACCAAGCAATTCGTCACGCCCGAACAGGTCGCGGCGCTCGGCCTGTTCCTGTGCCGTGACGAAGCGGCCGGAATCACCGGCGCGAACCTGTCGGTCGATGGCGGGTGGACCGCACAATGAAGCGCGCGCTTCTCCCGTTGCTGTTGGTCGCTGGATGCAGCGGCACGCCGCACCCCGCCCCTGCGGCTCCGGGTTGGGCGAACGCGATCACGCGCGACGATGCGCGGCGGGCGCATGACTGGCGGATGGCCTTCGTAAAGGGTCTGGAGCAGGCGCGAACCGCCGGTCACGGCGCGGAGATCGACGCCGAGGGCGCATTGCTCCGACCCGATGCCGCGCTTGACGGCCCGACACTGCCCGAGGGCCGCTATAAATGCCGCGTAATCAAGATGGGGGCGAGGAACAGCGGCCTGTTGCCCTATATCGCCTATCCCGCGTTCGATTGCGCGGTGACGGGCAACCGCCTGAGCAAATTGAACGGATCGCAGCGGCAGGCCGGGACGCTCTACCCGGATGGCGTGCGGCGAATGATCTTCCTCGGCACCTTGGCTCTGGGCGACGAGACGATGCAGCGGCCCTACGGGGTCGATGCGCAGCGCGATATCGTCGGGACGGTCGAGCGGATCGGGCCCAGCCGCTGGCGGCTGGTGATGCCGTATCCGCGTTACGAGTCGGTGGTCGACGTGCTGGAGTTGCTGCCAGCTGCATGAACCAGCGCGGCATGCAGGTCCGCCAGCAAATAAGGCTTGGCGCAGACCGGGCGGATGTCATGACGATCGGGCACGCCGTCGGACCCATAGCCGGTGGTGAAGATGAACGGTTTGCCGCGTTCGGAAAGAAGGTCGGCAATCGGACCCGAATTCTCGCCGTCGAGATTCACGTCGAGCATCGCCACATCGAAATCGTCACTCTGCGCCGCCGCCAGCCCTTCGGCCAAAGTCGACGCGATACCGGCCAGTGTGCAACCGGCCATATCGAGCATGTCTTCGGCAAGCATCGCGATCATCGCCTCGTCTTCGACGACCAGCACACGCAGTCCCTTGATTTCGGCCATGAAAGACTAACGACCCCCGTCGGGCAGCGGCGCGTCGATCGTGCAGCTTAAACCCGACTCTTCGAATTGCATCGTTACGCTACCGGACAGGTCGCTGGCAAGCGCGCGCTCGATCATGCGAAGACCGAAGCCATTGTGATCAGGCACTTTAACCGGCGGTCCGCCTGTCTCGTCCCAACACAGGCGAAAGCGACCGTGCTTTGCCGTCCAGGCCAAGGCGACCCGGCCGGAATCGTTCGACAGCGCACCGTATTTCGTCGCGTTGGTCGCCAGTTCGTGCAGCGCCATGGTGATGGCGATCGCCTGTTTGGGCTGAAGCGCCAGACCCGGACCGCCTTCGATGACGACGCGTCCGGCAGGGAACGCTTGTACCGCGCCGCGGGCAACCTCCGCCATCGACACGCCTTCCCAATGTTCCTGCGTCAACAGGTCGTGCGCGCCGGCCAGCGCGCGCAGGCGGGCGGCGAAGACTGTCGATTCTTCGCGACCGCGAAAGCTCTGATGCGCCAGCGCCTGGACCAGCGACAGCGTGTTCTTCACGCGGTGATTGAGTTCGTGGATCAGCAGCTCTCGACGTTCCTCGAACGCGCGCTGCTCGGTCACATCGCGCGATATCGACAACAGCCCCATCGGAAAGCCGTCGCGATCGACCACCAGCGTCGAATCGTTCTCCCAGCGCACCTGCCTGCCATCGGGACGGATCACCCCGACTTCGTGGCGGGTGTGCCCGCCCTGTTCGATCTTCTGGCGAAGCATCGCCGTGGTTTGGGCGTGATCCGTGGCGTTGACGAAATCGGCGATGTTGCGGCCAATAATCTCTTCGCGCGGGATGCCCAAAGCGCGCGCGCCCGCTGCGTTGGCGTCGGTAATCACCTGATCGAGATCGGCGGTGAAGATGATGTCGTTGGCCTGTTCGAAAATCAGGCGGTAGCGTTCCTCGCTGTCGCGCAGGCGGTTTTCGGCCCGCGCGCGGACCAGCGCGTGATGCAGCCGTTGGGTGGCGGTTTCGGCGAAGTCGACATCATGCGGCCGCCACGCGCGCGATTTTGCGGAGTGAATGAAAACCTCTGCCGCGTAGCGCCCGCGTTCGATGACCGGCACCAGCACCCCGGCGCCGATGCCGCCTTGTTCGATGAGCGCCATCACGTCGGGACCGGAGGTGCGTGGATCGAGGCGCGGATCGTCGATCACGACGGTACGGCCGGCAGCAAGATCTTCGGTAATCCCGAACTGTCCCACCGCATGGCGGCCGCCGACGGCTGGCAGGTCGCCCCGCGCCCAGCAATGAAGCACGTCGAGCGCCTTGCCGCTGGCATCGATCTCGCCATAACCGGCGCGGTCGGCGTCGAGCGTCTCGCCGATCGTGCGCAACGCGGTGGCGAGGATCGTGTCGGCGTCGTCGGCGGCGATCAACGCATTGTCGAGGGCGATGATGCCGCGGTGATTGCGCGCCTGAAACTCACGTTCGCTGACATCGGAAGCCTGGTTCAGAACCCCGGCGACGTTGCCTTGCGCGTCTGTCAGCGGACTGAACGTGTAGTCCCAAAAAGTCTCCTCGTCATAGCCGTGACGCGTCATGATCAGGCGCTGATTTTCAATCGACATCCCGCGGCGGGTCTTCACGACTTGCGCGAACTGCGGGCCGATCACCGGCCATAATTCGCCCCAGATCTCGCGCCCGGGCCGGCCAAAGGCATCGGGATGCCTGGGACCCAGCACCGGCACATAGGCGTCGTTGTAAAACAGATTGAGTTCGGGGCCGAGCCACATCGCCGCCGGAAACGCCGCATCGATCAGCAGCGTGAACGCGCCGCGCAGTTGCGGCGGCCATTTGTCAGGCGTGCCAAAGGGATGCGATGCCCAATCGAATGCGTCGAACATCCGTGCCATCACGCTGTCGCGGTGCGCGGACAGGGTCAGATGATCGGGACGCTCGCTCACGCGCTCGCTGTAAAGCGAGGCGCGGGCATGTAAACGCCCGCCCGGCTTGAACACCGGACGGGCGTGCTTCCTCCCCAGGAATTTCTTGAAAGGGTCAGGTCATGGGCAAAGCCCATGACGTCGGACGGGAGCTTCGGGTACGGGATGCCCCGCATCCCGCAGGCCATGCTGGGAGCATGGCCGATCCCGAAGCTCCCGCCGGCCGGTAGGGTCGCGAGGTCGGATCAGCTCACGCTAATCCGTACCCGCGCCCCTACGCGAACTGCCCCATGGTATTATGGACACCACCAGCCTTGAGCGCCGCCTCGCCAGCAAACGCTTCCTTGTGATCGTCGCCGATGTCGGAACCCGACATGTTCTGGTGACGGACGCAGGCGATGCCCTGGCGAATTTCCTTGCGCTGGACGCCCGCGACATAGCCGAGCATGCCCATTTCGCCGAAATAATCCTTGGCGAGATTGTCCGTGCTCAGCGCCGCGGTGTGATAGGTCGGCAGCGTAATCAGGTGATGGAAGATGCCGGCGCGCTTGGCCGCATCGGCCTGGAACGTGCGGATGCGCTTGTCGGCGGCGATGCCCAGCTCGGTGTCGTCATATTTCACATCCATCAGCCCGGCGCGGTCGTAAGCCGAGGCGTCGAGCCCCTCGGCAGCCATTGCGTCGAACACCTGCTGGCGGAAATTGAGCGTCCAGTTGAAGCTGGGGCTGTTGTTATAGGCGAGCTTGGCGGTCGGGTGCACCGCGCGGACGCGGTCCATCATCCCGGCAATTTGTTCGATGTGCGGCTTTTCGGTTTCGATCCAGATGAGGTCGGCACCCGCATCGATCGCGGCGATGCTGTCGAGGACGCAGCGATCCTCGCCGGTCCCCGCGCGGAACTGATACAGGTTCGACGGCAGGCGCTTGGGCTTCATCAGGCGACCGGCGCGGCTGATCAGCACGTCGGAATGGCCCAGCGTCGCAGGATCGACCTCCTCGCAATCGAGAAACGCGTTATACTGGTCGGCGAGGTCGCCCGGCTCTTTCGAAAAGGCGATCTGCTTGGTCAGCCCGGCACCCAGCGAGTCGGTGCGCGCGACGATGACGCCGTCGGGGACGCCGAGTTCGAGGAAAGCGTAGCGCAGCGCGCGGATTTTCTGGTGGAAGTCTTCATGCGGCACGGTGACCTTGCCGTCCTGGTGGCCGCACTGCTTTTCGTCGCTGACCTGGTTCTCGATCTGCAGCGCGCAGGCGCCTGCCTCGATCATCTTCTTGGCGAGGAGATAGGTCGCCTCGGCATTGCCGAAGCCAGCATCGATGTCGGCGATGATCGGCACGACGTGCGTTTCGTACGTGTCGATCTGATGTTGGATCGCGGCGCGTTCGGCACCTGTGGCACCGTCGAGCTGGCGGAACAGAATGTTGAGTTCGCGGGCATCGGCCTGGCGCAGGAAGGTGTAGATTTCCTCGATCAGCGCGGGGACCGACGTCTTTTCATGCATCGACTGGTCGGGCAGCGGGCCGAAATCCGAGCGCAGCGCGGCGATCATCCAACCCGAAAGATAAATGTAGCGACGCTTGGTGGTGCCGAAATGCTTTTTGATCGAGATCATCTTCTGCTGCGCGATGAAGCCGTGCCAGCAACCGAGCGACTGGGTGTAATTACCATGGTCGGCGTCATAGGCGGCCATGTCTTCACGCATGATCGCGGCGGTGTAGCGCGCGATGTCGATCCCAGTCTGAAAGCGGTTTTGGAGCGCAAAGCGCGCCGCCGCGTCGCCGTCGATCGATGCCCAAGGCGCACCCTGATCGCGGATCAGATCGCCGAACTGGCGCGATTGGGCGGCGTAGGTCATGGTTAATCCTTTACAACTTCGGCTGATCAATTGCCCGTAAGGTGGCAAAGGTGACGCTGCGTTTCACCAATAAAGCGCAAACTTTGATGTACTGCCGTCGGCCCTGTCAGGCCAATCTCTGTCGATTTGTAAAATCTTGACAACCAAAGTCGCGTGGGCCAGCGGACGTCATGGCCGATCGCGTCAATCAAAAGCTGTTCGCCGGGCATGCGGTGCGGCGGTTGCGAAGACGGCTGGGACTGTCGCAACTGGGTATGGCCGAGCAGCTGGCGATTTCGCCCAGCTATCTCAATCTGATCGAGCGCAACCAGCGCGCGCTGACCGGTGCGTTGCTGTTGCGGCTGACCCAGGAATTCGGCTTCGACACGCGCGAATTGGGGGCCGATCCGGCGGGCGGAGTCGAAGGGCTGAGGCGGCGCCTCGCCGATGCGCGCTTCGCCGATCTGGAAATCGACCGCGACGAGATGAGCGAATGGCTCGCCGCCGCGCCCCGTGGGGCGGAGGCCTTTGCCCGCGCGTTCGATGCGATTGGCGGCGGTGGCGGCGCGGCGCCCGAAAGCGACGCGGTGGCCGAAACGCGCGCGGTCATCGAACGCTGGAAAAACCATTTTGCCGGCTTGGACGAAGCCGCAGAAGCGCTGGCCGACGAATTGCGCCTGACCGGCGGCGATTTGTACGCGGCGCTCGCCGAGCGGCTGCGCGTCAAACACAGCCTGCATGTGCGGATCATGCCAGTCGAGGTCATGCCGGGGCTGCTGCGGCGGCTCGATATGCATGCGCGGCAATTGCAGCTCAGCGAATTGCTCGATTCCGCCAGCCGCACCTTCGCCGCCGCTTATCATCTGGCGCAAATCGAGGCGCGCGACGCGATCGAGGCGATCGTGCGCCCGGCGGACCTGTCCCGTCCCGCGGAGCGGATGTTCCGGCGTCACCTGCTCGGCTATTTCGCGGCGGCGGTGATGATGCCGTATGCGCGCTTCCTGCGCGCCTGTGAGGCGACGGGATATGACGTCGAACTGCTGCAACGCCGCTTCGGCGCAGGGTTCGAACAGATTGCACATCGGCTGACGACGCTTGGCCGGGTCGGCGCGCGCGGCCTGCCGTTTTTCCTGATCCGTATCGACCGCGCCGGGCAGATGTCGAAACGCTATGCCGGGCTAAGCGCGTCGCCGCTGGCGGGGAGCGAAGGGCTGTGCCCGTTGTGGCGCGCGGTGGCGGCGTTCGACCGGCCGGGACGGTTGATGCGCGATCTGGTCGAGCTCGAAGACGGCAGCCGCTGGTTCACCATCGCGCGGACCGTCCAGCCGTCCATCGCGCGCGAAGGCGGCATCCGTGCCGAATTCGCGGTGGTGATCGGCGTCGCGGCCACCCAGGCCAATGTCATGGCGGCGGCGCGCGGCATCGACGTGTCGGGCCAAGGCGCACCCATTGGGCTCGGCTGCGCCGATTGTTCGCGACCCGACTGTCCGCAGCGCAGCGGCCCGCCGCATGGTCGCGCACTGCAATTCAGCGAACGGGAGCGCGGCTTGAGCGCGTGGACATTCGAGCACGACTGACCATTCGAACAGCTCCGAAAACGGTGTTAACCATTTACTGTCCCGAAATGGGACGGATTGCCATCGTTTCGCTTGGATAACTATGGCGCATTTACGCCGTTTATCGATCCAGCGTAAAATATTGTTCTAACGCCATTTTGGGCGGGAACTTCGTCGTTTTGGTGTAGTTTAAGTGATCTCTAATAAGGGGTCGTAAACCATGAAAAAAGCCCATCTGCTCGCGGCCGTCGCCGCGGCAACGCTCGCCACGTCGGCGAACGCACTTACACTGGTCAGCGCCGCCGTTTTCGGCGTCGGCGGCCAAACGGTTTGGCGGACGCTCAATGCGCCCGGCACTAGCCCAAGCAATTATGCGCTGTTCGTGTCCAATCCGGGCCTGGGTGACTTTTTGAACCCGCATGACGAAGCGTTGAACTACAATGTTACCGCCGGCACGAATTATGCGTTTCTCGACGGTGACGGGTTCCCGGACAACAACACGCTCAATTCCGATCTGCAGTATCGCCTCGAGCTGAATTTCGACAACGGTGCGACGCTGACCGGAACCTACATCCCCGGAACGCCGAATTCGTTCATGGGCAGCACGCCGGTAACGATCGGCAACAGCACGCTGACGCTGAACGAATTCTCGTACACGCGCAGCCTCGCCAACACGGTCGGGCAGCATGATGCCACGCCGCAGACCGGCAATGGCAATGACTATGCGGGCAATTTTCGCTTCACCAATGTCGTGACGCCGGGCGCAGTCCCGGAGCCGGCGTCGTGGGCGTTGATGCTCGGCGGCTTCGGTCTGATGGGTGCCGGCGTCCGTCGTCGTCGTCCGCAGGTTACCGTCACCTACGCCTGAGCGTAGCCAAGATCAGGAAAAGGGCTGCCTGCGGGCGGCCCTTTTTTTGCGCCGACATAGTCCGTGGCGCGCGATGTCCCAAAAAGGGTCAATCGGCTTAATATCCAACGTCTTAGCGATGGAACCGCTCGGTTCGTCCGCTGTTTAGGGTTTACCTAACAGGGTCGCAAAAATGAAATATTCTCATCTGCTCGCGGCCTGCGCCGCAGTCTTAGTCGCGTGCCCGGCACAAGCCGCCACGCTGATCAGCGCCGCCGTATTCGGCAGCACCAACAACACGATCTGGGCGACGGCGAATGCGCCCGGCACCACTTCCGGCAATTACACGCTGTTCCTGCAGAATCCGGGTCTCGGCAACTTCCTCAATCGCAATGACGAAGCAATCAGCTACGCGGCGCATGCCGGGGACAATTATGCGTTTCTCGCTGGCGATGGGTTTTTCCCGGGCAGCACGCTGAATTCGGATCCGCTTTACCGATTGGAGCTGACGTTCGACAACGGTGCCGTGCTCACCGGCAGTTACATCCCGGGCTCCACGAACATGTTCGTCGGCGGCAATGCTGTGACGATCGGCAATACGACGCTGAGCCTGACCGAATTCTCGTTCACGCGCAGCCTGGCCGACACGGTCGGGCCGTATCATGCGATCCCGCAGACCGGCGACAGCAACGACTATGCCGGTAATTTCAGCTTTACCCAGACGATCGACCCGGGCGTCGGCGCGGGACTTGTTCCGGAACCCGAAAGCTGGGCGCTGATGGTCGGCGGTCTCGCGCTCGTCGGCTATGGATTGCGCCGCCGCAGGTCGCGGGTCGCGGTGACCTACGCCTGAGCCAGACGCGTTAAACAGGGGCCGCTTAGCTGCGGCCCCTGTTTGCTTATTGAACCGTGACGGTCACCGCGCGACGGTTCTTGGCCCAGCTGGCTTCGTCGCTGCCCGTCGCATCCGGGCGTTCCTTGCCGTAGCTGATCACGGTCATGCGGCCCGGATCGACGCCGAGCGCGGCGAGCACATTCTTGGTCGAATTGGCGCGGCGGTCACCCAGCGCGATATTATACTCGCGGGTGCCGCGTTCGTCGGCATGCCCCTCGATCGTGGCGCGGACGCGGGGATATTGCGCGAGCCAGGCGGCTTGCGAGCGCAGCGTGGCCTGATCATTGGCATCGACGTCCGAACTGTCGGTGTCGAAGAAGATGCGGTCGCTGGTCACCTTGGCGATGAAGTCGGCCTGACTGCCCGGCGTGGCGGCGCCCGAGGTGTCGGTCACCGGCGCGATCTCACTGCCGCTGGTGGGCGCGGGCGGCAGTTGCTTGGGCGGCTTTTTCGCGCAGCCGGCGAGCGCAAGCGCCATCAGCGCGGCGGTGAGGATGGGTTTGGTCATACGTCTCTCCTTGCAATTCATGGCAGCACCGGACCCCAAGTCGGGTCGGAGCCGTCGGCCGGTGTCGGCAATTTGCGTTCGTTGCGGCCGGTCAAATCGACCTGCCACAGTGACGATTTGCCGCCCGCACCCTGGCTGGTGCGAAAGAACTGGATGATGCGCCCATTGGGCGACCAGCTGGGCGATTCGTCCTGCCAGCTGTCGGTCAACAGGCGTTCGCCTTTGCCGTCCGGCGTCATCACGCCGATGCGGAACGATCCGACGCGGGTGAAGGCGATGAGGTCGCCGCGCGGGCTCCATTCGGGAGTGGCGTAGCTGCCACCGGCAAAGCTGATGCGTTGTTGATCCGAACCGTCGGCGTTCATCGTGTAGAGCTGCTGTTTGCCCGAACGATCGCTCTCGAAGACGATGCGACGACCATCGGGCGAGAAGCTGCCGCCGACGTCGATGCCGGGCGAGTTGGTGAGGCGGCGCGCGGTGCCGCCGCTCGACGGGATCGCATAGATGTCGGTGTTGCCGCCCTGCGCCATCGAATAGAGGATAGTACGGCCGTCGGGCGACCAGCGCGGCGCGAGGACGGTATTGGGCACATCGACCAGCGTCCGCTGCGTGCCCGAAGCCATGTCGTAGATGAAAATGCGGACGCGCTTTTCAGCGTAACCGACGTACAGCAGGGACTTATAGTCGGGCGAAAAGCGCGGGGTCAGGACGAGCGACTGGCCATTGGTCAGGAAGCGGTGATTGGCGCCGTCCGAGTCCATGATGGCAAGGCGCTTGACGCGGTTTCCCTTGGGGCCGGTCTCGGCAATGTAGGCGACGCGGCTGTCGAAAAATGGGCTGTCGCCGGACAGCCGTGCATAGATCGCGTCGGCGCATTTGTGCGCGGCGCGGCGCCAATCGCGCGCTGGGACGACGTAGCCGGCCTTGGTAAGCTGCTGCTTCAGCGCGACATCGTAGAGGTAGCAGCCGACGGTGAGGCCACCGTCCGCGTTGGTTTTGACATAGCCCTGGACGAGCGAAGCGGCGCTTTGGCTTTCCCAGGTCGGGTAGTCGGGCGATTGGACAGCGGGGAAGGTGATGCCGGGGACGCCGGATGGCCCTTTGGGCGCGAACAGGCCGGTGCCCTTGAGGTCGCTGGCGACAACTTCGGCGACCTGGCGACCGAGGGCGTCGGTGGGACCGGCGATGGTGGTGGCGACTTCGGGCGTCGGCATGGCGGGGACGGCGATGACGACCGCTGCGGAAGTGCCGCCGACGACGTCGACTTCGATCGGCGAGTCGGTGGTCTGGGCTAACCCCGCTACACTCATCGTCATCGCGGCGAAAGCCGGGATCCACCGCACCGCGCGAAGCCAGTTCCCGGTGGCAGCGTGGACCCCGGCTTTCGCCGGGGTGACGGGTGTTGAAATCATCATGCCGGCAGCCTGTAATTGAGGTTGATGTTCTTCCACCCGTCGTAAAGTTCGGGCGGCAGTTTGAAGGGTGCGCATTGTTTGAACGCGGCGCGCGCCAGTTCGGCCACGCGCGTCCCGTAACGGGCGTTCTCATCGGTGGTCGTCTGGCCGACGACGCGCGGTTCGGCGGCTAAGCTGCCATCGGGGTTAAGGCGCAGGTTCAATTTGGTGCGGATGTCTTCCGCGCCTGGCCCCGGCGTGACGATGCGATCGGCGCAGGGCTGAACTTGTCGCGCAATGGCCGAGGCGAGGCTGGCGACCTGCGCCGGGCCGACGGTGGCACGCGGCGCGGCGGCTTCGCCCGGTTGGTTGCTGTCGGTGATGCCTTTCAGGAAGTTCGCGCCGAGGCGACCGCCTTTGGGTGAAGCGGGTTTAGCCGCCGGTGGTGCGGCGACGCGCGGCGGAGCGGGCTTGGCGGGCGTCGGCAGCGACGATGCCTTGGCGACGGGTGGCGCCGCTTGTGGTTGCGGCTGCGGTGCCGCCTCCTCGGGCGTGCCGAGTTCGGGCGCGACCGACGGGGCGGGTGCGGCTTGCGACATGATTGGCGCGGTGTCTGTCACGCCGACCTCGTCGATCAGTTGCACGTCGACCGACTGGACCTTCGGAACATCGGGCTTGGGCGCGGCGAACAGGCCGACGGACAGCGCGGCGATCAGCGCGACATGGCCGAGCGTCGCGCCGCCAAGACCGAAGCGTTCAGCGCGCGTCACCGCCCGCCTCTCCGGTCGTCACCAATGCGATCTTGTTGATCCCGGCGCGATTGAGCTGTGCCATCACCGCCATCACGCGGCCATAATCGAGCCCGCGATCGGCGCGCAGCATGACTTGCGGCGGATCGCCACGCGCGGTCAGGCGGGTGAGTTCGTCGGCAAAGATGGCCTGATCGACCGCTTTGTCGCCGACGAACAATTTGCCCGAGCGGTCGAGGCTGATCGCCACCGGCTCGCGCTCCTGCGTCAAGGGTTTCGCGGCGGCATCGGGAAGGTTCACCGGCACGCCCGCCGTCAACAGCGGCGCGGTGACCATGAAGATGATCAGCAGCACCAGCATCACGTCGACCATCGGCGTGACGTTGATCTCCGCCACCGGCGCGCGGCGGCGCGATTGCGAGGCGCGGAGGGGGGTCATGCCCCGTCCAGCTCGCGGCTGAGTGTCGCGTGAAAGCGATCCGCAAAGCGCGTCAGGCCCGCTTCGATACGGTTCACGCGGTGGCTGAGGCGGTTGTACGCCACGACCGCCGGGATCGCCGCGAACAGGCCGAGCGCCGTGGCGAACAGCGCTTCGGCGATCCCCGGCGCGACGACCGCGAGGCTGGTGTTCTGCGCTGCCGCGATGCCGGTAAAGCTGCGCATGATGCCCCAGACGGTGCCGAACAGGCCGACGAACGGCGACACCGAACCGATAGTGGCGAGGATGTTGAGGCGGTCGCTGAGCGCATCCCCCTCCCCCGCCGCAGTGCTGGCCATCACCGTCTGCAGCCGCGCGCGGACGCCTTCGCGATCGAGCTTGGCGCTCTTCGACGACAGCCGCCATTCCTCCAGCGCCGCGCGAAACACGCTGGCGGCGGGGAGCGATGATTTTTCATGCGTGCGCGCAAAGGATTCGATATCGCGCGCCGACATCAATTCGCTTTCGAACTTGTCGGTGGCCGGGCCAATGGACTTCAGCCGTCCCCAGGCGGCGAGAATGATCGCCCAACTCCACACGCTGGCGGCGAGGAGCAACAGCATCACCGCCTTGACGATGATATCCGCCTGCAAAAACAGTTCGACGGGGCTGAGGCTCGGGACGCTCGGGTTCACTTATCTTCCTCGATCAATGCGGTGAAAGCCGCGACCCACGCCTTTGGCTGGCGCTGCGGCCGTCCGGCTGTGGTCAGCCAGGCGGCCGTGACATTTGCCTCGGTCAGCACTTGGTCCTGGCGCATGACTCGCTGCTGAATAGTCGCCGTCGCGGCGCCGACCTTCACCACGCGACTCTCGACGATCAGATCGTCGTCGAGTTTGGCCGGAGCGCGATAACGGATGTGGAGATCACTGACGGCATAGACGCCCTGCCCAGCATCATGCTGCCCACGCTGATCGATGCCGACCGCGCGCAGCATGTCCGACCGGGCGCGCTCCATGTAGCGCAGGTAATTGGCGTGATAGATCAGGCCCGACAGGTCGGTGTCCTCGAAATACACGCGCACCGGGAACAAGTGCCGCTTGCCGTCGAAGCGGCCGAGGGCGCCATGTTCGCTCATGCCAAGGGTCTAGCGGCTGGGGTCCGGCCTGTGAATCCCGTTCGTCCCCGAATCCGAACTATCTGCCCCCGCAAGCATGAATTAAGACGATTGATACGCATCGGCTCCATGATGCGGGCGTGACGCACATGCCCGACCATCGCCGCTCAGCCGTCGAACAGGCCGTCCTGCGCACCGCTCGGCGGGGTTAGTCCCAGATGCTTCCACCCCCCGGCATTGAGGCAGCGGCCCCGCGCCGTTCGCGCGATCAGGCCGAGCTGGATGAGAAACGGCTCGATCACTTCCTCGATCGTGTCGCGCGGTTCGCTGAGCCCCGCCGCCAGCGTTTCGACCCCTACGGGTCCACCGCGATAGATATCGGCGATCATCGTCAGATAACGCCGGTCCATCGCGTCGAGTCCGAGCTGATCGACGTCCAGCCGGTTGAGCGACGCATCGGCGACCTTGGCGGTGACCACGTCCTCCCCCGCCGCATGTGCGAAATCGCGAACCCGGCGCAACAGCCGCCCGGCAATGCGCGGCGTACCGCGGCTGCGCTTCGCGACTTCTGCCGCGCCATCGTCGGCCAGCGTCAGCCCGAGCAAGCCCGCGGCGCGGGTGACCACCTGGCGAAGCTCATCGACGGTGTAGAAACTCAAGCGCACCGGAATCCCGAAACGATCGCGCAGCGGCGTCGTCAGCAATCCCTGTCGCGTGGTCGCCCCGACCAAAGTGAAACGCGGCAGATCGATCCGTACACTGCGCGCGGACGGCCCTTCCCCGATCATCAGGTCGAGCGCGCGGTCCTCCATCGCGGGATAAAGCACTTCCTCGACCGCCGGCGCGAGCCGGTGGATCTCGTCGATGAACAGGACGTCACCGTCCTCCAAATTGGTGAGCAAGGCGGCAAGGTCACCCGACTTTGCGATTACCGGGCCCGACGTCGCGCGGAAACCGACGCCCATTTCGCGCGCGACAATCTGGGCGAGCGTGGTCTTGCCGAGTCCCGGCGGCCCGAAGAATAAGACGTGATCGAGCGCCTCGCCACGCGCCCTTGCCGCCGCGATGAACACGCGCAAATTCTCGCGCGCCGACTTTTGGCCGACGAAATCGTCGAGCGACTTCGGACGCAATGCGGCGTCAATGTCCTCGGGCTGACGGGCGGGAGAGGTGATCGGGTCAAGCACGTTGCCATGCCCAATATGCAGTTGTTCCCCGCAAGGCGAGCGGGAAGCCGATCAATCTCCACGTCCCCGAACGGGACGCAGTTCAGTTAACATGATCTTTTGGTCAGGTATCCAAATGACGAATTGCAACGTAGCTAAAGACAACTGAATTGAGTTCGAGGAAAAAGTCATGCGTGCAGTCCTGTTGAGCGCCGTTGCGGCCCTGACCATCGCGGCACCGGCCCATGCCGTGTCGTTCTTCTCGCTGGGTGCCGCGAATCACGGCGCTGGCAACATGGATCCCGGCCTCGCCGCGTTCGAAACGTCGTTGGTGACGTTCGACGGTGCGATGCATTCGGGTGTTTCGCTCAGCACTTCGGGCACGGTCGGGCTGTACACCGGCACCAGCGGCGTTGCGGCGGCACCGGTCGGCGATACGTCGCAGTATTTGGCGCTCGGGACCGGGGGTTCGGCCACCCTCGACTTCGCGTCGTATTTCGCGGCCATGCATGACCGCGTGCGCTCATTGAGTGTCTATGTCGGGTCGGTCGACACCTATAACACGATCGAAATTCTCAATCTGACCGGCAATGTGATCAAGACGATCACCGGCAGCGACCTGCCCGGCCAGAATGGCGATCAGGGTGCGGCGCTGACCAATCGCCGCCTGTACATCAACTTCGATCCGTCGGAGAATGTCGGCGCGCTGCGTTTCAGCTCGACCGGCGTCGCGTTCGAATTCGACACGATCGGCGCAAGCACGGTGAAGTTCGATATTCCCAACACATCCATGACGACGCCGAACAACGCCCTCCCCGCGGTTCTGGGTGTGCCTGAGCCGGCCAGCTGGGCGCTGATGATCGGCGGCTTCGGCGTGGTCGGTGGTGCGCTGCGCCGTCGCCAGCGCGTCGCGGTTCGCTTCGCCTAACAGATATCGACGCGGCGACGGCTACTCGCCGCAGTCGATCGGAGCGCTGCCGGACACCGCATACGGTGTCGGCAGCGCTCTTTTTTTTCGCTATCGCGCCGCTTTCCTCAGCGCCAGACGAACCAGCGCGTCGAGCCCGGCATCCGCGCCGAGGTCGTCCACCGCCGCCGCCACCGCCGCACTCGCTTCGCCCGGCTTGAAGCCGAGATTGCCGAGGGCGGAAATCGCATCCTGCGCTGCGCTGCCTGCCGGGACCGCGGTCGAGCCGCTGCCAAGCGCGATGCCGCCGGCTTTATCCTTCAACTCACGCACGATGCGTTCGGCAAGCTTCGGCCCGACGCCGGCGGCGCGCGTGACCATCGTCTTGTCCTGCCGCGCAATGGCCTGTGCCAGTTCGTCGGGCGTGAGGATCGACAGGATCGCCAGCGCCACCCGGCCGCCGACGCCCTGCACACCGGTCAGCAGGCGAAACCAGTCGCGTTCCCCCTGCGAGCCGAACCCGAACAGCGTCATCGCGTCTTCGCGGACCTGCAATTCGGTAAACAGCATCACCTGCCCGCCGACAGGTCCGATCGCGGCCAGCGTCTTGGTTGAGGCGAGAACGAGATAGCCGACCCCGGCGACATCGAGCACCGCGCTGCCCGCGTCCGTTTCGGCGAGAATTCCGGCAAGGCGGGCGATCATGGTGTTGACCTATCGCACCACAATCGCGTCGTCACCCCGGNCTNNGANCCGGGGTCCCGCTTCTTCTGAAGCCGCGCAGANGCGTCACCCCGGCNTCCGAGCCGGGGTGACGCTTCTGCGCGGCTTCAGAAGAAGCGGGACCCCGGATCAAGTCCGGGGTGACGGGGAGAGGGCCGACGTATGCCGCGCTGTGGCCAGATGGTGCGCGTGGGTGATAGCGACGGCCAGCGCATCGGCTGCGTCGCTACCGTCGATTTGGACCCCCGGAAGCAGGCGTTTGACCATCGCATGGACTTGGGTCTTTTCCGCCGCGCCGGTGCCGACGACGGCCTGCTTGACCTGCCGGGGGGCGTATTCACCGACGGGGATGCGTTTGAAGCCCAAGGTGGCAAGCAAACACCCGCGCGCCTGCGCGAGCTTGAGCGTCGATTGCCCGTTCGAATTGACAAATACTTCTTCCACGCCCGCGCTGACGACGTCATGCGCGATCAGCAGCTGGTTGAGCTGTTCGCCAAGATGCGCCAGCCGCGCCGCCAGAGGATCGGTCGTCCTTGTCGCGATCCGGCCGTTGGCGATGTGCGCGAGGCGATTTCCCTCCGCGACGATGATTCCCCAGCCCGTCGTGCCGAGGCCGGGATCGAGGCCGAGGACGATCAGGCCAAACGCTCCATGATGTCGTCCGAAATCTCATAATTGCCCCAGACGGTCTGGACGTCGTCATCGTCGTCGAGCGCATCGAGCAATTTGAGCAATGTGCCCGCGTCGCCTTCGTTGACGTCGACCATCGTTTGCGCGCGCCAGGCGAGTTTTGCGCCTTCGCCTTCGCCGAGGCTGGCTTCCAATGCCTTGGTCACTTCGTGGAGCGTTTCGACGCTGGTCCAGATCTGGTGGCCGTCTTCGTCGCTGGTGACGTCCTCGGCGCCCGCTTCGAGCGCGGCTTCGAACACCGCATCGACATCGCCGGCCTTGGCCGAATAGGCGATCAGGCCCAGCCGATCGAACGCGTGACTGACCGCGCCGGGCGCGCCGAGATTGCCGCCGTTCTTCGACACCGCCGTCTTGACGTTGGTCGCGGTGCGGTTGCGATTGTCGGTCAGCGCCTCGATGATCAGCGACACGCCACCGGGGCCGAACCCTTCGTAGCGGATTTCCTCGTAATTCGCGCCGTCGCCCTTCGACGCGTTGCTGATGGCGCGTTCGATATTGTCTTTGGGCATACCGCCGGCGCGCGCCGTAAGCACCGCGGAACGCAGCCGCGCGTTCATCGCCGGATCGGGCAAACCCGATTTCGCCGCGACGGTGATTTCGCGGCTGAGTTTCGAAAACGCCGCCGCGCGTTTTTTGTCCTGCGCACCCTTGCGGTGCATGATGTTCTTGAATTTGGAATGGCCCGCCATTGCCCTGCCTTATGCCTTGAGCGCGGCACGGCGCGCCATCATCTTCGCGAAACCGTCGCGCATTTCGGTGACGGTGCGGCCCAGCACAGCATCGTCCTTACCGCGCGCGAAATAATCGGCGACCTTGGGCCGTGCCCTGACTGCAGCGAACGCCTGTGTCGGCCCGTCGATCAATTCGAACAAGGTCAGGATCGGAAACAGGGCCGCGTCGGCATCGGTGATGCCGCCACCCACAGCAAAATCGTCGCCGATCAACCGCTCGAGCGCGTCCAGGCCCTTGTCGATCTGCATCCGCGCCGCTGCTACGATGTCGGGGCAATCGGCCATTTTGAACACCAGATGGACCATCAACTGACGTCCGCCGACGGCGAGTTCCCCCTGAGCCAGCGAGACGATTTCCCGCACCCGCGCCCGCGCGAGCGGATCGGCGGGCATCAGCGGATCGCCCGGCAGCACATCGTCGAGATAACCGGCAATCGCCAGGGATTCGCAGATATGCGCCCCGCCATCGGTTTCGAGCACCGGAATACGTCCCATCGGACTGATCGCCAGGAATTCGGGCGAGGTCAGGTCCATTCCGGGCGGGTTCGCCGCCTCGATTTCATGCCCCTTGGCGCGTGCGACGATCAGGCAGCGCTGTACGAAAGGGGAGGTCGGGACGCCGAGAATCCGCATCAGGTCAGCCCCAATGCCGTGCGATAAATGTCCATCATCGCGTCGGCTTCGTCGCGGACATGCTTGTCGAGTTTGCGCAAAGCGACGACCTTGCGCATCGTCTTGACGTCATAGCCCTGCCCCTTGGCCTCGCCATAGACATCCTTGACGTCGTCGGCGATGCCCTTCTTTTCCTCTTCCAACCGCTCGATCCGTTCGATCAGCAGGCGCAATTTGTCGGCCTGGATTACGTCGCTCATTATGATCCTCAGTGTTGCGTGCCGGGCAACTTGTCGCACTGGCACCTGTGGCCTAGGCCGATAGGGAACCCTGCCCCCGCCGACAAGCCAAACGAGGCCGATCTGTCCACTCACCGCACACTGAAGCCGCGTGGCCGCAAGGTCCGCATCCTCGCCACCCTCGGCCCCGCGAGCAACACGCCCGAGATGATCGAGAAACTGGCACGCGCCGGTGCCGACGCGTTTCGGCTCAACATGAGCCACGGCACACATGCCGATCATGCGCCCGTCGTGGTCGCGATCCGCGCGCTGGAAAAAACGCTCGGGCGGCCCATGACCATCGTCGCCGATCTGCAGGGGCCGAAATTACGCGTCGGCACGTTCGCGAGCGGCAAAGTCATGCTGGAGACCGGCGCGGATTTCCGGCTGGATCAGGACAAGACGCCGGGCGACGCAACGCGGGTCAACCTGCCGCATCGCGAGATTTTCGAAGCGCTGAAGCCCGGTGCACGGTTGCTGCTCGACGATGGCAAGATCGTGTTGCGGGTAAAGGCGATTCACGCCGATCATGCCGAAACGACGGTGGAGGTCGGTGGCGCGCTGAGCGATCGCAAGGGTTTGAACGTCCCCGATGTCGTCGTGCCGATGGCCGCGCTGACGGCCAAGGACCGCACCGACCTGGCGTTCGCGCTGGAGCAAGGCGTCGATTGGGTCGCGTTGAGCTTCGTTCAGCGGCCCGAGGATGTTGCCGAGGCGCGCCGCCTGATCGAAGGGCGCGCCGCCGTGCTGGCGAAGATCGAAAAGCCCGCGGCACTCGACCGGCTGGAAGAAATCGTCGAACTTGCCGATGCAGTCATGGTCGCGCGCGGCGATTTGGGCGTCGAACTGCCCCCTGAAGCGGTGCCGCCTGCGCAAAAGCGCATCGTCGAGGTCGCGCGGCGCGCTGGCCGCCCGGTGGTGGTGGCGACTCAAATGCTCGAATCGATGATCACTGCACCGACCCCGACGCGCGCCGAAGTGTCCGATGTCGGCACCGCGATTTACGACGGCGCGGACGCAGTGATGCTGTCGGCGGAAAGCGCGGCGGGTGCCTGGCCAGTCGAATCGGTCGCGATGATGGATCGCATCGCAATGAGCGTGGAGGCCGATCCGGGGTATCACGCGCGTCTGCACTTTACCGAGACCAAGGCCGACGCGACCGCCGCAGATGCGATCTCGGCGGCGGCGCGAGAAATCGCGCACACACTTGGCGCGAGAGCAATCGCGACGTTTACTGCGTCTGGATCGACCGCGCGGCGGGTGGCACGCGAACGTCCCGGCGTGCCGCTCCTCGTGATGACGCCGAGCATGACCACCGCGCGGCGGCTGGGCCTGCTATGGGGCGCGCATGCGGTCCATACGCGCGACGTGGCGAGCTTCGAGGAAATGGTCGCCAAGGCCAAGCGCATGGCGTTGCGCCACAATCTGGCGGCGGGCGATCAGCGACTGGTGATCGTCGCGGGCGTGCCGTTCAAGACCCCAGGCAGCACTAACGTGCTGCATGTGGTGCGGTTGACGGGTGAAGAGCTCAAATAAGCCGGACGCAAAAAAGCGACGCGGGTCGTCCCTGCGTCGCTATCTGCTTGTCACGAAAGGCACCGCGCAAATGCGCAGCGCGCGGGCTTACCCCTGGCGGGCTTTAAACCGGCGGTTGGTCTTGTTGATGACATAGGTCCGCCCACGACGACGGATCACGCGGTTATCGCGATGACGGTCCTTGAGCGACTTCAACGAGTTACGGATTTTCATGGTCGTACGCTTCTTCGAATCTGCGTGAAATTGAAGCGGCGCCACTATTCAGGACAACGCAATCCGTCAAGGTGCAGCGAATGGCGCGATCGTTCGTTGCAACCGTAACGATACAGTGCGGAGCCCAGTCATGAAAACCCTCGCTTACCTTTTGCCGCTTGCGGTGCTGACCATGCCCGCCGTTGCCGACGCGCGGCCGCGCACTACCGCCACCCGGTTTTTCCTCACGCAGGATGTCCAGCGTGGAGCGATCGCCCCCGCCAGCCTCGACGGTGGTCTCGAAGCACAAATTTATCGCGACGCGGTATCCGCTGAGTTGAGCCGTCAGGGTTTTGCACCCGGCGCCGACACCGCGCGCTATGTCTATTCCATTGAATATACGCGCGACATCCAACCTTCGGCCAAGCGCAAGCCGAGCTTTTCGATCGGTTTGGGCGGCGGCGGCAGCGGCGGCGGCTATTATGGCGGCAGCAGCGTCGGCGGCGGCGTCGGCATAGGCTTTGGCGGCGGTCGTAGCGACGCAGCGGTCACGCGCCTGTCGGTGCAAATTCGCGAGCGCGGCGGCTCCACTGTCTGGGAAGGCCGCGCGGAAACCGAGGATCGCCCCGACGTTGGACAGCGCGAGGTGGCCGATCGGCTGGCCTATGCCTTGTTCCGGGACTTTCCGGGCGTGAACGGGCGCACTATCACGGTCAAATGACCATCACCATTTCGGCCGACTTCGATGCCGGCAATATCGAAGTCGAGTCGCTGGACGGCCCTCGAGCCGAACTGACGATCCGCAATGACCATCTGTCCGATTTCTATCAGTGGTTTTATTTCCGTGTGGACGGCGCAGCGGGACAGTCACTCGAACTCGACATTATGAATTGTGCGGGTGCGGCCTATCCGCTCGGCTGGCCCGATTACCGCGCCTGCGTCAGTGACGACGATGCGGCGTGGCGGCGGACCGACACCAGCTATGCCAATGGCACTCTGACGATCCGCCACACGCCCGCGGGTGACAGCGTGTGGTTCGCCTATTTCGCGCCATATTCGAGCGCGCGACACCAGGCGCTGGTCGAGCGTATCGCGGGCAACGACCTCGCTGCACATCGCATGCTCGGTCAAACGCTCGACGGGCGTCCGCTCGATTTGTTGCAAATCGGCACCGGCGGAAAGAGTGTCTGGCTTTACGCCCGACAGCACCCCGGTGAGAGTATGGCCGAATGGTGGATGGAAGGCGCGCTCGAGTTTCTCATCTCGGACGATCCTGCGGCGCAGAAACTGCGCGAGGCCGCGACGCTCCACATCGTGCCCAACATGAACCCCGACGGATCGGCGCGGGGGCATTTGCGGACAAACGCCGCGGGCAAGAATCTCAATCGCGAATGGGCCGATCCGACGATGGACGGCAGCCCCGAAGTTTTCCTCGCCCGCGCGGCGATGGATCAAACGGGCGTCGATTTCGCGATGGACGTGCATGGCGACGAGGCGATCCCCTACGTGTTCATGGCGGGTTTCGACGGGGTGCCGTCGCTGACCCAAAAGCAGGTTCGCAATTACGACGCGTTCATCGGCGCACTCGAAGCGCGGACCGAGGATTTTCAGACCAAATACGGCTATCCCAAAGCGGGTCAGGGCAAGGCCAATATGACGATGTCGACCAACCAGCTCGCCGAACGCTTCGGCGCGGTCAGCATGACGTTGGAGATGCCGTTCAAGGATAACCAGGACGCTCCTGATCCGGTCGAAGGCTGGTCGCCCGACCGTTCCAAGCGACTGGCGGTCGATTGCCTGAAGACGCTCGCCGGCATTATCGACCAGCTGTGATGCAGGTTCGGGAGGGCGGCCTGGGCGACCCGCAGGTCGAGGCCTTGCTGCATTATCACCGCACCGAAGCGCACGCCTCGACGCCGACCGACAATGCCCATGCGATGGACTCAGCGGCACTCAGCGCGCCGGGCATTCGGTTCTTCTCCGTATGGGACGACGACGAACTTCTCGGTGTGGCAGCGTTGCGGCACCTCGACGACACTCACGCCGAACTCAAATCGATGCGCACGCATCCCGATCACCTCCGCCAGGGCGTCGCGCGCACGATCCTCGGCTACCTCGCCGCCGAAGCGCAGTCGTCGGGGTTCAGGCGCCTGAGCCTCGAGACCGGCACCGCGCCGATGTTCGACCCGGCCAACGCGATGTACGAACTCTACGGCTTCGTGGACTGCGACCCATTCGGCGGCTACCCGCCCAGCGAACACAACCGTTTCATGACTTTGGAACTCTAGGAAACCCATGCCCACGCTCGTCCTGCTTCGCCACGGCCAGTCGGCCTGGAATCTCGAAAACCGATTCACCGGCTGGTGGGACGTCGATCTGACCGAACAGGGTGTGACGGAAGCCTGGGCGGCGGGTGAGAACCTGCGCGACAAGGGGTATGATTTCGACCAGTGCTTCACCAGTTTCCAGAGCCGCGCGATCAAGACTTGCAACCTGGCGCTGGAAGCGATGGGGCGGCTGTGGTTGCCGGTCGAGAAGGACTGGCGGCTGAACGAGCGATCCTATGGCGGGCTGACCGGCCTGAACAAGGCCGAGACTGCCGCGAAACATGGCGACGACCAGGTCAAATTGTGGCGCCGCAGCTTCGACGTCCCGCCGCCGCCGCCCGAGGAAGGTTCCGCGTGGGATCTGGCTCAGGATGTTCGTTACAAGGGTGTGCCGATCCCGCAGACCGAGAGTCTAAAGGACACCATCGCGCGCGTCCTGCCTTATTTCGACGCCAAGATCGCGCCGCAACTGCGCGACGGTAAACGCGTCCTGATCGCAGCGCACGGCAACTCGCTGCGCGCTTTGGTCAAGCATTTGTCGGGGATTGCCGACGCGGACATCACCGGCCTCGAAATCCCGACTGGACAGCCTCTCGTCTACGAACTCGACGACAATCTGCGCGAGCGCGAGCGGTTCTATTTGTCCGAGCGCTGAGCGCGTTTGGCGACATACATTTCGTCGTCGGCGCGGCGCAGCGCATGTTCGGTGGTGTCGCCCTGCATCACCGTCGCGACGCCGATCGACAGCTTCACGCTGATCGCCGCGTCGCCGAACCGGACGGGCGCATCGCTGACCGCCGCCGACAGCGCCGTAGCCTTGGCGCGTGCCGCCTCTTCGTTGACATGATCGAGCACCAGCCCGAATTCGTCACCGCCGATGCGCGATACCACGTCCGACGCGCGCACTTCACGCTGAAGGACGCGCGCGATGTGCAGCAGTGCCGCGTCGCCGCTGAGATGGCCGTAAAGATCGTTGATCGCTTTTAGGCCATCGACATCGATGAACAGTATCGCCGCCGGGGTGCCGTGCCGTTCCAGATGCCGGATCGATCGCGCGATGGCCCGCATGAACGGGCGGCGGTTGGGGAGTTCGGTTAGCGGGTCGGTGTCGGCCAGCCGCTCCAACTCGGCGATGCGCGCCTCGGCATGCGCCAACTGCGCGCGCAGGCGACCAGCATCGGTCAATGGTCGCGCAAGCGACTGTGCCACGTCACGCAACATCCCAGCCATAACTCGATAATCCCCCGGCGGCTCCGTTAAAGGGCGAAGATTGTCGCCGCAATGCCGCATTGCCGCGACGAACTGTGCCGATTAGGGAGTGCCGATGGCGCAACCACTGGTCGGCATCATCATGGGCAGCCGCTCCGATTGGGAGACGATGCAGGCCTGCGCGGACATACTGACCGCGCTCGATGTGACGTTCGAGGCCAAAATCGTGTCGGCGCATCGTACTCCTCAGCGTCTTTACGATTATGCGACCGGCGCCGCTGAACGCGGGCTGAAGGTGATCGTGGCCGGCGCGGGCGGCGCGGCGCATCTCTCCGGCATGGCGGCGAGCATGACGGCGCTACCAGTCCTCGGCGTGCCGGTAGAGTCGAAGGCGCTCAAGGGCATGGATAGCTTGCTGTCGATCGCGCAGATGCCCGGCGGCATTCCCGTGGGCACGCTGGCGATCGGCAAGCCGGGCGCGATCAACGCCGGGTTGCTGGCCGCGGCGATTTTGGCGCTATCGGATGAAGCCTTGGCGGGGCGGCTGGCTGATTGGCGCGCGGCGCAGACCGAAAGCGTGGCCGAGAACCCCGAGTGATTTTGGCCGAATAATGATCGAACCGGGCGGCATGATCGGGATCATCGGCGGCGGCCAGCTCGGCCGGATGCTGGCGATGGCTGCCGCGCAACTCGGTTATCGCTGCCACGTTTACAGCCCGGAGGCGTCCGGCCCGGCAACGGAAGTTTCCGCCGCCTGGACCCAGGGCCGCTATGACGACCGCGACAAGCTCGCTGCGTTTGCCGCCAGCGTGGATGTCGCGACGTATGAATTCGAAAATGTTGCCGCCGATCCATTGGAGGCGGTCGCGGCCGCCGTGCCGCTCTACCCGCCGCTGGTCGCGCTGAGGACGGCGCAGGACCGCATCGTGGAAAAGCGTTTTGCCGCCGCCCAGGGCGCTCGAACAGCCGCATGGGCAGAGGCCGGCAGCCGCGAGCGACTGAATGCGGCGCTAGCGGCGGTAGGCACCCCTGCGATCCTCAAGACCGTGCGCTTCGGCTATGACGGCAAGGGTCAGGCGCGATTGCAGACCGCCGCCGATGCCGATGCCGCATGGCGGACGATTGGTGGGCAGCCCGCAATCCTTGAAGGCTTTGTCGCCTTCGAGCGCGAATTTTCGGTGATCCTCGCGCGCGGGGCCGACGGGTCGATCGTCCATTGGGACGCCGCCGAAAACCGGCATCGCGACGGCATTCTCGACACTTCGACCGTGCCTGCCCATGCGGATATCATCGCTTGCCTGCCCGAGGCGCGCGCGACCGCCGAACGGATTGCCGACGCGCTTGACTACATAGGCGTGGTGTCGGTCGAATTCTTCGCCACCGCCGACGGCGCGGTTTTCAATGAAATGGCGCCGCGGGTGCATAATAGCGGGCATTGGACGATCGAAGGGGCCGAAACCTCGCAGTTCGAGAATCACATCCGGGCGATTTGCGGCCTGCCACTCGGCTCGACCGCGCTCACCCGATCGGGCGCGACGATGACCAACCTGATCGGTGACGACGCACTGCGTTGGCCGGATTATCTGGCCGAAAGTGGCGCGCATCTGCACCTTTACGGCAAGGCGGTGCGCGCCGGACGCAAGATGGGGCATGTCACGCGACTGATTTAAGTGTCGCTTTTCGGGACAAAATAATCATGCCGCGCCGCAACATGCCGCTTGCCGCTGGTTAGCAATGCGTTTACAAATGCAATCGACTTTCGAGGATTCGATGATGATCAAGTTTTTGACGAGTGTTGTTGTTGCTTCGGCGGCGCTCGCCGCTTCGCCGGCTCTGGCGGTCGATGCGTTCACCGTGTTCAACGGCACGAACGGCACCGGTGGGTTCTATTATGGCTCGGCCAGCGGAACGGCGCTTAGCGACTACAACGTCACCGCGACGGGCGGCTGCTTCCTTCCGGGCGGCACCTGCCTTTACTCGTCGGCCTCGCCGGACGGTGTGATCCCGGGTGTCGTCAAGGGCGGCAGCTACAGCACGGTCGACTATGACGGCACGACCTTGGCGATGCATCCGTCGAACAGCCTCGACACGTTCGCGGCGTTTCGCGCGACGACTGCCGGCAAATACGCTTATACGATCAAGCTCAAGGCGATCGGCACGGATTCGGTGAACGGCGTCGGTGTCACGGATTTCACGTCCGTCGCCAACGTTGCGACGCTTGGTTCGCGTCAGGTTCTTCCGGGCTACACCTCGGCGACGACCCTTTCAGGTCAGGTCGTTCTGGCGGCGGGTCAACAGTTCGGCGCGATCGTCGATGCCAACGGCAACTATGGTGGCGACACCACGGCATTGACCTTCGGCGTGACTGCGGTTCCTGAACCTGCGCAGTGGGCCCTCATGATCGGTGGCTTCGGCTTTGTCGGTGGTGCGATGCGCCGCCGCCGCGCGACGCTCGTAGCCGCCTAAGCGTTCATCTCTCGATTTTAGAAAAGGGCGCGACCGCCGGTCGCGCCCTTTTTTATGTGTTGAGCGGTCCAGCAGTAAAGCCAGTGCGGTCGATTTCGTAAAGCACATGCACGACCGGCTTTCCGCCGCGAACGATGCTCTCGGTTCGATCGGTCAGCCGACCGCCGATCTTTTCCATCGCGCGGCATGAGATGACGTTGTTTTCTCCTACCCGGAACACCACACGCGGAAACGCTACCAGCGCGTAGGCAAGCATCAGCCGCTTCATCTGCCGGTTGACCGCTCCGCCCCAAAAATCGCGAGACAGAAACGTCCAGCCGATCTCGACCTCGTCCAGTTCTGGAAAGGCGGCATAGCGCGACGCACCGATGACGCGGCCCGACGCCTTATCGACGACCGTCAGCCCGCCGCGCGACGCCAGCGCATCGTCGAAATAGGCGCGAAACACCGGCTCCTTGAAGCGGTCCCAAGCGGGATGCTTCGCCCAGATCTGCGGATCGCTGGCGACGGCAAACAACGCGTCCCAATCCTCTGGCTCCGTTGGCCGGAGAAGGATGGTTTCGCCGTCGAGCGTGGGCTGGCCGTCAAACTTAGCCAGAGACGCGTGTGCCCTTCATCGGGCTGGTGCCGAACGCGCCGGCCTTGACGCCGCCGGTCAGCGTGTCGCCGTCGATCGTCGCATCGCATTCGAGCGTCATCGGCATCGGCACCTTCATGTCCATCGTCCAGGTGATCTTGTTGCCGTCGACCTTGCCATTGTCGCAGCTCAGGCCGCCCATCGTGCCGGTATTGTCGCCCGACCAGGTGCCGTCGCCATTGTCGTTGACGGTCAGCACCGATTTTTGCTCGCCCAGCGGCGAATTGACCACGCAATCCCATTTGCCCGCAACGTTCGGCATGATTCTCTCTCCGTTATTCACAAGGATGTTAGCAGTTAGTTGGTCTTCGGCAACTCGACCGTCTCGATCGGCAGGCCGACCTTTTCGAGCTGCGGGCGGATCACCTTGGCATCGCCAACCACGATCCATGCGATGTGCGCCGGGTCGATCACGGCACGCGACGCCGCGTCGAGCTGCGTGGTGGTGAGTGCGCGATACCGCGCGGGCAGGCCGACATAATAATAGTCGGCACGTCCCAGCCAGACGATCTGTTGCAGCGCGCCGAGCACCGCGTCCGATGTCTCGAACTCGCCGGGCAGCGCCCGAACCGCACCGTTGACGCTGCGCGCCAGTTCGGCGGCCTCGATCGGCCTGGTCGTGGCAAACGCCTTCACATCGGCGATCATCGCGCTGAGCGACTCGCCGGTCTTGTCGGTTTGCACCGGCGCGACCGCGAGGAAGGTCGCCGGCCCTTCGAACGACGTCACCGCCGAACCCGCACCGTACGACCAGCCCTTTTCCTCGCGCAGATCATTGTTGAGGCGGTTGATGAACCCGCCGCCCAGCACGTCATTGGCGCTTTCGAGCGGCACCAGATCGCTTTTACCGGTGACCGGCAGTGCGAGCACGCCGCGCAGCACCGATTGCGGCGCGCCGGGCTTGTCGACCAGATAAATGCGCGACGCCTTGACCGGCACCGCGGCCGTCAAATCCTTTACCGGACGAGCCCGGCGATCCATCGGCCAGTTGCCGAACCGGCTTTCGAGCAGCGGCACGATCTCCGCCAGCGTCGTATCGCCGACGACGAACACCTGCGCGTTCGACGGAACGATCCAGTCGTGGTGGAAGCGGACGACATCGTCGCGCGTCAGCTTTGCCAACGCCGCTGGATCGCCATTGCCGCGGCCCCACACATTATACGGGTGGTCGGGACCGAACGCGATCGGCCCGGCAACATAACGCGCCGCATTCGACGGGTCGGCGAGGGTCGCCGCGACCGCCGAAAGCTGTTGCGCGCGCAGGCGCTGAAACTCGCCCTCGGCAAAGGCCGGATTGCGGACAATATCGGCGAGCAGATCGAGCGACGGCGCGAGATTGGGCTTGAGCGCGTAAAGCTGCATGCTGGTGCGATCGAGCGTCGTGGCGCCCGAAATCGTCGCACCCAGCCGTTCCTGCGCCTCGGCGATCTGGATCGAGTTGAGCCGCTGCGTCCCCTCATCCATCAAGGCAAGCATCAGCGATTGCGTTCCGACCGCATCCCTGGGATCGGCCGACGTCCCGGCGTTGAAGCTGACCGCAACGCGCGCCGTCGGGGTTTCCGGCCGGCGGGCGAGGAACACCTGGATACCGTTGGCGAGCGTGGCGCGCTCGATGCTGGGGAAGCTCAGCGCCGCGAGCTGGCCGACCGGAGGGAAGCTGCTGCGGTCGGGTGCAGCGTTCTGGGTCACGACCGTCGCGGGCCATTCGCCCGGCTTGCGGAAATGGCTGGCACCACGACCGGCCGGTGGGGCCACGTCGCCACGGATCGCGCGCATTTCGGGCGTATCTTCGCGCACACCGGGCAGCACGGTCAGGCGGAATGCGGGACGACCGAGCCATTTGGCGGCAGCATCGCGCACGCGTGTCGGCGTTAGCGCGGCGGTCTCCGCCAGGTCCTTTTTATACTTTGCCGGGTCGTTCGAATAAAGCAGCCCCTGCGCCAGCGTCGGCCCCTTGCCCGAAAAACCGCCGACGGTTTCGTAGCCGGCAATCTGTCCCGCGACTTCCTTGGTCGCGACGCGGCGGACTTCGTCGGCGGTCGGGCCCTGTTTGATGAAGTCGGCGACGATGGCGTCGAGATGCGACGCGACGGCGGCAGGGTCCTGCCCCGGCTTCACATTCGCGCTGATCGTGACGATCGACAGGCTTTCGTGATCCTCCAGCCCCGCGCTGACCCCGACAGCGGATTTGTCGCCGCGCACCAGCGCATTGTCGAGGCGGCTCGATGACAGCCCGCCGAGGATCGACAGCGCGGCGTCGAGCGCCTCGGTGTCGTGCCCGTTGACGCCTTCGACCACCCAGCTGCGCTGGACCCGGGCATAAGGCACCTGGTCGTGCATTACCTTATCGATGTTCGCCGACAGCGTCGGGATCGGCACGACGGGATGGATATTGGCGGGACCGGCGGGGATGCTGCCGAACCATTTGCTCGCCTTGGCCTTCGCCGTCGGCAGGTCGATATCGCCCGCCAACACCAGCACCGCGTTGTTCGGCGCGTAATGCGAGGAGAACCAGTTCTTCACCGTCGCGAGGCTGGCGGCGTTCAAGTCCGCCATCGAACCGATGGTCTGGTGGCGATAGGGATGGCCGACCGGGAACAGCACGTCGTTGACGAGGTAATCGACCGTGCCGAACGGCTGATTGTCGCCCTGACGCTTTTCGTTCTGGACGACGCCACGCTGCGCATCGAGCCGCGCCTGGGTCAGCCCGCCGAGAAGGTAGCCCATGCGGTCGCTTTCGAGGAACATGGCGCGGTCCAGCGCACCGGTTGGCACCGTCTCGAAATAATTGGTGCGGTCATACCACGTCGTGCCGTTGGTGTCGGTCGCGCCGATGTCCTGCAGATAATTGAAGAAATCGCCCGGCGCGTGCTCGCTACCGTAAAACATGATGTGTTCGAACAGATGCGCGAAACCGGTCTTGCCCGCGGGCTCGTCCTTCGATCCGATGTGATACCATACGCCGACATGGACGAGGGGCGCCTTGCGGTCCGTATGAACCAGTACGCGCAACCCGTTGGGCAGGGTGAATTGCTGGTACGGAATATCCACCGATTTGACGAGTTCGGATAGCGGCGCCGGCTCGACGGCGAAGGCGGGCACGGCGACAAGCGCCGTGGACAGAGACAAAGCAAGCAGAGCGGCACGAAACGACATGGCTGACCTCGTGATTTGGATGCGTGTGTGTAAGCGCTGCGAAGGGGGACGCAACTAGCTGGTGATGCGCTGCGCACTCTTGGCATGCGCGGCGACATCGCGGGGCCAGAACCACACCGCCTTCATGCGATGCGTGGCGAACAGCGGTGCCTGATCGCTGTAATGCGGCGAGTCCGGGCGGGTGGTCGCGGCGCCAAATGGCTGGATCGATTGTGAGCGCACCCGTCCCTGCGCATCCCAGTCGACCAGCATGATGAAGCTGTCACCATGTTTTGCGCGCAGGCGGCCATCGTCGTCGATATCCCACAACGCCATCGCGCGCAGCGTGTCCGGCCCGCCGTCGAGCGGCAGATCGACATTGCCGTGCCGCAGCCGCATCAGATCGCCGAGCGGGGGGTCGAGCCGCCCGAAATATTTCATCAAATGCCCCGACCATGTGACCAGTTCGGCGCGGGCATCGGCGGGGGTGGTCAGCCGCTGATAATTCACCTTGTTCGCCGGACGCAGCATCAGGCAGGCGAGCGCATCGGCGCCGCCCTTGCCGTCGAGCGTCCAGTCCCAGGTCGCGAGCAGCGCCTTGGCCTTGATCAACGTCGCATCGCCCTTGGGATCGACGGCGGCAATCGCCCGCCACCACGCCCCGGCATAGCCCTTGGGATCATAGGCCGTGTCGTATTTGATGTGCATCAGCTCGGCCTCGCCGATCTTCGGGGTCGCCGCCATCAGCCCAACACCGCGCAAGGCGCGGTTGGTGACGTCGGTTTCGATCCCGAGCAGCGGCGAATACGCCTTGGGATCGAGTTCGGATCCCGGCCCGGCCGCCATGAACGGGGAGTTGTTCGAATTTTCGATAAAGCCCGATTTGGGCGCGACATTCTGCGGGACCATCGACCATGGCACGCCGCCACTGGCCAGCGCGCGCGATGTATCTCCGGGCAGCACACCGCGATAGTCGAAGCCCGGTTTCCGGTTGAGGAACTGCGCGTTGTAAATCAGAGCGATCTTGCCCGTTGCGTCGCCATAGATGAAGTTGGTCGCCGGAATCTGGTGCATCGCCATCGTCGCGGACCATTCCGCCCAATCCTTCGCATGGCTCAGGCGGTAATATTGATCGAGCTGGCCGATCGTATCCTTGCCGCCGTAATTGATCGCCCACGCGCCCGATTTGTTGATCACGACCGGCCCGTGGATCGATCGATAGGCGGTCTTGAACACCGGGATCAGCAGCGGCCCGATTTTATAGCGGAGCCAGATGCGCTTCTTTTCGAGCGGCAGCCATTTGCCGTCATACCGGTATTGCGTGCCGTCGGCGTTGAGCACCAGCTTGTACACGTCGATCAAATCGGGCCGGTCGACGGTGTTGGTCCAGCCCAGTGTCTCGTTATGCCCCAGCGCCGGGAACGGCATACCGGGGAAGTTGGCGCCCGAGAAATGCCACCCCTCCCCCGACTGGATGTTCATCTCGTACCATGCCACGCCACCGCTCCACGGCTGATGCGAGTTGCTCAGCAGGCGCGTGTGGCCGTCGGTCGATTTGCCGGGTGCGACGGCAAAGGCGTTCGACCCGCTCATGGTGTCGGGCAGCATCGGCTTGGCCAGTTCGACGGGCAATGGCTTGTCGTCGCTCAGCGCGCCGAGCACGCCATCGAGACCGAAGAAGAAGGGCGAGCGCAGAACGAAGCCGGTGGCGACATCCTGTCCATTGACCGGGAACAGCTTGGCCAGCCGCACTTCGGACGGGTGCTTGGCCGCAAAGGCGTTGAGTCCGCTGGCATAAGCGTCGAGCAGCGCACGCGTCTTCGGATCCAGTTCCTTGTATCGCCGATCGACCGTGCCGCGCGCGTCGAGCAGGCCGAGGACATAGCTGACCTTCATCCCCTCCGGCCCGATCATCGCCCCGGCGCGACCGCGAGTCATTGCGATCACTTCCTGCAACGTCGCGAAATCGTCCTCGGCATGGGCGTAAGCCAACGCGAAGCCGACATCGACATCGCGCTTACCGTAAATGTGCGGCACGCCCCATTCGTCGCGAACGATGCGGCCGTCATAATGCGCGGGCGGCGGCGGTGCGTAAGTGCCCGCCGTCATCGGCTCCCAAGCGGTAAGTGCGACCAGCAGGATGACGACAAACAACAGGGTTCCGGCAAGCGCGCGACGCATCGATCTCTCCCACGCCGCTGTTCCGCGGTCTGCGATCATAGTCCGACCCATGCGCGCGCTTGGCAAGTGGTAATTGAGGACTGACTTGTCCTGCGATAGGGCGGCGGCAATGCCCCAACCGCTCAAACTCGCCCGCTGGCTGTTCATCGTCGCCGCGATGGTGTTCGCCATCGTCGTTATTGGCGGCCTGACCCGCCTGACCGAAAGCGGATTGTCGATCACCGAATGGAAGCCCGTGTCGGGCACATTACCGCCGCTGAACGGTGCGGCCTGGGCGCAGGCCTATGCCGAATATCTGCGGATACCCCAGGCGAAGACGGTCCATGCGGGGATCACGCTCGGGCAATTCAAGTTCATCTTTTTCTGGGAATGGGTCCACCGGTTGTTGGCGCGCGTGATCGGGCTCGCATTGCTCCTTCCGTTGATCTGGTATTGGGTGCGGGGCGCGGTCCCCGCCGGGTACAAGCCGCGGCTGATCGCACTCGTTGCGTTGGTCGGGTTTCAGGGCGCGATCGGGTGGTGGATGGTGACGTCGGGGTTGCTCGCCGGCGAACATGTCAGCCACATCCGCCTGTCGATCCACCTGCTGACGGCACTGTTCCTGATGGCCGGGCTGATCTGGACCGCGCTCGACTTGCGCAGCGGCGACAAGGCACACCTGACGCCGGTGGCGATCGTCGCCGCGTTGGTGCTGGCGATCCAGCTGACGCTGGGTGCGTGGGTCGCGGGGATGCGCGCCGGCTATGTCGCCAGCGACTGGCCGCTGATGCAGGGCCGCATGGTCCCCGACGGCATCGACTGGACGCGCGGTATCGCCGCCTTCGCGACCGACCCCTATCTCGTTCACTTCCTCCATCGCTGGTGGGCGTGGGTCGCCGTGGCCGCGCTGGTAGCACTCGCCCGTCAGGTCAAGCGCGCCGGAGATCGTCGTGCATCGACCGCCTTGTATGCCGCCTTCGGCACACAAATCCTGCTTGGCATCGCCACGGTGATGACGGGAATCAGCCTGCCACTGGCGATCCTGCATCAGGCGAACGGCGCCCTGCTCGTCGCCGCTACCGCCTGGGCCGCGCACGCTGTCGGAACACGGCGGGTATGATAATACCCTTGCCTTTTTGAGGATCTGCGCCTACTGAACCTCCAACACCGCCCCTTCCCGGGGCGGTTTTTTATTTTCGGGAGATTCAGGCCATGAAGGCGCTGATGAAGACGACCAAGTCGGCCAAGCCGGCTGAGGTCGAAAAGAAATGGCATTTGATCGATGCCGACGGACTGGTCGTTGGCCGTGTCGCCTCGCTGGTCGCGAACATCCTCCGCGGCAAGCACAAGGTGACCTACACCCCGCACGTCGATTGTGGTGACCATGTCATCATCATCAACGCGGAAAAGGTGAAGTTCACCGGCAAGAAAACCACCGACAAGGTCTATTATCGCCACACCGGTCACCCGGGCGGCATCAAGGAAACGACGCCGGCGAAGATTCTCGCGGGCAAGTTCCCCGAGCGTGTGCTGGAAAAGGCGATCGAGCGGATGATCCCGCGCGGCCCCCTCGGTCGTGACCAGATGCGCGCGCTGCGCGTCTATCAGGGTGCCGAGCATCCGCACACGGCGCAGGACCCGAACGTCCTCGACGTCGCCTCGATGAATCGCAAGAACAAGGTGGGCGCATAATGTCCGACAACCGTCAATCGCTCGCCGATCTCGCGGCGCTTACCGGCGCGCCGGCTCCCGCCCCTGCGCCGGTTGTGGACACGTTGCCCGGCGAAGAGCCGCAGGCGCCCGTCGCCCCGGTTTCGACGATGCCGCTGCGCGAGCAGATCATCGACAAGCAGGGCCGTGCCTATGCCACGGGTCGCCGCAAGGACGCGGTTGCCCGCGTGTGGATCAAGCCCGGCTCGGGTAAGATCACGGTCAACGGCCGCGACGGCGAAATCTATTTCGCGCGCCCGACGCTGCGTCTCGTCATCGCTCAGGCTTTCGAAGTCGCCGACCGTGTCGGCAGCTATGACGTCGTCGCCACCGTCAAGGGTGGCGGACTGTCGGGCCAGGCCGGTGCGTTGAAGCACGGCATCAGCCAGGCGCTGACCAAGTATGAGCCGGTGCTGCGTGCGCCGGTCAAGGCCGCCGGGTTCCTGACCCGCGACAGCCGCACCGTCGAACGCAAGAAGTATGGCCGCGCCAAGGCGCGTCGCAGCTTCCAGTTCTCGAAGCGCTAAGAAATATGGGCGCGGGGATTTACGCCCCGCGCCCACCCTTGCATTAGCCCCTGATGCTCGGGGGTATCATCGATCGCGCGCGGTTGTTCCGCTGGCGCCGTCAGCAAATGACCAGCCTGCCGCTGCGTACCCATTTTGCGGACAGATATGGCATCCAGGTCGGCCTCTATTCCTATGGCTGTTTCGACCGCTGGCGCATGCCGGGTCCGCTGCAGATCGGCCGTTATTGCTCGTTCGGCAGCACGGTGCGCGTCGTCGACAGCAACCATCCCATCGACGGCATCACCACCCACCCGCTCATCTACGAAGCCGCGCACGGCGTAATTGCCGCCAACGCGTTGTCGCCCGCGCCACTGATCATCGAGGACGATGTGTGGGTCGGCCACAACACCGTGATCCTGCCCGGCTGCAAGTTCATCGGCCGCGGCGCGATCATCGGCGCGGGATCGATCGTCACCAAGAATGTCGAGGCGTACACGATCGTCGCGGGCAATCCGGCCAGCCCGCTGCGCCAGCGCTTCGACGCCGACTTGATCGCCGCGCTCGAGGCCAGCCGCTGGTGGCAGCGCGACATGGCCGAACTCGCGCGGATCGAGCGCGACTTCGATCATGCGGTGACCAGGCCGACGCCGGAAAAGCTGGCAAAGGCATTCGCATGACCATGCGCGTCAGCGTCGTCGTGCCGCATTATCAGGATCCGGCGAGCCTCGACGCCTGCCTCACCGCACTGACCGCCCAGACGTTTCCCAAGGCAGATCATGAAATCGTCGTCGCCGACAATGCCTCACCGATGGGCGAGGCGGCGGTGGCCAAGGTCATTGCCGGGCGGGCACGCTTGACCATCGCCCCCGAAAAGGGCGCTGGCCCCGCGCGCAATGGCGGCGTCGCGGCGGCGGCGGGCGAATTGCTGGCCTTCACCGATTGCGATTGCGTTCCCGAACCGGGCTGGCTCGCCGCCGGGATTGCCGCACTCCAAAACGCGCCGATCATCGGCGGGCGCATGACCGTTTCGACCAGCTCAGCCCGCACCGGCCCCGAAGTTTTCGAGACGTTGTTTGCGTTCGACAACGAGGATTACGTCACGCGCAAAGGCTTCACCGTGACAGCGAACCTTTTCTGCGCGCGCACGACGTTCGATGCGGTCGGGCCGTTCCGCACCGGCGTGTCCGAGGATACCGAATGGTGCTGGCGCGCGCGCGATATGGGCTATGCCATTGCTTATGCTCCCGACGCGGCGGTGGCGCACCCTGCCCGGCCCGACTGGCCGTCGCTGGTCAAGAAATGGGGCCGGATCAGCGAGGAGAGTTTCCTGCTGGCAAAATCCCGCGGCGAACGTTGGCCGTGGCTGGCGAAACAACTGGCGATGCCATTGTCGATTGTCGCGCATGCGCCGCGCGTGTTCGCCGCTCAGGGCCTGAGCGCCGGTGAGCGCGCGGGTGCGCTGATCACGCTCGCGCGAATTCGGCTGTGGCGATTTGGCGATGCCGTGAGGCTGGCACTGAAATGACATCGACACTTCGTATCGCCTTGCTGTGGCACTCGACACGGTCAGCCAATCTGGGGGTCGGTGCGCTGACCGTCGCCAATATCGCGCTGGCGCGAGAGGCCGCCGCCGCCGTCGGGCTGACGCCGCAATTCACGATTTATGGGCCGCGTGAGGCTGGCGATCCCTATGTGGTTGGTGACGATATTGCCGAAGCCGCGCTGGATGGCCGGATGCTGGCGTCACCCGGCGGATATTGGGCCGCGATCGGCAAGGCCGATGTGGTGCTGGACATCGGCGCGGGAGACAGCTGGGCGGACATTTATGGCAAGAAACGCTTCGCCTATTTGTGGGCGACCAAGATGGCGGCCATCGCGCGCGGCAAGCCTCTGGTCTTTTCGCCGCAAACCATCGGTCCTTTTTCGCCGGGGCCGTTAAAGTCGCTGGCGGCAATCGCGCAAGGCAGAGCGACGGCGATCGTGGCGCGCGATCCGCAGTCGTTCGCAGTGGCGCGAGCGATGACACCGAAGGCGCGCGTGCTCGAGGCGGTCGACGTCGCCTTTGCCCTGCCGTTCGACAGACCCTTGCGCAATCCCGCCGCTGCGCCGCGCGTCGGGATCAATGTCTCGGGCCTGTTGTTCAATGGCGGTTACAAGGGCGGCAATGATTACGGACTCGACGTCGATTATGCGGCGCTCAGCCGCGCGTTGATCGAGGCATTGCTGGCCGAAGGCGTGACGGTCGAGCTGATCACCCATGTTAACGCGCCGCACATCCCGCGCGACGATGACGGCGCGGTGGCGGATCAGCTGGCGCTGGAATTTCCGGGCGTGTTGCGTGTGCCCGACTTTGCGTCGCCTTCGGCAGCGAAAAGCCATATTGCCGGACTCGATTTCCTCGTCGCCGGACGGATGCACGCGTGCATCGCTGCTTTCTCGAGCGGAGTCGCGGTGGTGCCGGTCGCGTATAGCCGGAAATTCTCCGGGCTGTTCGAAGGTGTGTTGGGTTACAAGCACCTTGTCCCGGTCAAGGGGTTGAGCACCGCCGATGCGCTGGCGTTCATCCTCGACCGGTATCGCCGGCGAGACGAACTGGCAGCGGACATCGCGCTGGCCAATATCGGCGTGCGCGAACGGCTGGATCGCTATGTCGCCTTACTGACCGAATTGTTCGGACGAGTTCGCGCGAACGGTTAAGCCGCGGCGATCGACAATTGTCCAATGCCCGCGCCCTCGACGGGTCGGCCCAGCAAATGCCCCTGCCCAGCATCGCATCCGGCGCGTTTGAGCGCGGAGAGTTGCTGTTCGGTCTCGATCCCCTCGGCGATCACGGTTCGGCCGAAGCCGTGCGCCAGATCGATCAGCGAATTGACCGTCCGCGCGGTTGCCTTGTCGCCGCTGATCGCCGCGATCAGGGTCACGTCGATCTTCAGGATGTCGGTGGGCAGCGTGCGCAGATGCACCAGCGACGCACCGCCGGTGCCGAAATCGTCGAGCGCGATCGTTACGCCGGCCCATCGCAAGCGTTCGAGACATTGTTCGATCGGGCTTCCCGGCGCGACCCGCCCGAGCATCACCGATTCGCGCACCTCGACGATCAGGCGTTCGGCGGGAAGCCCGCGCGATGCCATTTTTTCGAAAATGCGTTCGGCAGACGCAATGCCCTGCAACTGGCTGGCGACGAAGTTGACGCTGACGCGCTTGAGCGCGGGATCGGCACCGACCGCATCAAGCGCCTTGTCGAGGACCAGATCCTGCAGCTGCGTGAGCAAGGCGGGCTCTTCGAGAACGGCGGCGAATTGCGGCGGGGTCAGCACCCCGTGGACCGGGTGACGCCAGCGCAACAGCACTTCATTGGCGAGCAACGCGTTCGGATTGAGCACAAAGATCGGCTGGAAGGCGAGAAAGAATTCGCCACGGATCAACGCGGTACGCGCCTCGAGGATCATGCGCCGCCGCGCTTCCTCCTCGTCGCGCATGGCGTGGTCGTAAGTGCGCCAGGCCCCCCGGCCCGAACCCTTGGCCTTGTAGAGCGCGAGGTCGGCCTCCTTGAACAGCCGCCCGGGGAACCCCTGTTCGGGTTCCC
The DNA here is from genome assembly GCF_965137005.1 of Sphingomonas antarctica. Classification (NCBI taxonomy): domain Bacteria; kingdom Pseudomonadati; phylum Pseudomonadota; class Alphaproteobacteria; order Sphingomonadales; family Sphingomonadaceae; genus Sphingomonas; species Sphingomonas antarctica. The sequence continues at coordinate 9,655 of NZ_CBCRXM010000001.1, read as the reverse complement.
ATGCGGAATGCCCGCCGCTCATCGACAAAGGCAGGACCTGGCCGTTTGCCAAGGTGATCGAATCGACCTGACGGATCGAATCGAGCACTGCGCCGAGCCGCTCACGCTGGTCGCCCGCCAGCAGGACGGCGAATTCGTCTCCGCCAACCCGCGCGACGCAATCGTCGCACGCCGCCGCTGCTTCCAGTCGCGAGGCCGCGGCGAGAAGCAGTTGATCGCCGGCGTCGTGTCCGGCGAAGTCGTTGGTGTCCTTCAGATAATCGATATCGACCAGCACCAGATCGACCGGCTCACCGACCGCTTCGATGCTGGCGAGGCGGCGCTGGAAATATGCGCGGTTGCGGACCAGCGTGAGCGCGTCGCTCGATGCCTCACTGCGCAGCGCGTTGCGTTCCTGCTCGGCCGCCGCGAACTGGCGGCTGAGCAGGCGTACGCGATCGGCGATGGCGACCGACAGCAGCACCGCTTCGAACCCAAGCGAGATGAAACTGCCGAAATCGATCGCGTCCGTTTGCGGCACCAGCCCGAAATTGCGCGCGATACGGAGGTTGAAGATCACAAGCACGGGCAGCCAGCTGGCAAGGTAGAACCATACCATCCGGCTGCGCAGCCGCAGCGCGACCCACACGCCCGCGAGGATCGAGATGTTACAGGCGATAAATGCCAGATTAAGCGCGCGGTCGCCGAGCCAGACGGGAATAATCTGATCGCACGCCGACAGGATCCCGCTGACCACCCCGGCCCAGGCGCACATCCGCCCGATGCGCGCCATGCGCGGTTGCTGCGCCTCATCCTCCAGCAGTGCATAGAAGAACAGTGTGCCGACACCCACCAGCACACCCGCCAGCAACGCATCGATCCGGACGGTCGCATTCCCGACAAGTCCCGGCCAGGCGTAATAAGCGACCCCCGACCATAACAGCATGTAAGTCAGCGCACCGCCGACCCAGATGAGATACCATCGTTGGAAATTGGTGCGCAGCCAGCTGAGCAGGAACACGCTGTAGATCAGCGCACAGATCATCAACCCGGCGACAAGCGCGACGGTGAATTGCCACGCGCTCTCATAATCGTTGAGGGCTTCGGGAGAGGCGGCCTTGATTGTCCGCATCAAATGGAGGTCGCCGGGCCGATCGAAGCCGATGCGTACCGCGCGAACCTCTCGTCCCTCGATCGGAATGTCGAAGCGCAGATTGTTGCCGAGCGACCAGTTGGCGGCGAGGTCCTTTTGACCGCGTTCGATCCGATATATCGCGTCGCCGGTCTGAACCTCGATAGTGATCCGCGAGAAGCGCGTCTGATCGACCAGCAATTGCCATCCGCTGGGCAAATCCGCGAGTTGCTCCGGCGCGGTCAGCACCACCCAGGCTTGATCACCTTTCGCCACGGGGCAGCGCGAATCGGGTTGGTCGGCGCAGCGGATAAAGGGGGCGCGGACGAGCGGCTGGGCGGCGGCGGGGGCACACCCGCACGCCATCACCAGCATCGCCAGTAACCGCCACACCCAACGCATTCGCATGCAACTCCCCGAGTTTAACTTCATGCGGAGCCGGAGGTTAAGAAACCGGTAACGATTTTGGTTTCGAAGCTCTTTTTTTCATGCGCGCGTGCATTCCGCAAAAACCGATCCGGTGAAAGCGGATTCTCGTAAGCGACCAATGAAAAAGGCCGCCGGGCGGCCAAGCCCGGCGACCCTTAGCATGGTCAGCGGCCGGAGGATTGCCTCGAGCCCGGGAGACCTTCGATAGCTCGGTTAGAAGCTATGCTCCCGAACGAAACTCTCCGACCTCTGTGCTGAACCATGAGACATCGGATCACCTCCTTTCGCTTGCGCATGCCGCAAATCGGGCACGACGCAAATCTGCGATGAAGTGGGTTCGCAATCAAGGTCTTGTGTAAAATATTTTTGCGAGCCACCATTAGAGCTTCGCTTCGTCAGTTGCGGCAATCTTCAACGACGCGCGCAATCTCTGGCCAGGGCGGCAGGATCAGATCCGTCAGACCGGTTGCAGAGACCATGAACTTGCCCCGCGAATAGATGATCGCGTCGAGCAGCGGATCGTTTGCGGGCAACGTGCCTACGGCACCGTGCGTAAGTGAGTCCGGTGATCCGAGGAATCGTTTGCTCGACGTTGTCGTCGTGACGGTCATCACCAACGCTTCCGGGCCGGGACGATGCAGCGTGACCCGCCCAGCACCGCAAGTTATGGTAAAGATCGATTGTTCTGCGTTTTTGAATTCCGCGACCGAACCGGCACCGTCGCGTCGATAGGTCCAATTACCAGCGGTCCGTGTGCGGTCTTCCCACGCGACGGGCGGCAGCACTGCCATCGGCGGCGGCGCGGGACGCGGCTGCGGGGCCGGAACCTCAACCTGCTTCGGCCGACCGACGCAGGCGGCAAGCAGCAATAACAATAGGAGGGAACGCTTCACCCGCACGACTCTAGCCCGCGCCGCCCCGGCCCGCTACCCGTGGTGCGGGGAGAGGGTACAGATGGACGGCAAGCGGCTCAAATCGATCATCGGGGGATCGGCGGGCAACCTCGTCGAATGGTATGACTGGTATGCCTACACCTCGCTGAGCCTGTATTTCGCCGCGTCCTTTTTTCCAAAGGGTGACAAGACCGCGCAATTGCTGGCGACCGCCGCGATTTTCGCGGTCGGCTTTCTGATGCGTCCGGTCGGCGCGTGGCTGATGGGCGTGTATGGCGACCGGCGCGGCCGCAAGGCTGGACTGGCATTGTCGGTCGCGCTGATGGCCGCGGGGTCGCTGATGATCGCCAGTGCGCCGACTTATGCGGCGGCGGGGGTGGCCGCGCCGATCTGGCTGACCGTCGCAAGGATGGTTCAGGGGCTGAGCGTCGGCGGCGAATATGGCACCAGCGCGACGTATCTGTCAGAAATGGCGACGCGCGACCGTCGCGGCTTCTGGTCGAGTTTCCAGTACGTCACATTGATCGGCGGGCAGTTGCTCAGCCTCGCGGTGTTGTTGCTGCTTCAAGCGATGCTGAGCGAAGATCAGCTCAACGCATGGGGCTGGCGCATTCCATTCGTGGTCGGTGCTTTGCTTGCGGTCGCTGTCTACATCTTGCGCCGCCGCCTTGCCGAAACCGCCAGCTTCACGACACAATCGGCGGAGCGGCCCAAATCGAGCATCGCCAATTTGTGGCGCGCGCACCCGCGCGAATTCCTGTTAATCGCGGTCATCAGCGCGGGCGGAAGCCTGAGCTTTTATGCCTACACCACGTACATGCAGAAATTCCTGGTCAACACTTCGGGACTGACCAAGGCGGCGTCGTCGCAAGTGATGACCGTCGCGCTGGTCATCTTTGCCCTGATGCAGCCGGTCTGGGGTTTGATCAGCGACAAGGTCGGGCGAAAACCGCTGCTGATCGGTTATGGCGTGACCGGAGCGGTGGTGGCGGTGCCGATCTTCACCGCGCTGGCCGGCGTGCAAAGCGCAGCGGCGGCGTTGGGGCTGGTGCTGATCCCGCTGACGCTGCTCGGGGCTTACACGTCGATCGGCGCGGTGTTCAAAGCGGAGTTGTTCCCGGCGCACATCCGCACATTGGGCGTCGCCTTCCCCTATGCGATCGGCAATGCGATGTTCGGCGGTACGGCGGAATATGTCGCTTTGTGGTTCAAGCAGGCCGGGATCGAGGCCGCATTTTATTGGTATGTCGCGGGGTTCTGCGCTTTGATGGCGCTCGCTTTCGCGCTGCTTCCCGACAGCGCGAAAGCGGATCTGATCACCGACGACTAGCCAAAGTTTAGTCAAACTTTAGCCCAAAAAGGTTCAGGATTTCGGGCGCCAGGCTTCCATCGCGGTGCGGCCGAATTGCGCGATCATCTCACCGATTTCCTTGGCTTGCGTCATCGACCGCGCGCCCTGATCCTTGACGTAGTCGGTCTGCGCCTTGACCACATCCTGAACCGACGTCGATCCCGCTGCGGCACGGAGCGCGCGAAACGCCTCGCGGACATTTTCTTCGGCGTGATCGATGACCTTGGCATTCAGCGAGGCAGCGTTTTGTGCCGCATGGCTTGCCGCGTCCTTGACGCTTTCCCCCGCGCGCTTGACCGCGTCGGTGGCGTTTTCGAGCGTACCCTTTTTCGCGTCGGTGCTGTCCTTAGCCATCATGCCTTCTCCTTGATCTTTTTGGGTTTTGCAGCGGGCTTGGTTGCTGCTGGCGCTTGCAATGCGGCTTTCAGATCTTCGAACGATTTTTTGAGCGCCGCTCCGTAAACTTCCGGATCGGGCATCATGTTGCGGTCGCTGGTGAAACTGATCGCGATCTCGTCGACATAGGAATAGATCGTGTTGATCAGGCCCATGCCGTCGAACACCGGGCCGGTGCCGTACATCTTGACCATTTTCGCACCGGCGAAATACAGCGGAACGCGGCTGCCCGGGACATTCGTCGCGACGACGTTGAACGCGGGCGCATGCGCCTGTGCCGCCCCCACGCGGGTGTAAAGTCGCGCAGCGAGACCCGCGAGACCCGAGGGGATCAGCTCGCTGAACTCGGTCAGAGTCCGCGCGCCGACGGCGTTGGTCAGCCCCTTGGAGTTGATTGCGTCTTTGTGAACATGTTCGAGGCGCTCCCTGGGATCGGCGATGTGCGTGCCGAGGCTGACCACCATGGCCGAGACGAGGTTGCCGAGCGCGGCCTTTTCACCATTCCCGCGCACGCTGATCGGGGCCATCGCGGTCATGCTCGCGTCGGGCAATTCGCCCTTGTCGAGCAGATAGGTGCGCAAACCCCCGCCGATGATCGTCAGAATGACGTCATTGACCGTGGCGCCGGGAACCGCGTCCTTGGCCGCACGGATTTCGGACAGGCTGAACGGCACGCCGTCGAACACGCGGTGCGATGAAACGGGCTTGTTGAAGCGCGTGCTGGGCGGCGTGCGTGCGCCGGCGATGGTCAGCTCGCCCTTCCCCACTGCCGCAGCGAGCTTGGCAAGGCCGGGGACCGAACGCGCGACGGTTTCGAGATATTTCTGCGGTTGGCGCAGCGCGTTGAAATAGCCCTGAACCAGCAGGTCGGCGATGCCGGGCTTGTTGTCGGCCTTCCAGTCGTCGGCGGGCGTGCGGTTTGGCATGTCTGCCGTGATGTCGTGGATCGCTGCCGACATTTCGACGCCCGACATGCCGTCGATCGCCGCGTGATGAACCTTGGCGAGCAAGGCGAAACATCCGGGTGGGAGACCGGGGATGTTGTCGAGCCCCTCGATGATCGTGAATTCCCACAATGGCTTGCTGAGATCCATCGGTCGGGCGTGCAGCCGCGCGACCTGGATGCAGAGCTGACGCCAGTCGCCCGGCTTCGGCAGCGCGATATGGCGCACATGATATTCGATGTCGAAATCGGGATCCTCGATCCAATAGGGATGATCGAGATCGAACGGCACGCGGACCAGTCGCTGGCGGAACGAGCGCGCCCCGCTCAGCCGGCTTTCGATGAAGCGCAGGATATCCTTGAACCGCACGAAACCGCCGGGCGCAGTCGATGGATCGTATATGCCGACCGACCCGATGTGCATCGGTGTCGACGGCGATTCGAGATAGACGAACGAGGCGTCCTGGCCGCTGAGCTGCTGCATTCTCTCTCCCGGCCAAATTCTATCGGCTCGTCCGGGATGCTAGCGGATTCCACACCGCTGGCAATCTCGCTGGGACGGCGACACGATGGTCAGCAGCTGACCTCACCATCCGCGTCCGGTTTGCGGCGGCGAAGCACGGCAACCGCAGCGCCGCCAGCGATCAACGCCAGCGCCCAGACCGGTGCCAGCGTGCCGGTGCCAGCGAGCACGATCGCCGCAACCGCTGTCACAAAACCGAATTTAGCCATCGTAAGTCCTCAATCGCGGCGTTGACGCAGCGATGCGTGGACCATTTACGTGTCAGCGCGATGTCTGGATTGGACGAAACGGACATACCGGCGGCTAAACGCGGCGGACTGTCCCGATCGGGGACGTTATTTGCCGAAGCCGAACACGTCCTGATGATAAATGCCGTCCTCGATCAATCCTTCGAGCCAAGCCGAGCCCTCGTCGTGGCCGCCGCCGGTCTTGTCGGCATGAATGCGGATGAGCGTGTCGCGCACCGCCGGGGCCATGAAGCGACCATCGCCGCACAGAAAGACTTGCCCGCCCTTGCCAATCGCATCCCACACGGCAGCTCGCGCATCCCAGATCGCGTCCTGCACAAAGCGATGCGGGTGGCCGTCGAGTGCCGACCAGGCGAGGTGAAGGTCTATGACGCCGTCTGCGGCCCAAGTGTCCATTTCGTCACGGCACAGCCAGTCATGATCGGGGTGACGTGCGCCGAAGAACAAGTGGATGAGCGCGCCTTTACCCAACGCCGCACGCTCCTGAATAAACCCGCGCAACGGGGCGAAGCCGGTGCCGGGACCGATCAGGATCAACGGCACGGCGGTGTCCTGTGGCGGCGCGAAGGGCGGATTGGGGCGGCGGAGATAGCCGAACACATCGTCGCCCGGCCCGAGATCGCGCATATGCGTCGAGGCAAACCCTTGATGCGTGCCGATGCCCGACCAGGCGGGCGCGCTGACAGTGCCGACGATCAGATCGACCGCGTTGGGCTCGACCAAGGGTGACGACGCGATCGAATAGAAACGCGGTGCGATCGCGGCGGAAAGTTCGACGAAGTTCTGCAAGTCGATCTCGATGGCCGGATGCTGGATCATCATGCCAAGCAAAGTGAGGCGTTTGTCCGCAACCTCCGCCTGCCACGTGGCATCGTCGCGCAACGCTTCGAGCTTGCCGCGCGCGTCGGGGCAACGCGTCGCGGCGATCGCCGTGTCGAGCGCGCGTCGCGGCATCGGTTCCTGCAGCTCGACGAAATCGGTGAGGAGTTGGCGCACCGTCACCGTCCGCCCGATCGGCAGATGGCGGAAGCGCCCGCTCGAGCCGCCGGGCACGACTTGCATCGCGCCGGGCACGCCGAGGCGTTCGATGGCGAGATCGACATGTTCCTTACGGTTGCGCGCATAGATTGCGAGGTGGTCGCCCGCAGCATAGCTTTGCCCCTCGGGTAGTTTGACGGTCAGGAAGCGCGTCGAACCACGCGGTGCCTCCTTGGCAAAATCCCACAGCCCTTCGGCGGGCAGGATCATCTCGTCGTTGCGCGTGATGGTCAGCGCCACCGCCTGTTCGGGCAGCACTGCAGCGCGGGCATCCTTGGTATCGACGATGTGCAGCGTCAGCCCGCTTGCCTTTGCTGCCTCGCCTTTCGCGCCAAGTGCAGCCCATAAGTCCTTGAGGAACGCCGTGACGCCGCCGTCGAAATCGCCATCGCCATTGGCTTCCCCTCGCGGACACAGCCGTTGCGCGCCGGTCGCCTCGAATGCCGCATCGATCTTTTTGGGGAAGGCCTGATAATTCGGCCATTGGCTGTTGCCGATGCCGAGCACCGCGAACTTGGTTTCGGGCCAACGCGCATCGGCAAACTGTCCGGCGTCGATCGCGGCTTCGGCGGCGAGCGCCGAGTCGGGCGCACGGCCGTTATAGGTCGCGGTGACGAGGACGATTACGCGGTCTTCGGGCAGCGTGCCCATCGATTCGTCGATCGAAACGACGCGCGTTTCGAACCCGTCATTGGCGGCGCGCTCGGCGATTTCCTCCGCAATGTCGCGCGCGGTGCCGAGCGAGGTGCCATAGAGCACCGACAGGCGTTGTCCCGCTCCGGCCGCGGAGGCGACCTCGCTGTTGCCCCCGACTTTTACCGCCTCGCCGATCGACAAGCGTTCATGCGGCTGGCGCAGTTTTACGCGGACCCAGAAATCGTCGGGCTTGATCGACAGCGTTTCCTTCAGCGTCAGTCGATAGCCGCGCCGTTCCGCGACCTGGAATTTCTGGAGGATCAGAGCAATGGCGAGCTTGGCCTCGACCAGGGCAAATTGCCGCCCGATGCACGCGCGCGCGCCATTGCCGAACGGCTTATAGGCGTGCGGATGATGGGCCGCTTCGGCTTCGGGAAGCCAGCGGTCGATGTCGAAGTCTTCGGGATCGGACCATGCCGCCGGGTGACGCTGAAGGCCGGGCGCGTAGACGTTGACCGGCCGATCCTTGCGCAACCGCCATTTGCCGCCGATCACCGTGTCTTCCCACGGCCCGACCGAGAAGGCCGGGGCGGTCGGCCATAGCCGCTGGGTTTCCTTGACGATGCGTTCGATGACCTTGAGATGCGCGAGGTGTTCGTATTGCGGCCGTGTGTCGCCGGGCAGGACGCGGTCGACCTCGGCATATGCCTGCGCCAGCACCGCCGGGTCCTTGAGCATTTCCATGAACGCGAAGGTCAGCAGCCCCGACGTGGTTTCATGCCCGGCGATCAGGAAGGTCAGCACCTGATAGCGGATGTTGAGATCGTCGAGGCCTTCACCCGTTTCCGGATCGACCGCGGTAATCATCAGGTTGAGCAGGTCTTTCGCCTCCCGCGGATTGGCGCGGCGTTCGGCGATGATCCCGTCGACCAATGCGTTCATCTCAACGATGTCGGCATCGAATTGCGCGGTCGATCGCTTGGCGAAGCGTTGCTGGATCGGCAGGCGCGTAATGACATTGAGCGACTCACCCAGCGCGCTGGCGAGCGATTCGAGGAACGGGTCGAGTTCGTCGTGCGCAAAACTGTCGAAGCGGTGGCCGAAGCCGGCGATCGCGATGCTGTCGAGCGTCAGCCGCGTGAAATCGTCGGCGACGAGCAGTTCGCCACCCGCGCGCGCGCTCCATTTCGCAATTAATTGGTCGCAGACTTCGAGGATGAGGTCGAAATAACCGCGCATCGCGCGCTGGGCGAATGCGGGCAGCAGGATGCGGTGCGCCTTGCCCCAATTGGCCTCGTCGCTGAACGCGGTGAACAGGCCATCGCCCGCGAACTTGCGCACGACGCGCAGGCCAGGTCCGGGAATTTTACGAAAGCGGGTTTCGTCGCACAATTCGGCGACCAGATCGGGGTGCGTCACGAACAGCCCGACGCGCGCGCCGAAACGCAGCTTGAAAATGCCGGGATCGACGAAGTCTTTAGAGACTTGGAGAAGGTGCCCGATCAACCCGGCCTTGGGGATCTGATGCAAATTGCCGACCAGCGGCAGCGCGCGCGGCGCCGGAATGCTTTCGATATCGGCCATGCGGCATCTCCCTGACGGGAGTGTGCGTCAGGGCTTTGCGCGCATCAAGCGAACACAAAAAGAAAGGGCCCGGTCTTGCGACCGAGCCCCTCTTTTTCGTTCCAACAATCGGATCGAAATTACATGCCGGCGTTGGGGCCATACATGATTTCGACGCGACGGTTCTGCAGTTCGCGAACGCCATCGGCGGTCTGAACGCGTAGGTTGGTTTCGCCGAGCGCCTTGGTGGTGATGACACCATCCGCAATGCCCTTGCCCGTGATATATGCCTTAACGGCATCAGCACGACGCTGCGAGAGACCGAGGTTGTACTTCGGGGTACCCGAGGTGTCGGTGTAACCCGCCAGCATGATCGTGGTGTTGGCACAGTCAGCATAGGCCGTGACGGCGTTGTCGAGGATCGACGCGGCTTCAGGCGTAATGTCCGACTTGTCCCATTCGAAGAACACGATGTACGGCCCAGGCTGACACACCGCTGCCGGAGGCGGCGGAGGAGGCGGGGG